>NZ_JAPPTP010000022.1:0-66658 GCF_027587155.1 Vibrio sp. T11.5
TAAGAATTGTATCTATTACAATGTTGCAATTGCTCCTTTTAGTAAGATAGTTGTCCATTATTAAAATTTAACCAGTATGGGCGGTAATGAGTGAGTCCTGTCTCGTATTCCAGCAGATAGAAAAGAAGCGACTTCCTCCATACTCAATGTCAGTGAGTGAGCTATCAAAAAAAGGAGGCATGACCCTATATCATCACAGCAAGCTAGATTACGTGACGCTTTCAGAACGTCAAAATGGAAAAGATGAAGAGATCTTGAAGCGCGAGCAGAGGTATTGCTTGCCACAAAACTGTTAAACATAGAGTGCTGGCCTGGCGATAGCAGGAACTGCGAACCAGTTGGTGAAGTAAACTTAAATCTAGAAAGAGAAGCTGATGAATAAGTAAGCATATGACGGAATGCTTGGGTGAATGGCAGACACCGCGGACAATGTGCCGTGCAGATTGCCCGCTATTGAATAACCAAATTGTCATCACCTGAGAGAAAACAGCATCGAGTTAGACCATTACTGGGTTCCACAAACTTTGCGTTAAGCGATGAGTTTCACGCGTTAAATACTTGTATCAACAATAGTTATCTTGTAAGAATACTAAAGCATGCAAGTAGCAACATGTTTTAAAAATCATATATTTGCGAGGCCCATCAGTGAAGGCGAGATATAAAAATATTGTAGATAGATATGCGGATGCGATTAGATCTGGTCGGTTACATGCAGGTACAAAATTGCCAACGCATCGAAAACTCTCCGCAGAAGAGTCAATATCGTTAGCAACGGCTACAAGAGTCTATGCAGAGTTGGGGGCGATGGGGCTCGTCAGCGGAGAGACTGGAAGAGGCACATTTGTCAGAGACATTAGCTTACCGACAAGCCATGGCATGGACCAACAAATGATAGCCTCTGATGTAGTGGATTTGAACTTCAACTATCCAACCTTACCTGAGCAAGACGAACTGTTGAGGAATGCGCTACGCACTCTATCAGTGTCGGAAGGGGTCGATACTCATCTGCTTTACTCACCTCATGCGGGATCGAAGAGTGACCGCGAGACCTTCGCGCTCCATTTTTCAAAGCACGGAATGACCTTTAGTGCTGATGAGTTGCTCATTGTTAACGGTGCTCAGCACGGTTTAATGGTTGCAGTAATGGGGTTGCTACAGCCGGGAGATGTGGTTGCAGTAGATGCGCTTACTTACCCTGGCTTTAAAGCACTAGCTCAGCTCTATCATATTGAGTTGGTCCCTGTTTCGTTCGATTATGAGGGGCCTGACTTACGAGCACTTCGACATTTGTGCATTCAAAGAAAAATCAAAGCATTGTATACGATGCCAACCTTGCACAACCCGTTGGGCTGGGTCTTGAGCGATACACAACGCATGGAGATAGCAGAAATTGCTCGTCTCTATGATTTTCTAATTATTGAAGATACCGCTTACGGTTACTTGGTCGACAACCCTCCATTACCGATTTATCACCATGCACCTGAAAGAACGGTCTTCATTACTGGTTTTTCAAAAAATGTTGCGACAGGACTTCGTGTCGGTGTAGTCATAGCGCCCCAAACTCTAAGAGCAAATCTAGAAAGAGCAATCCGCGTGACAACATGGAATACACCATCGTTATTGACTACCATAGTTAGGAATTGGGTTGAAGATGGGGTGGTTAAACAGCTAGAGGAAAAGAAAAGAGCAGATGCTGGAATGCGCCAACGTTTGGTGAAGGAGATTTTAAGCCCGCTCGACTACATTAGTCATCCTGCATCTTATTTTATTTGGCTTCCTTTAAATGAGGGGGTTCGGTCAGACCATGTGACAACTTCGCTTATTAAACACAATATTTCGGTCTCTACAGCTGCTCCGTTTTGCGTTACTAAAGTCGTACCTCATGCACTCAGAATTGCGCTCGGTTCAGTTACACCCTCAACGTTGCGTACAGCATTACAGACTATCAAGGACTGTATTATTGATAACTATCGCTGAGATTTTCTGTGATGTCCTTGTCTAACCCTCATCCTTTACTCGACATATTCTTAACACCGCCTCTTAACATGAAATTTAATATCACAACCATCTTTCTGATATTGGTAACGATTGCTATTTTTTAGGTTTTCGTGCCGAAAGTCTTTGTTCATATATAGCCTTAAATACAGGGTTACATTGCGTATTTTGGTGTGTGTCCTGAATTTACTATGAATTTAAGTAAACTAAAATTACTTTACTCCAATGTGGTTATTTATGATAAATTATCTGTCAGTCAAGCAGATAGAAAAACGAGACTGCCTGTTATTAATATGATGTGTTTAGGATAAGATAGTGCCAGAAGAAGCAAGTAGTAAGAGTGCTCTACGAAAGAGAGCTGATG
Source organism: Vibrio sp. T11.5 (assembly GCF_027587155.1). NCBI lineage: Bacteria > Pseudomonadati > Pseudomonadota > Gammaproteobacteria > Vibrionales > Vibrionaceae > Vibrio > Vibrio sp. T11.5. The sequence continues at coordinate 2,360 of NZ_JAPPTP010000022.1, forward strand.
AAATAAAAGATTTTAGATGTAAAAATCTTATTGTTGTCTTAGAAAATCCTAAATCCCTAAAAAATATTGGCTCAGTTGTTCGCAATGTAAATGCACTTGGTGCAGAAAAAGTCTATATCGTAGACGAAAACCGAGATTTGCCAGAGGATTGGCAGGATATGCGCCACTGGAACCCCCTCGTAAAACCCTCTGTTTCTGCGGTTAAGTGGAGTTTCGTAAAAAGATTCGATTCGACACAGTCTTGTTTAGACCATTTAGCAGCGAATAAATTTTGTTCTGTTGCAACTTCTCCTCATATCAAAGGTAAAATCAACGTTGAGCTCAAAAACGGCGATTTTACACAAAAACGTTTGGCTATATGGTTTGGTAATGAATCCAAAGGCTTGAGTGAAAATGTAATAACATCCTCTGAGTTTTGTGTCAGCATTCCCATGTTTGGTATCATCGAGAGCCTAAATTTGGCCACTTCAAGTGGAATTGTGTTGTACGAAGTGACGAATCAACGTCGAGAATTTCAAAATCTAAAATATGGTCGTCGCTAATATCATACCTAGCAAGTTGCTCAAGATGTGCTAACAGCGTTTTACTGTTAATCAGTCTTAGTGTTTTGGTTTAGTATGATGGTTGGCGTCACTAGCCGCTTAGCAGGACGTTGGTATTCGATAGGAGAGAACATGTACATTTTGGTAGTCAGTTCGAGCTTGGACCCAAATAGTCGAAGTCGTCAAATCGCTAAGCTCTGTATTGATGAGCTACAGTCGTTGGGTAGACAGGTTAAATTTGTTGATTTGGCCGAATTTGATGTACCAAATTTTGACAACGACAAAATATATCAGACCGAACAATATAAAGCGTTACATAAACTGACGTCTGAGGCGAGTGGTATCGTGTTATGCAGCCCTATCTATAATTGGGGATGTTGTTCCGAATTAAAGAAGTACATTGAATATGTTGGGTCGACACCTCCTGACGGTAGCCTAACTGGTGCACTATTTGATAAAGTAGTGACGTTTGTCACCTCAGCGGGCCTACCTCATAGTTACATGGCCGATTCGGCGCTCTCGACGTCATTGAGTATTGACTTCAAGTGTATTATCAATCCGTACAACCTATATGTTCATAATCGTCATTGGGTCAATGATGTCCTTTCGGATGAGAGGAAGCCTAGGCTTGAAAAATCTATGAAAGTAATGGATGAACTCTGTAGTTTGCTGAGTGCTAGAACCTATAAATCTGGGTGGGAACTGTAATGCTAATAAGGTACTGGCGGATCTAACCTTCGAGTACGGTGTTTATAGTAAGTTTTAGCGAAATTCTTATATTACGCCATCACTTGGAATCGAGTTTAAGTTCACCAACACCTTTCTCATGCAGGCAGCGATCACGATTTTTTAGGTTTACGTGCGGCAAGCTCTTTTGGTGTGTGTCCTGAATTTATTGGAATTTACTGGATTTATGGTGTGATTTAGCTGTTAGATGAAAGGGAAAATTTCACCTTTTGGGAGTCTAAATGGTTTTTGTAGCGAAATTATTCATTGCCATAGTAGTGTTATTGACGCTAGCTGGGAGTTATATATTAAAGGAAAAGAAATGGCTGCTTTCCGCAATTATTTCGCCTTTGCCTGATGATGATAAAGCTAAAGTGTTGGACTTCTTTGATCAAAGCAAGAGTGAGCATTTTGATGAAAAGCTTTTGTCTACTCTTGGGGAAGTTGATGAGAGTAAATACTGGTTAATGTTCCGTATTGATTGGTGTGATACTGACGAGGTAGAGGCCCAAGCTAACGCAATGACGAAGACTTATAGCATAGAAGATAAATTTCATATTAATGTCTCAGTCGAAGGTGCGTCTGTATGGAGTTTATTAGTGGTTTATGATCGTTGGTTGCAAGAGAGAGGTTATCAAGTGGTGCTTTGGGATCAAGGCTCAGATGAATACTGTGGATTTATATGTAAGTCAGAAGTTCTTCGTCGATTTATAAGAGCAGGGAAATTATCTGGATTGAAGTTGATGAAGCTAGACCATGCAAATGAACAATAGGTTTGGTGAAGGTGTCCTCCAGCAAACCGCACAACAGAGATTCGTAACGCTTGGCACTTTTCATTCCATCGTTGGGTTTTATGGAGGAAGCGGTGATTTTAGGATTAAATCATATCACCATTGCAGTGAGTGATTTGGAGTCCTCTCTTAAGTTTTATAGAGAGACTTTAGGTTTCACTGCTCATGTAAAATGGGATAAGGGGGCTTACTTATCTGTAGGAGAGCTCTGGTTTTGTCTTTCTCTTGATGCGCCCTGCGCAAAAACTGACTATACCCATATCGCTTTCGATATTGCATCTGAACAATTTGAAACCTTTGCGAAGCGTGTCGTTTCATCGGGGGTGGAAGTATGGAAAGAGAATAAAAGTGAAGGACAGTCACTCTACATTTTGGACCCTGACGGTCACAAATTGGAGATACACTCAGGTTCGCTTGAAAGTAGGCTGAAATCCCTAACAACGAAACCATACACTGGGCTGGTTTGGCTTTAAATACAGGCGTTTCTACAAGCGGACTATTCACAGTTGGCATGATCTATTAAACCCAATCCATCAGGTATGTTTTTGGCGAAATTCATCCGTTTAGAATGGGTGATGTATATCTACTGGTTGTTTTATATGGAAATTATAAGAGGAGTCGTAATAATGCAGTGTCGTAAGTTGCGGGAGGCATTAGTGTGCTGAATATCATCCAATCAGCTCGTTATGTCATTGGACTGACGTGGATTTACCATGGATTGTTTCCAAAACTATTACAAATTGCACCATTAGAGCAAACAATGACGGGTAGCTTGGGTTTTTCCGATGAGCATACCTATATGTTGATTAAAGCCGCTGGGGTAGGCGAGGTCATCTTTGGGCTGGCTTTTATTCTGTTTTATCGGATTACATTCATTCAAGTACTCAATCTGGTTGGTTTGATCGGGCTGTTGGTTTTCGCGTCAGTTGTGGCCCCTTTCAGTCTAATGGCGGCCTTTAATCCGGTTACCACTAACGTTCCTCTGATTTTATTGGGGTGTGCTTTGTTGCAGCACACAGTAACCGTCAGTGAAAAAAAACGATAGTAAGCGCTATCAGTGGGCGCGTTGTCATTGTTTCTTCTTTAAAAAATAATAAATACAGTGAATTAAAAGATTTTAGGCCGTTTGGTAAACTCCTTTTATTCTAAGGTTAAATGTTTAAGTGGCAGAATAAGAAAGTAGGAGACTATGGAGAAATCATGGAAGTAGTGGCCATTGAAAAGCATGTATCAGAATACCCTAATCCGTTTTACTTGAAGCAAGGAGATAAAGTCTCTCTGGGTGCTATTGACGACGAGTTTCCTAATTGGATCTTTATCACGAGTGATAAAGGAGAGCAGGGCTGGGCGCCAGTTCAATATATCGAAAAGAGGCAAGGTAACTCTGAAGGCGTCTTGCTTCAAGATTATGATAACGTTGAGCTTAACACCGTCATTGGCGAAAGCTTGTCAGTGCTGTATGAACTCAATGAGTGGTATCGCGTTTCGAGGTCAACAGGAGAGATTGGTTGGGTACCCGTGCGTTCGGTACAACGCGCATAACAAATTTAAGAATGAATCGCACCGCGTGGTGTTTTTATAAATCGTAGCTCAACCTTAGCAGAGCGTTAAACGTCATTCAATATCGAGGTAACGATGCAAGATAAAAGCGCCAAAGATGTATATGGCTCTTATTTTCAATTTAATAATCAGCGAACTCTTTCCACAGATTTAGAAAGTGAGCTTTTTACGGCTGAGTCTCAAGGGTGTTCAGTTTTTGTAGACAAAACACGTAAGTATGACAACCAGATCATCATTCATGATGTTGTTTCTAAAGAAGGCTTAGAGAGTCATTTGAGTTTGTATCAGAATGGCTTTTCTCCAGAAATCTCTATCGAGCCACAGGCCAAAACCCATGAATTGCAGGCGTGGTTATCCAGCCACGAGTTCGTGCCAGCTTATGAGCATGAATTTCTCGAACTAAGAGCAGTAAACTACGTAGCGATTGCAGAAGCATCTGACGAGATAACCGTGGAACGATGGACACAAGATAATGCTGATGCGTTTCTAGCTTTACTCAAAACGTCAGGTCTAGAGTGCTCAGATGAAATTTGGCAGAAGAAACGTTCACTGTACTGCACAGATACCTTTCGTTGTTATGTTGCAAAAATAAATGGCGAGCCGTGTGCGTGGGCAACGAGCTTTATCGACAATGAATTTGCAATATTAGCCAATGCGTATACACAAGAGAACTCTCGTTCAAATGGTTGTCAAACAGCTTTGCTGAGAGCGAGAATCTCAGATGCCATCTCTCTGGGTGTAAAGGTGCTTTTAACGGATGTCATGCCAAACAGCACGAGTAGTAAGAATTGTAAAGCGGTTGGTTTTTCTCGTGTTGGTGTCCGAAGCGTGTGGTGTAAAGACTAGAGAACTACTATGAAATTTAGAGCAGCTTACAACGCTCGGCAGGGTACTCCTAACGTTAGCCAGTGTTTAAGCAGAGATGTTTACGTTTGTGGTATGCTGCTGGTCGACATCTTTAACGAAGGAATACGATGAAACAGAGCATTGTCCATGTCGCTTTAGTGGTGAAAGACTATGATGAGGCGATTGATTTTTACGTAAACAAGCTCAAATTTGAGCTTATTGAAGACACTTATCAGCCTGAACAAGACAAACGTTGGGTGGTTGTGGCACCACCAAACTCTCATGGTGTTACCTTGTTATTGGCTAAAGCCTCTAAACCAGAGCAACATGACTTCATTGGTAATCAAACCGGCGGTCGAGTCTTTCTGTTCCTCAATACTGATGATTTCTGGCGTGACTTTGAACGTATGAAAGCGATAGGTATTAAGTTCGTTCGAGAGCCAGCTGAACAGGACTATGGAACGGTCGCTGTATTCGAAGATTTGTATGGAAACCTATGGGATCTTCTTCAATTAAACCCCAATCACCCAATGGCGACAAGGTAGCATAACACAAGCAATCAATTCGCCTTTTCCAACATAATATGCAGCATATGGAGGATTGGTGTAAGGTTTCTACCGTGTTCACACTGTCACTTGGCGAAGAGAATCAACTTAACATCGCTATCTTCTTCGCTAAATTGTCGTTTGTTTTCGCGGTCGTTCACATTCTGCGACTAAAACAGACATCTACCACATGTTGCGACTAATACGAGGGTGGATGTCTAGGATTTGTTACTTAGTGACATTGAATAAAAGGTTTTCAAAAAGGAGTAAAGTTTGAATAAGGAAGTACGAGTAGGTGTCGCTGCGGTCATTCTGAGGGAAGGACGTGTTTTACTCGGGGAGCGTATTGGTTCTCACGGCGCTCATACATGGGCGACACCCGGCGGGCATCTTGAGCTGGGTGAAAGTATTGAAGAGTGCGCAAAGCGTGAAACACTCGAAGAAACAGGTTTATCTGTCGACTCGTTTACCAAATTAGGTTTCACCAATGATGTTTTCGAAAAAGAAGGTAAGCACTACGTAACATTGTTCGTGGTAGCTTCTTGTTCTAGTGGAGAGCCTGAGGTTATGGAACCGGATAAATGTAAGCAGTGGCAATGGTTTGAGCTGGACCAACTCCCTGAGCCGTTGTTTTTGCCTCTAACAAACTTAATGAAGGAATCGGTAAACTTCAGTCAATATGGCTAACAAATTCGTCAAGAGAAAAATGCAATGCATAGCATATTTCTTACCCATTCGTTTTAACGTTTAATATGGTGTGCGGCGGTATTGGTCTTGCGTTGCTCACCCTTCAATAGTGCGGTATGTTTATCGTCCAGTCAGCGAAACTAAGGAGAGTATATGTCAAAGGAACTGAAGTCTTCGTCAATGAAAGTACAAGAGTTTTTATCTCAAAACGGCCAAGATTTTGTCGTGCAGGAGATGCCTAATTCTACACGTACAGCATCGGATTCTGCTGAATCTATCGGGTGTACAGTTTCCCAAATAGCCAAGTCGTTGATCTTTAAGCATGGTGAAACAGGTGAGCCTGTGCTCGTTGTTGCCTCTGGCTCTAACATGGTTTGCGCTGACAAAGTCAAACATGCGACGGGGATAACTCTTACCAAAGCCGACGCTTCTTTTGTACGTGACAAAGTGGGTTACGCTATAGGCGGAGTACCGCCCGTCGCTCACAATTCATCAGTCCACACCATTTTAGACCAAGACCTAAATCAGTACTCCGAAATCTGGGCAGCAGCAGGAACACCCAATTCAGTATTTAAGCTGAATCCACAGAATTTAGGTCAACTTACTCAGGGACAGTGGATAGATTTAGCCAAATAAACAGCACACATATTTCAAGTCGGAATCGCAACCCGCGGCATTTTGATGATGCGTCAGCTTCGTATTGTGTTGGTCGCTCTTATTAGGAAATTGAGGGTACTTTGAAAATAAAAGGTGAAAAACACAATGCAATCAACTAATCAGTGTGTTCTCTTAGTGATACAAACGCGTATTTTTCACTGGTAAACCATATCGAAAAAAGGCGCGAGATCGCGCCTTAAATGTAGTTACATAGAATCAATTGGTTGAAAAGGTCCAAGCTTTACTGCTTTCATCATTGCAATTGATCACTACTGCGCGGTAAGAATTCCACTGGTTGGCTTGCATGGATTTGAGACACTTTCCGGTACTGCGATTTCGGATCTGGAACTTGTCGTTATTGTAAGGTCCCAAGAAATCCCAGGTGGCGTTGTCATTGGCTGTACTAACGGTAGCCATGGCAGCAAAGTCATACTCATTGGCTCCTTCGTCCGCTAAGTAAGTTCGATTACCAGTGTCCATAAGCAGATACCCATCGTTGTAGCTTTCCAACGACAAATGCTGTTTCGACAGGCGGCAGTTGCTCACGGCGTAGCCGTCGGGTGAACCAGCGACGTTGTATTTTTTCGCCAAACAACGACCATCGTCTTCAAGCGCGAGGTTTTGTCCTACTGGTGGGGTTTGGTATTCGAGAGCCCATACTTCAGCCGCTACATCATCGCCACACGCTTGGACGCTGGTACCCGACATCATGCATTGTCCTGTCGATTTATTACGCAGGGCAAAATAGCCATCCCCATTCGTATCAAGGATATACCACACGCTGTCTCCGTTGATGGAAATCGTGCCCCCAGCGCGTGGCGCATCATTATAATAGTAGGTTGTGCTGGAAAAGACTATCCCACTGCTTTGATGTTTGAGGTATGCGGCGTCCGTCCAGCGCTGGACCTCGTAGCCATCAGCCAGTTCGGTCAGCACAAATTCATACGCGTTGGCACTGCACGCTTCGCTGAGACAAGTCTGAGTTTGAACATTTTTGAATCGTACTAAGCGGTCATCGGTGGGTACATGGCTACCATCGATGTTCCAAACGTAGGTGTCCAAAGAACAATTGGTCGTCATTACCGCAGCACTATCATCAGCCTGCAAGCACAATTGGGTATGCTTGTTACGGATCTGATAAACACCAAGTGTATTTGGTCCATCTAAATACCACGTAGAATCGGTGCCGCGTACAGAGCGGATTACAAACCCCGTGTCTACTTCTCCTTTGTCTTTGAGGTAACGCGCGTCTTCGCCCCGCATAATAGAGTAACCATCGCTGTAAGGTTCAAAAATAAAGTGGTTGGCGTTGGTTTTGCAGTAAGCCGATAATTGTCCGGCGGCGTTCATACAGCGATTGTGCTCGGTGTGTCTTAGGCGTAATGCGTTATGAAAGTCAATGGATCCGGTTGAGTTAAGGTGTTCATTACGTGTTTTGATGAGATTGGTTAGATCCCACGCATCAATCACATGGGCCAAGTCGTAGAGTGTCGCTTTGACGTCTGTGATCTTGGAGTTTGGATCCACCAGGGATTCGTTGTACACCTGAGCCACGCGACTTTCTCTCCAAGTAGTACACAGCGAGCTCGGATAACTGGTGTAACCGCTGTACTCATCGGTGTAGGTTTCTCCGTTACACTGACCAATGAACGAGGCTCGGTAGTCCATCAGTTTAGAGTTGTTCAGATCGACGTTAATTGAGATCAGATTGGCATTTCGGCCATTGACGACTACCTTTAGGCCGATTTGCTGAAGAGTCTCGCTCCACAGTCCTTGTTTGACATTCATGAAATCAAAAAAGGTTCCGTAGCCAAGACTGCAGTTGTAATCGTAGGTCTTTGCTGAGATTGGACGAGTCAGAACCGATTCGATATCGATGTTGTAGTCATAAACATCGAATAGAGTTGCATACGACGGTAGCGCATCGTTGTCCAACCCACTCCAATAAGGTGGTTCTGAGAGGTTTTGACAATAGTGGTCGAACTCTGCACGATGCAAAAACGCCATTTGCATGGCCGCAACAAACCCAGGGATGGTAGTGTTGGCCAGCGTATCAAATACAGCGATAGAGCCTTGCCCGTTCTCCATATCGGCAAAGCGATCTTGGATCTTGTACGCCAATTCATTGGCTAAATCCGCGTAGCGCTCTGCGGCCTCAAACTGGTAGTAGTCCAACCCAGATGAGACATTGCGCTGTACGTCATGGATAATGGTTTCTAAAGCGTACATGTCGTCGGTCAATTGGTCGACTTCCAAACTCGATAAGCGTGATTCAAACTGGGCGAGACACGCGACCAACTCGGGGTCAGCGCCAGTTACATTTTTTTCGGCGATGCCGCTGGTAATGGTGAAATACAAGATGGGATACAAGGTGGCAAGAGCCGACAGATCAGATGAACTACCAAGTGCAAGGCCTACTAAGCTACGAACCAAAGTGGTCGAAGCGGCTTGGTAGTCAACGGACGTGGAAGTACTGCTAGTTTTGGAGGCGTAGTCATAGCATGCGCCATGAAGGCCAGAAGCTTGCACCGAGGACGTTGTGATGGCGGCGCCTAGCCCAAGCGAAACGGCTAACGCCAGAGTAGGTTTTTTCATAGTCTCTCTCTTATTATTAATTTGTGAGATAAATAGGGAGTACCAAATGTCATTGGTCTAGCCCGCAAGGGGAGTTCCGTCTCTGTATATCCAATAAATGAATACAAGTAAGAAAATTATTACAAAATAAAAATTACCATTTACAAAGTTGTAACATTTGGAGGGCGCGATTATAGGGGGGCAATGGTGGATAATGCAACCGTTCCCACGATAGTGGGAGGGTTTGGGAGTTTAATCTAATATACTGATAAATATATACTTTATATCTTAATAATAAGGCTCATCCGACCACGAGGTTTAAGCTCTTGCCTTACGCAAAGTTAGATCCTGATCTCTTTATCAACACACCTACTCCCTATCTCAATTGGACTCTCACGAAGCCCAAGGGCGCAATATTACCTGTTTGTGTATTGAGCCCGACTTAAGGAACAATATGTCATACGAATAGTGGGAATTTATTGTCTGCAAGGAAAGTCGGTTTCTCAGCATATTGTGAAAAAGTGTGGTGGGCTGCTAACCAATGTTAGTCCAAGTTATTGTATTCAAGATGGGGTAGAGCAAGATCTCATTATTTATCATCTACCTACCTAATTGGCTTTGCGACAGATGTTATTCTAGCGTAATTGGAGGAACAGCAAAGTATCAGTTAGTTAAAAATATAAAATAGAGCACGTAATTTAAACAAGTTGATTGGCCTCAAGTTAGATCCGTTAGACCATGATGACTGCCACCCAAAGCAGTTTGGGAACGGGAACTCAAAGCAGAACAACCTACAAAGGTTCCGAACCTATACGCTTGTATGCATTACTATAAAGCGGTCAATCCATCACCGATAGTCAACGTCAAAGGAAAAAGAATATGATTCGTTTTAACAAAGGGTTTGTACAGTATTGCAGGCTTTTGATTGCCTTGCTGATGAGTGTATTGTGGGCTCCGGTAGTGACGGGCGCTCCCCAACTGGCAAGCGGTACCTTTGTAGCCAACCAATCTTGCCCAGCCTACCAAAGTAAAAACAAACAGACTAACCCTGGTCAGTGGATGACCCAAGCCCAGCGTCATTATCAGATCAACGAGGTGATTGATTCTCCAGTTCTGTCTTGGGTACGGATCACGGTTCCAGGTGCTGAGCCTGAACTACGTTGGGTCAATGCCTCCTGCGGTGAGGCGACCTATCAAGCACGTAAGCCTCAGGAACAAGGTGCTCTTAGCACCTTTTGTCGCACTCCAGGGAAAGCGACTTCGTATGTGTTTGCAGTGTCTTGGCAGCCGGGTTTTTGCCAGACCGTCTCCAATTACGATCCTAAGCAGAAACCGGAATGCGAAGTGCGCGATGAAAGCGTTAATTTTGCTAGCAATTTTGTTATTCATGGCCTGTGGCCTAATCACCCAAAATGTAATGGGCAGAATAAACGCCCTTGGTATGGCTATTGTGGCGACGTTCAAGGTAAACCCGAGAAGAACCCGAATACGCCGACATTCTGTGATTACCCGCCTGTTGAGTTGTCAAAAGACGTTCGTCGCCGACTGGGTCAAGCGATGCCAAGCGCAAAATACGGTTCGTGTCTACAACGACATGAGTGGCACAACCATGGTACTTGTCAGACGGTTTGGGATGCTGATGGCTACTATAACCAGTCTATGGTGTTGCTTGAACAGGTGAATATGTCGTCGTTTGCCCGCTTCGTGCGAACTCACATTGGTGAAGAGGTGGCGGTCAAAGATCTTAGAGTCGCATGGCAAACGGCGTTTGGCCAAAACACCGATCAGCAGTTAAGGCTTCAGTGCCGCTCTCACGCCAAGCGTTCTTATTTAACAGAATTGCAAATCGCTCTGCCTCTGGAGGTTGAAAAGCAGACCGAACTGGCTGCGTTGCTTCATATGGCCGAGCCGGGGAAATTTAGGCAAGGAAAGTGCGGTGAAAAGGTGTACATCGATCCCATCGGGCGTTGAACTATGTTCTAAATCATGAGCGTTATTGAACAATCAGTGAGGCTAATGTCCCCGTGCTTGGCCTGAGAGTACGGGGACAGACATCCACGGTTCGATGCTCATCGAAGTAAAGTCTTGCTACATAGATATACTGAGCCGAAGATGACCAAACGGGCGGTACAAGTTGCCCCGTACAACCACGCTCGCATCGCTGGTGGCGACGCGGCGACAATCAGGATAAAGCCTTTGAAATCTCTCCCCTTACAAGACTATTTGAACACTCATTATCTTCGCCGCAGTGAGCTGGCGGAGAGGCTCAGTGTCCGCGCAGAAATGCTCACCCAGCTTATCGCATCCGGTATGATCCCATCATGGTCATATAAAGTAGAAAAGGGCTCAGTGTATACGCAAGTGTTTGGCCAACATTCAGCACACGGCTGCGTCAGCGATGAGTATTTTTCCCCGTGTGTCATTGACTGGTATCACCGCCATAGGCGGCAGTTCCCAGATTATGAAAATATTCCCAACCTTTCCGACCAACTTCGTGGTCAGTTTTTGGTGACGTTTGCAGAGACGGCGAGCGCAAATGTCGGTTTTAGGACAGTCTTTGCAGAGGCGATGAACGGTTCGGACACCTTGCAGGCAATGGCAGCCTCCACTTGGCAGCATCACCTGCAAGGAACTTTTGGGGTTTGCGTGCGTCAACCATCTAGTGTGGTTAAACTGATTGAAAAACAAGTCGCCGTGGCGGCGCTGACTCGTATAACGAACAATGGTCAAAAAAACACATACACTGAACAAGAGCGATGCGATTGGCTTCAGTGGGTCTCGATATACGATCAAGTTGCCATGCCATTTTCGCCTGTTGACTATCCGCAATCGAGCCGAAAACGCTTGGTCGATGACGTGTTGCGATTCTTAAATCCTAACAAATGGCAATAGCCGCTCACATTAGCGTAAATCTAGGCTGAGCGGATGGGCCAAGCTGTGATGGTGGTGTGCTTTCTGTTACAAGACAGATGACGGCGTGCCGCGTTTGGCGCTATGGTCGAGATAATGCCTCCACACTAAAGCGAAAGCAATTGATAGGTGGTAACTGGTGTGACGAGGTAAAACGTCCTACAGGACCACTGACACTCATTGAGGTCGCACAACGTTTAGCAACGGGGCCAATACCAAGAGGAATGTATGGAAGATATCATTAATCAGGCGATTAAGTTGCGCCGAGACGAAAATTACTGTGAGTCCAGATCCTTGTTGGGTTCATTATTGACTAATGAAGATTATGCTGCCAAAGCGCATCTGCAGATCGCGTGGTCCTATGACAATGAGGGCAAAGAGCAAGAAGCTATTAAGCATTACTTAGCGTCGCTGGCGGGGCAGTTGTCCAGTAGTGAGCGTCTAGATGCATTATTTGGCTTGGCCAGTACTTATCGAAGTCTAGGGGAGTACGCCAGCGCTTTGAACTATTTTGAACAAACGCTGAGTGAGTACCCAGATGCCATTGAGGTGCGTCCTTTCTACGCGATGTGCCTGTACAATGTCGGCCGCTCTAAACAAGCCGTTGAGCTATTGCTAGAGCTACTTGTATCGACCACTAACAGCGATGCGATTAGCGCCTATCAGCGTGCGATTCTACTCTACAGTGAAGACTTGGATAGAACGTGGTAGGGCCGAATATGAGGGTGGTGGCTCAAAATTCGGTGGATGTTTGCCATGTGTATGTCGTCTAATATAGGGGATATTTGACCTAAATGATGAGAGGGTGCGTATAGAGTAAAAAAATACACCAAAGAAGGTCACAATGTTTTCATTTCTTAAAAGTAATCCGATGAAAAAGCTCAAGAAACGTCATTCCATGTTGCTTGAACAAGCGATGCAAGCCCAACGACGTGGAGATATTCGCACCTACTCGCGCCTAACCGCAGAAGCGGACGAGCTTTACGGTCAAATCAAGGCTTTGCGCTCTGAACACTAAGACACTAGTCGATACGAATCGCAGCAGGCTCGGATTCATGCTCACGCTAAGTGTGTCCTCAAACAAAATTACTTAACGCATGGATAAGCCGAGTTTATCTCCGTGCTATGTCTGACATTTTGAGCTGTTGCAGGTTTGCGTGTTCCGCTCTGACTCCTCAGTTTTGTATGTGGGTAACTAACTCTTGAGCACACTAGGCGGCTTGTTTGAGGTAGAGGCCCATTCGGATCAGCAGTTCAATCGTATTGTTTTCACAGATGTAGGCCATAAACATTTTTTTGTTGCTGACGTTGAGCAACTCGAAGGCGCGCTTGAGGTGGGTTTGCACCGAACTGTCTTTGATGTGCAACGTCGACGCTACTTCTTTGACTGACAAACTCAGAGTCGAGAGCGACAGGCACTCGACTTGACGGCGAGTTAAGAATGGAGAAAGCAATTGCGGGATGATCGAATACAATTCATCTGACACCTTGTTTGACTTTATCGATGCTGAGCTCGGTGCATAGCCATCGATTAGCTGATTTAGCAGGCCTTTTGTATCGACAACGGACGCGTAGTGACTGACTTTATTATTGACGAACGTCAATTGGGAGCGGCCCTGATAAACCAGTCCTTTGCCTGTCGCGGACACGCCTAGAAATTCACCTAAATGTGTGCCTTTGGCGCTCCATTCGATAACGATGTTGTTGTCGAAGGTGGTTACTCGGTCTTCCTTGTATTCGAGCGTCGGAAAGGCGCGTTGCCACACTTTCAATGTCTCACAAAAAGAGCTGGAACCGACCGACAGTTGAAGCGGGCTTTCAATCACAGTGTTAGAGGTCATAACGTCGGTAACGGCCTCTGTCACTTTGTCATTCCAAATGCGATCCATAAGCTGACGTGCGGTCTGAACGCACGGTTGACGATGAGTGAAAATACGCACCTTCCTTTGTTGTACGTGTCGGTCTACGCTTTTCTCAGACGTTGAGCGAGCGTGGTGAACTTGGTGGCAGGGAGACTGCCAATCAATAGCCCTAGAGCAATCAGGCTACAGCTTACCACTTTTTGGGTAGTAATTACCTCATCAAACCAAACACTTGAACCAAATAAGGCAAACAGGGGCACAAGAAGTGTAAATGGAGCAACATGTGATAGGTGATAAGACATCACCAATTTATTCCAAATCCAGTAGCCAAATAAGGTGGTGAAGTACGCCTGATACACAATGGAAAAGGCCCCAGACAATGTCATATGGTCAATTAATGTAGTTAGCCCTTGCGTGCCCACCTGAAGATAAGACAGGAAACACAGCGGTATAGGGGCAAAAAGCATCGACCACACACTGAAGGCGAACACCTGTTTCGTTTGGGAGCGCTTGAGTATAACCCCTGATAACGACCAACATAAGGCTGCGATCAAAATCAGCCCCACACCTGCTGAAGTGACAGAGCCGTCAGTCACCGTCAAACTGAGCGTAAGACCGCACAAGGCGATCACTGCTCCTATTGAACGTTGAGGACTGACTGACTCTTTGAGTAACCACCAGCCTAGCCCCAAACCGAACACTACGTTGGTTTGGATCAGTAAAGCGGCCATACCTGGAGATAAGCCCTCACCGATTGCCCAAGTAGATAGCCCCCAAACCCCAACTGAAAATGTCAGACCATAGGCCGCGAGGTATCCCCAGTGGACGTCAGGTTTCTTAACAAAAAAGACCGCTGGGATCGCTGCTAAAGTAAAGCGCAATGCGGTCAACAACATGGGGTCTAGAGCTTCCAACCCCAGTTTGACGACAGAAAAATTTAGCCCCCAAATTGCCATGATGAGCACACATAGGGTGTAATCTTTTAAGCTCATGCCTTACTCCGTTATTGGCATCGTACTTAGTGCTGCTTGCTGCCACAACGCGAACTGCTTGGCAAAGTAAGTGACAATGAGATCAGCGCCAGCTCGTTTAAAACCGGTTAGGGTTTCCAACACCGCTTCCTGCTCGTTGATGATGCCCATTTGTGCTGAGCATTTAATGGCCGCGTATTCTCCGCTGACCTGATAGGCAGCCAGAGGAAGCCGTGTTTGAGAGCGCAACTGAGCTAAGACGTCTAGGTATGGGGTGCCGGGTTTCACCATCAAGATGTCAGCACCTTCTTGCTCATCCAGAATGGCTTCACTGAGAGCTTGACGTCCGTTGGCATAGTCGAGTTGATAGGTACGTCGGTCACCCTGAAGTTCACACTCCACTGCTTGACGAAATGGGCCATAAAACGCCGACGCAAACTTCGCACTGTGCGCGAGGATCGCCACTTTATTAAACCCGGCGGCATCTAAACCTCGACGGATCGCCCCGACCTGACCATCCATCATTGACGATGGAGCGAGCATATCGGCTCCAGCCTCTGCGGCATTAACACATTGCTTGACTAGGTTCGCCACTGTTTGGTCATTGTCCACGTCCTGATCGGTGATGGCACCACAATGTCCGTGCGTCGTATACTCACAGAAACAAATATCGGGAATCACCATCATGTCTGGGCATGCTGACTTAATTGTACGAATCATACGGCTGAGCAGGCCGTCTCGCTGCCAAGTGTCGCTGCCGATGTCATCTTTGTGATGACTGACTCCAAATGGCATGACGCAGCGGATCCCCAACGCATCCAGTGTCCTGATCTCATCGGCCAGCTTGGATTCAGGGAGTCTTGTTAACCCTGGCAGGCCAGTGATGGGCACTGGAGAAGAGAGGTTTTCTTCAATAAAGAGTGGATAAACTAAATCGCACAGTTGTACATCATGTTCACGAACCATGGTGCGCATGATCGGGGTGGTGCGTAAACGGCGAAGACGTTGGGTGATCCCTAGTTGAGGGGTAGAGCTGGAGGACGATTCCACAGAGGTGACTCCTTAATGTGGGTATTGAGAAAGGCGACGAAAGGCTCCAAGGCCATGACGTCGCCCGAATAAGAGCAAAAATCAGATGCGCTCGATGATCATGGCCATGCCTTGGCCGACGCCGATACACAGACTACATAGTGCATATCTTCCCTTTTGCGAGGCCAACTGATTCATCGCCGTTCCAATCACCCGAGCCCCGCTCATGCCTAGAGGATGGCCGAGTGCGATCGCGCCACCATTGGGGTTGAGGCGTGGATCATCAGGACTAATGCCTAAATGTTTGACCACGGAGATCACTTGAGATGCAAAGGCTTCGTTGAGCTCAATCACATCCATTTGGTCAAGAGATAGTTGAGTCAGTTCCAACACCTTTTTTATCGCCGGTGCTGGACCAAAGCCCATTATGCTGGGTTCTACGCCCGCGCAGGCCGTGGCGACGATGCGTGCCTTGGGCGTCAATTGGTGTTCGCTCAGTGCTGACTCTGAGGCAATTAAGAGTGCTGCGGCTCCATCGTTAATGCCAGATGCGTTGCCCGCCGTAACAGTGCCATGTGCCTGCACGACGGGTTTAAGTTTGGCTAAAGTCTCGAGAGTAGATAGCCTAGGATGTTCATCAGTATCGACCACTAACGGATCTTGACGCCGACGCTGTACCTCGGTTGGCACGATTTCGTTGCAGAAGAAGCCGCGTTCTTGCGCCGCCGCGTATTTGGTCTGACTTGAGCGAGCAAATAGATCCTGCTCGTGTCGGCTGATGCCAAATTTAATGGCAAGGTTTTCTGCCGTTTCTGGCATTGTGCATGCGCCATACTGCGCTTCTAGCTTAGCGTTGATAAAACGCCAACCCATGGTGGTGTCATAGAGTTCAGCGTTGCGTGCGAACGGAGCATCGGTTTTTCCCATTACGTAAGGAGCGCGTGACATTGATTCGACTCCTCCGGCAATGATAAGGTTGGCTTCGCCCGATTTAATGGCCCTCGCGGCCGTGGATACTGCTTCCATCCCAGAGGCACATAGTCGGTTGACGGTAGAACCCGGTACTTCAGTGTCCAGTCCGGCAAGCAGTAAACTCATCCGTGCCACATTACGGTTATCTTCGCCTGCTTGATTCGCACAGCCTAAAATAACATCGTCGACACGGCGCCAATCGACCGTGGTATGACGCTCAGTGAGTGCTTTTAAGGGAATCGCTGCGAGATCATCAGCTCGGATCGAGGATAAGGCGCCGGCATATCGACCGATCGGGGTTCTGACGAAGTCACACAGGTAAGCATTAGACATGGGCAACCTCCTCATCTGCTGGCGCATAGCACGCGGTGATCAAGCCTCTGGCAAGTTCGATTTCCGCTTGACTGACGTGATGCGCGCGTTCGCTCGCGATCTCAAGATGAACCTGTGCACCGAGTTGGTCAAAGTAGGTGGCCGTTTGCGTCACGCGTTCGGCGGGGACCCAAGTATCAGTGTGACTACCTGATAGCAACATAGGCATGCCTTCAAATACTGGCTTCGGAGCGGAGGCCACAGGACACTCTGGACCAAACAGGCCACCAGTGAACACAATGGCACCGCCCAATGGTTGCAACGCGCGTCGAACGAACTCGGCGGCCATGCATGCACCTTGAGAAAAGCCTATGATCCAGATCCGCTGCCTTTTGACCCCTTGTGAGAGTATGGCTTGAAGGATCTGATCGATGACCTCTAATCCTTGATCCAATTGAGGCTGGTTGTCGTTGAGCTCGCGAGTGAATCCACGTGGATACCAAGTAGTCTCTGGCGCACTAGGTAGATAGTACGTCGCTTCCGTCAGAGCTAATTTATCAATCAGAGTCGCCATATCGTCTTCGGTTTGTCGGCGACCATGCAAAAGGATCACGACAGGGTTATCGTCACTCAACGGTGCTCCTGCTGTGCTCAGTGTATACGGGTGAATGTCAGTTTGAAGGGGTAACACAATCGTCATTCCTTGTCTTTGGGTTAAAGTGTCATTGCTGCGATAGGGGCGGTTTGGGTGTTACTGAGGCCTAATAGGGCTTTGGCGTCATCCACGGTGGCAACATCTCTGCCCAGTTCGTGAGATAGCCGGACAATACGGTCGACTAGCTGGGCGTTGCTGGTGGCGAGTTCACCTTTGCGATAGTAGATGTTGTCCTCGAGCCCCGTACGCACATGGCCGCCGAGTAAAATCGAATAAGTGTTGAGCGGCAGCTGTGCTTGACCGATGCCGATGGCTGACCAAAGACTGTTGGCTGGCAGGCTATCCACCAGATGAAGCAAATCTTTGCAGGTTGGGCGTACCCCGCCGTGAATTCCCATCGCAAAGGCAAACATTAATTTCTCGCCAAGGTAACCTTGTTGCTGGAGCGTGACAGCTTCGTGGATGACACCAGAATGGTAGATTTCAATCTCCGGTGTGACCTGATGGGCTTTGAGTGCCAGCGCGAGTTTTTTTGCCAATGCGGGACTATTAATGAAAGGTTTATCACCATGATTGACCGAGCCACAGTTGAAAGAGGCGATTTCTGGACGATACTCGAGGTGGTTCCAAGCATCTTCTTCCGGTCTATCTTGGGGTAGGTTTAAGCCCGATGTACTGAGGTTGAGAAGGATGTCAGAACGCTCGCGGATGCGTTCTATGATTTCGCGCCACACCGATTGGTCGTAGCTGGGCCGGCCGGCGTCATCCCGAGCGTGAATGTGTGCCACACTTGCCCCCGCTTGGCTGCATTGCACGACAGCGTCAGCAATCTCCTTCGGGGTGTGTGGAATAGCGGGTTGCTTACTTCTTGGGGTTATACCGCCGTTAACTGCGGCGGTGATAATTAATTTGTCCATGTGTTTCAATTATTTATATTATTAAATCACCTTCATAATAAATGTATAAAATTAAAGTAATGTCCCCAAAAAATGGTGACGAAAGGGATTTTTTCAGTACAAGCGTGCAGTTCATGGCGACGCAAGGTACCTAAGAGCTTGCAATTTGGCCGAGGCTTAGCAACGTCTTCCCGATGACGCACGGAATGAAAATAACCAACTCGACCGTGTTACCTATGCATATAGCGAATAAACCATCGTTTCTTCGGACAATACTTGGATAACAAGGATAGGCTGATCACAGCGGTGATTGATTCAGCAAATAGAACGCTAGCCCATATACCGTCGTGAGGAAATACCACGGGCAGCAGGAAAACGCCGAGCAGCACAAATATGAAGCCTCGGCTTACCGAGATCAGTGTTGCCTGTTTAGGCCTTGCGGTGGCTTGGAACAGATTGGCGATGACCATATTCAGTCCCATGAGTGGGACGCCGAAGAAGTAGAATGTAAGGGCTGTAGTTGCAAGAGGAAGTAAGTCGTTTGTGCTGCCTAAATAAAACGATGCAATCACAGGAGCGAACAGCCAGATACCTAACAAAAATAGAGTACCACTTCCGATAGCAGTTTTGCCTCCTAATAGCAAAATGTCATGAAGGCGATCAGGACGATTTGCACCGTGATTAAAGCTAATTATAGGCTGACAAGCTTGAGCAATCCCCACCATCGTAAACAGAGCGAACACGCCGATATTGGTCGTTAAGCCGTAGGCGATGATATGACGTTCGCTAAATCGGGTGAGCAGGACGTAGTTAAACAACACTATGGTCATGGCGGTAGTAACTTCTATAAAGAATGTCGGAGTACCAAGACTGATAATCGCTTTTGCTCTACTGATTCCTATGCCTTGCAGGTTAAGCTTTAGCGTTCCTTGTTGTCGCACGAAGTGACTAAGAAGAATGAAGACGATCAGAGTTTGAGCAATGGCGGTGCCATAAGCGGCGCCTTTCATACCCATATTCATTGGGATGATAAACAGGTAATCGAGAATCAAATTGACGATGGCTCCAAGCGACAAAGCGTAGGTCGCCAACTTGGGGTTAGTATCATTGCGGACAAAACTCGATAACACCCAAGCCAGTGAGTAGACCACAAAAAACGGTAGCATGGCGGACATATATTCATGGGCCAAGTACGCGATATGACCCGATGCACCAGTGAGAGCAATCAGTTCGTCTAGCCAGATCATGGCGCCAATCACAGCAATGCCAGAGAGCCAGATAACGAGCAATAGGGATTGGTTAAACCAGATTTGCTGGGATTGTGTCTTACCTGCGCCTTGTTCGATCGACATGTTGGCTGCGCCACCGATGCCAACCATCATTGCAATGGCGGTAAACAGTGCGAAAGGAGGGGTTATGAGAGCGATCGCGCCCAATCCATCCGCTCCGACCCCTATACCGATCACGAGTGCATCGCCCATGATGAACAGAGACTTTATTAACATGCCAGCGAGAGCTGGCCAGAGGTACTGATAGAAAGATGTGGAAACTGGGTTCGTTTTTAGATCAATGGTCATAATGTACAAAGTGCCCGAGAATGTTGGATACGTGGACGGGTATTATCAGTACATCTTCTTATTCAGGTAAGGGACGATACGCCTTTTATGTTGTATTATTTGAACATCTTAGTCTAAATTTGGCCGGTGACTCCTTCCTCTGTTTACGATAGAAGCGGCTAAAATACGCTGGATCTTCAAAACCCAATTCGAGGCCGATGGTTTTGATGGTCTTGGTTGAATGTGCCAAGTCTCGGTTAGCTTCAAGGATAAGTCGCTCATGAATCAATTGTGTCAAAGTTTTGCCTCGCTCAGCTTTGAGGAGCTCGTTGAGACGTTTACTAGTAAGAGCCATTTTATCGGCATAAAATGCGCACTTTTTCTCCGTTCGATAGTGTTGTTCGATGAGAGCGAATAATTGATTAATCCTCGGATCGCGAAGTTTTCCTTGCTCGTT
Organism: Vibrio sp. T11.5; assembly: GCF_027587155.1. Taxonomy (NCBI): domain Bacteria; kingdom Pseudomonadati; phylum Pseudomonadota; class Gammaproteobacteria; order Vibrionales; family Vibrionaceae; genus Vibrio; species Vibrio sp. T11.5. The sequence goes on from NZ_JAPPTP010000022.1 coordinate 22,908, forward strand.
TTTGAAACTGGCGTAGCGCAGTAAATAGCGTAAAAAACCTTCGATAAGGGCACTGATCAACCCCAGATCAATTAACTCTTGGTCGCGTTTACACTCTTCTTTCAACATATGGAACAACGGCGACAAATAGATAAGGGCTTCTTCGTGGCAATCAATATAAGGAGGCTGGCCACTATGAGGTCTAAACACTTGGTCGATCAAGTGAGTGCCGCGCGATTGGTTGTCGATTAAACCCGATGCAAACACGAGCAAACGGACGTTGTTGCCCATAGATTCAGAGAAGTGTACCTGTCCCGGTGCTATGGTGAAGAAACGGTGGCGACGATTATCATACTCAATGAAATCGATACTCTGTGTGCCTTGGTTTTCTTGGCACCACACTAGTTCCCAGTAGTCGTGGCGATGAGGCTCAAGAAATGGGCCTTCTTGCTGACCGGAAATCTCAATGGCTTGACAAGGTTGTTCAAGCTTGAGTTGAACATTAGGGATCACGGTTCTGGTGTTCATGGCAAGTTAGTGCTGTCCGCGTGATGACGAAAGCATAGGGTACCATTGCACCTGTTAGATTGGTACATGTCGTCAGCTTGACTGCGTCATTTGACTCGTGAGTAACAGTGAAACTCGAAACTGGCCAGTTGTCATATCACCAACAAAGGCTTCCGTTTGTTGGTAAACGGAAGCCCAGTTGTGGATCAGTTCTGCTCGGTGACGGTGATCACTTTGGTGTCGCTATCGAATGAAATCCGGTAGGAGGTGTGATCGCTGACAAGGTAATCAGTGCTAGGGTATGCGTCTGTCCAACTACCGTTATCAATTTTAAAACGGGCCGGACTCTCCTCTCCACTGAATGACTGGGTCGTGACATACTTCTGGGTGGCGGCATCGTAGCTTAATTGAGTGAGGCCCCATTGGTTGGGAGTGCCACGAAAATACCACACATCATTGCCAGCTTGGCTACACTGACTGAGCGGTACCCAGTTGCCGGAGGCATAGCAAAATGCTCCTTGAGATGCTGTCAGATCGTCCGTTTGTTGCGCCCCCTGATCACTAAAGATAACCTGAGCACGACTGATGGGTTGACCGAAGTCGTGGCAATACACGCCGTTTTTACGCTGCATCACTACTCCTGGCCATGTTGCGTTGTCGATAGTCGAGTCTGCGCTGACATTCCAATAGTAAAGCGTTGGCGAAGCAAAGTGTTGGGCGTTATCAAAACAGATCTCCTGTTCAGTGACGGGATCGGGGTCTGTGTCCGGATCACAGTCTGTACAGGTATTTCCTACCACTGCGCCTACATGAAGAGCGGCAGCGTGATCGCCAGCAACTGAGAAGTCTGCATAGCCACCGCTGACGGTTATCGTTGTTGGCCCTTTCGCATCTGGTGCACCTAAACATTGTCCAGTCTGTTGGTTGTAGTCTGCATCAATGATGTTGCAGTAGACATTGTCAGGGAGGCCAGTGTACAAACGTTGAGACAGAGGGCTATCATGGCGTTTGTTGATCACCACGTAGCCAAGGCCTCCACGCCCAAAGGCAATCTGGTCGTTGCCGTTTTGCCACCAATCGGTCACTTTCCATTCTGCCGCTGTGTGGTTTCGAAATGCGACCATGTTGGCGATACCTCGCCATTGGTGTTCACAGACCCAACTTCCGCCGTTGAAACCACAAGCATCACCGGTATGAACCCCCTGACTTGGTGGGCCTGCATCAAAATCTCCTCCAAAGAAGTAGCCCGACATCACTTTAGGATAACCATAAGGGTAAGCCAGTGTGAAGATATTGGCTAAGTAATACCCATTGCCTGATACGCCATGCCAGATTGGACCATTAGGGTTGTGTCTTTCTTCATCATGGTTGGTCACGAAGGTGACGGCAGTATCACTTGATAGCTCGAGCTGTTGTCCGATATGACGGAGGCTCGCGATGTTGCTATTTCTAAATGCTGGCCCAACGCGTCGTGCGAAATCAAATTCGGTCACCTGACCAATGTGCGCGTACTCGGATGGTTTAACTGGCTCTGAGGCGGCTCCAATAACTTCTTGAAATAAATAGGGATTGCCGTTGAGCTTGTTCTTTATTGCCTCAATATCGCTGGCAGGGATATGTTTGGCCGCATCAATACGAAAACCCGTGACTCCCATGCTAATAGCGTCATTCATGTAGTCGGCTATCTTTTGGCGGACATACTCCGACTCCGTTTTCAAATCATTGAGACCGACCAGGTCACAGTTTTGCACTTGCCAGCGGTTGCTATAGTCGATATCGCTACTGGTACAAGTATGGAAGTCGTTACTGCTGTAGGGTACATCCGGAAACGAGCGGTTCCAAGCCGCCATATGGTTAATCACGGCATCCAGATAGATATCGACCCCAGCCGCTTTGCAACGCTGAACCATGCTTTGAAACTGGGCACGATCGCCGCTTCGGCTGTTGAACGCATAACTGACTGGCTGATAACGTGTCCACCATTGGTTGCCTGATAGCGTTGTGTTTGGTGGTGACACTTGCACCGCCGCGAACCCTTTTGGCCCAAGAAAGGTTTCACATTCTTTGGCGATGTCTTCCCAGCCCCATTCGAACAGGTGAACAAAAGCAGTTTTTGGGGTGGCAGCATGGGTCACTGTGCTGAGAGCAAGACCTGAGCTCACAGCCAGTGCAATAAAGGTTGTTTTTTTCATAGTTCTCTCATTCATAAAGTTATTGGATATAGGCTGTCGAACACGCTGCATATTATCCTCAGGCCACTTCGCCGAAACGCGCTGGCACAGGGTTTGTTATGGTTGCAGAGGTTATGAACTTAAGAGACAGGGGGCGTGTCTTTGTGTTCAACATGTTTCCTATTTTGCATGATTAATAATCAATTCGTATGTTTTGTGTTCATAATTTAAGCGTTAATCACGAAAGGCGAGAGGGGCCCCCAATGTGCCCTGATCGGGTTCACTTTATGTGAGAGAGATGGGCGCGCGCGATCAATAACTGCGCAGAAGAGAAGTATCCCCGATCTCACTAAAATCGCCAGATTGGTCACAGTTTGGTGTCGTCACGATTAGCTGGATATGTCTCAAAATACTGTGGTGATAGAAGTCTTGTTTTTGCTCAGTAACGTATTGGCTTACTACCGGTTTTAAGCACCAAACCCACAATAGCGGGCAAATCAGATGGTTAAACCAATCCCATCACTTTTTGCTGGCGCCTCACTGAGACGTTTATACTCTCAGCGCAATATGGTCAGCGGCTGAGCGCCCCTCCGAGTTGCGTAAAATAGGCTTGTAATCCCTGATAGATAGTCTGCCGATGTCTGAAGTCAGGATACACGGGCAGCACATCCTTGTTGGTGGTTCCAGCCACAAGGTAGGCATTGTTAATTTCAGCACACGATTCAATCGCCGACTCAAACGCACGGGCCATCATCTCAGTAGGCGCAGAAAAATACCGCTGGGCTAATGCGCGATCAGCGTGAACACTTCGTGTGACATAGTCGTGTTTGTCGAGGGTGTCTTCACTCAGCATGGTGACGGAGAACAGAGCCATCAGTCTGTCATTGAGGGGGTGTGCGATCGGAGGTTGGTCTTCGAGCCAACAGTCACTGGCAAACTTCGGGTGCGACTTTGATGTATCAATGTCAAAAGCCTTGTCCGCAATATAATGGTCGAAGGCGTGCCAAAATTCATGCGCTAACGCGCCCGCGCCGGCATTCTTGGCTAAGGCAAGCTCACGTCGGTAAGGATCGTAGTGGGCTTGTACGCCCTGACGTCCGCCAGTGCCAAAGGCGAAGTTCAACGTACCGCGCAGGCCAATGGCATGTGGTGGAAGGGCGAGTAGATAGGCCAAGTCCGCCAGAGAGTCGTAGATAAGATTGGCCGCAAGCGCTTTTTCTTCTTGTGTCACCCAACGGCCAACCCGTAGGTTGCCCATCTCAAAGGTGTGTTGGATGTCCTGAAACGTTGCAGGTTCGCCATGTCGGTAGTCCGGTCCACGGCGGATTTGATGTTTGAAATGAGTTAACTTCACTGTCGAGGTACCCGGTCGGTATATAACGAACCAGTTGTCGGTCGCCTATTGTTCTGACACGCTAGTATAACCTAATCAGCCTGTGCAAAACTAACTGAGGAAATGTCGAACATCAGCCTTTATTGCTGACGTCGCGTAAAACCGGAATAGACCAGCCCTTTGTTCCGATTTTAGCTCGCTAAATATGGTTTATTCTCGGCTCATCGTTTATTCAAGGACACAGCAGAATGACTCTTCATGACTACTTGGCACATTTTATCCAATCGACCTATAAAGAAGAAAAAACCACTGGATTGTGGGCTAGGCTCTTTTATCTGACGCCCGCCCAGAGAGTTCATCGACTTAATGAACTTTTTCAAACTGACCAGTTTTGGCAGAATGTCGAGCCGAACTCCATGGCGACTCCGCTTGCCGGGGGAAACTCTAACTGCACCAAAGGTCATTGATGAACAAACGCAAACTTGAACGTTACGAATACCTGTTTCAAAAGATGGGACCTGGGCAGACGAAGACGACCATCGAATACATAGCCGAAGCGTTTAAATGTAGTGATCGTCATGCCCGTACTCTCCTCAAACAAATGACAGATTGCCAGTGGCTAACTTGGTCCCCGATTCGGGGGCGAGGGCATAAAGGGGAGCTACATTGTTTGTTAGAGCCGATGGAAGCTTGCTATCAACAAGTCGAGCAGGCGATACAGGAGGAGCGGTATCAACAGGCTCATCAATTATTGGGGTTTAATAGGCGTGACGTGGCAAGCGAACTCAAACGCTATTTGGAGTGCACTTCCCGACAAAACGAGGCCGCTGTGTATGCGCCATTTCACCGAAAAATAGAGTGGCTTCATCCGCATCATGCCACCGAGCGAACGGAGCGCCACCTGATCCATGAAGTGTTTCAAACTTTGGTCAACGTTGAAGGCGAAAAAGTGGTGGGCAATCTGGCCCACGCGTGGAAGAGTGAGCAAGATGCCACAAGATGGACTTTTTACCTTTGTTCCTCTGCGACCTTTCACGATCACACTCACGTAACTGCTCATGATGTGGCGGATAGCTTGCAAGGGTTGGTATGTTTACCTTATTGGCGAAGGTTGTATGATCATGTCGTGCAGGTAACGCCGACATCCCAATATAGTGTAGTCATTATTTTAGACTCACCCGATCCTCATTTACCGTTTTTGCTGAGTCGTTCAGAAGCGTCCATTTTGTCCCGACAACAGTTGTCACAGCCCAAAGAGCAGTTTCAAGCTATTGGTTCGGGCCCATTTAAAGTAAGTGTCCACTCCGACAAGCTTCTGCGTTTGGTGAGGCACCCGATCTATAGTGGAACTTGTGCTCGTGTGGAAAAGATCGAAATGTGGATCCACCCAGAGTGGGGCGCGAATAAAAAGTGTGCAGAGAACTTTTTCTTTCTTGATGGTGAAGAAGACACGTATACCGTCTCGACCAATGAGATTGGTGACTTCTTCATGTTGTTCAACCACGCTGAGTTGCAAAGTAGGTCGCTAAAAGAGGCGCTTTCTGCATTATTTCAACACGATACTCCACCAAACCTTATGTGGCCTTTTCCCGTGTTGTTCACTTATGAGAACAACAATGAGAATCGATCGTTTGCCCGCAGGATGATTGGAGTCGGGCCTCAAATGGGTCATGTGCCTCACGGGCGAGAAGTGGCGTATGGACACACACAGCCCAAGCAGGATATGACCATTGGAGGTATACGAAGAGAAGGTGATCGTATCACAAGCTTACTGGCTTTTTTTAAACTCTATCCTTACTGGCAATCGACACTGTCGTTGTCTCAATATGCCGACTTATCTTCAACATTATCTCAAGTGCGACGTTCGTCATCTCGGGCCGACCAAGCTAGGCAATTGGACCACTTGCTTCAGCGTTTGAATGAGCAGAACGTCTTGATTATTTTCCAATCAGAAGATCTTACACTGACGGTACCTTCTCGGGTACAAGGGGTCGAAATTAACTCGATAGGTTGGTGTGATTTCTCCAAACTTTGGGTCCAGCCAGACTGATTTTGGCCAGATGGCCTTCCATCGTGATGCTCTAGAAACTCTCTAGCTTTGAGGGTCAACAAACCAGGCAAAGTGTCGATAACCGCTTCTGCGGCTTAGTTATGGGTGAGCTGACAAAAGCGGGTTTCTTCGCGCAGTAAGGACTGTGTTTGCTGTTTAAGACGCCGTTTGCCGTGCGTATCCAGCCACTTGCTCCGAATGAGAAAGCACTTGAGTGACAGGGTCAGATTGTCAAGGCGTGCGCCTTCTTCTTGTCCGGTGGGCGTTTAATATTCCTCTATGGCATGGAGCCCCTATTTCAGTGACATAGGGTCACTCTGTGTCAAAAAGCATAAGGAGGGGAGGCGGCTTGCGCTTCGTTCATCGTCACTGCAATTATCTTACCGGGCAGGTGGTGTAATGAACTTGTCTTAAATTGCCACAAACAAAGCAATTCCCTCACTTTAAATTTCTGAATTAAAAGAGTTTGTGTTTTTTATGAAGCTGGGAGTGCTGTGAGCTCCTCCAGCGATATGACATAGAAAGCCAGTATTTGTGTGTACGTTTGGATCCTAAAATGTGCATTAGGGCCGTGAATACGCGCCAAACCATCGTCCTCAAGTGTCAACAATAAGAAGCGATAAAGCTTGTCTGTCAGAGGCAGGTAATGACGAGCATCGGTCAAATAGAGGACTGCAAACATCTGATTGTCTACGAAGACGGATTTGATTGCGCATTCGAACGCAAATACTCGCGAGTGTTGTCTGGATAAGGTTACGTTGATCCCACTCTACCTATCTTTCAGGGGAGTGACTAGGGTGCTGAAATGGTGTGTCAAAAAAGAAACTAAATGCAACAAAATGAAACAAAATGTAAATTTTGTAAATTTATATAATGATCTTCACAGATCTAAATGACTGATAAATAAATTGTTGTTTTCATTTAACCGGATCAATAAGCTTGCCCACCTGTTAATGATGTTGCATATCAACAGTGTGTATATGTGGAGAATTATTTTCTTCATCAACCCAATAAAAACTAAGAAGCCATTATGAAAAAACTCACGGAAGTAACCCTGGTCAAGCGCGACGATATTCCTTCGATTCGTACCATTGAAGTAGACGGCATCGAGCATTGGTTAGGACATGTCAAAGATTTTATGAAGCAACCCCATTTGCTCGATTTCTTGCCGGATGACAACCGAGTCTCCATGGCTTGGGTACGCCTAGAAGCGGGCGAAGAGCTTGAACCCCACATTCATCCGGTCGAATCGATGATCTTGATGTGTGAAGGCGGTGCGAGAACAACTGGCGATGTTGAAGCTGACATGGCGGCTGGCGATGCCTTACTGGTGCCACCGGGACGCTTGCACGGATTTAAAGGAGCTGAGCCGAATGGGTTCTGGGGTTTATCCTTACAGTTTGATAGCCGCGGTTTGTATGAAGATTACTCCGACCCTTGGGCGACATTTTTGCCTGAGCAAGTCGAAAAATTTTTGTCTGGGACTGTTGGCGCACAGTTGATTACACGCAACGAAGCTTACATGGAACGTTTTGACAAGCATAAGCTGTTTGCGCTGGTCAATCGAGGGCTGCTTGATCACCCTCAAACCAAAGCTAAGTTCCTTGACTGCTTTCAAGTTTGGTCTGATCACTTTCAGCGAATGGTTCTGGCCCGTGCTTCGACGATGACGGAAAAAACCTTTGAGCACATGACGATGTCACATTTGGAAGATGAACTGGGTCACAATCGCCAATTGAAAGCTAACCGTGACGACTTTGCCGAAGTCTTTGATCCAGTGTTGGAAGCCGCCAGTAACTGGTTTGTCAGTCAGATGCATACCGCGAGTGAACTGGAAAAAGTGGTCTTGGTTCACTTGGTAGTTGAGGCATCGGCTGTGTTCTTTTATCAACATGTTAAGCCCGCTCTCGCTGATTCGTCGACCCACGCTCATTTCGATCTGCACAGCGTATTGGATGATGAACATGTTCGTATGGGGTATGAGTTCATCGAAACAGTCGACGTCGATGATGGACAAGCTCTGTTTGACATCCAGAACAAAGGCTGGGCAATGCTAATGACAGTGATGTCACGCATCGCCGATTTGACGGTTTACGCCAATAACGCGCGCCAAGAAGCCCAGCCGTCTCAGGAGCGTCACAATGAAACCTTGGCCTAAGGAAGGCACCCGACGGGTGCCCTCTTACGTCTATACTAGCGCCGAGCAATATCAACAAGAACAAAGGTGCCTATTCCAAGGTGACACGTGGAACTATGTCGGACTGGAAGCTGAGTTACCCAATGTTGGGGACTATCGGCAAACTTTTGTTGGTGATACGCCGGTGATAGTGGTTCGCGATCGCGAGGACACTATCCAGGTTTTGATTAATCGATGTCCTCATCGCGGGGCTAAGATGTGTCATAACGCTCACGGCAATACCAAGGTGTTCGTATGTCCATATCACGAGTGGGCCTTCAATCTCAAGGGAGAGCTAAGAGGCATACCTTTTAAGAATGGTATCAATGGTCGAGGTGGGATGGCCGACACCTTTGATCCTCATGAGCATGGTATGACTCGGCTCAATGTGACGGTGCGCCATGGCGTGATCTTCGCCAGTCATTCGTTTTCATTGCCCGATTTCGAACGCTACTTGGACCCAAATATGCTGGCTTATTTTGACCGAGTGTGTAGTGGCCGCCCTCTCAAAGTACTGGGCAAAATGCGTCATCGAGTTAACTGTAACTGGAAACTACAGGTAGAGAATGTAAAGGACCCGTTTCATGCGGCATTATTGCACTCTTTTTTTAAGAATTTCGGTATTTGGCGATCCGATCAGGAAACCCATGTCGAAGTTTGTGAGAGTGGTGCCCATAGTGTGCTGGTTAGTACGGCATCTTTCAAAGCTCAAGAACAGTCAAAGGCCGCTCCGAGTGTTCGATTGAAGGCTCCGGAACTTATTGACCACGAACGAGAGTTTGAGCATGGTACGGGGGCGATCATGACAATTTTCCCTAACCTTATTTTACTCCAGCAACTCAATTGTTTGGCGATGCGTCATGTGATCCCAGACGGCCCTGATGCATGTATCAAAGAGTGGACCTTCTTCGGTTATGCTGACGAGCCTCAGGCCTTGACCGAGCGGCGATTACGTCAAGCCAATCTGCTGGGGCCTGCCGGATTAGTGACTATTGACGACAATGAGATCTTGGCGGTCACGCAAGCTGGAGCTCATGCTAGTCCAGATTCAAATATCGTTTTGGAGGCGAGTCAGGGAGAGTCCAGTGAGCCGCATATGATGACCGAGTCGGCGATCCGTGCCTTCTATCGGTATTACCAAAAAGGGATAGCGTGTGGATCTTAAATCTATTGAACCGATAGTACAGCAACGTGTGAACGCGTTTTATGCCCAGTACCACCGGGCCTTAGAGCAGCAGCATTTAATGGAGTGGGTCGACATGCTTGACCCTAACGTTTCTTATCGCATCACGTCACGGGAAAATCTTCAGCGGGGTTGGCCCCTGTGTTTTGTTCGTTGCGACAATCAGGGCATGGCTCATGACCGTGCTTGTGCTCTACTGAGCTCAATTTATTTTCGTCAACGCCGCCAACAGCACGCTCTGTCCTACATTCACATCACGGACATCCGACGTGAAGGTGGTGTAATGTGGGTCTCGGTTGACACTAGCTTATCCGTGCATGAGAGCCTCAATCACGATGAAGCACGCCTGTTGGTCACGGTAACGACACATGACAAGCTGCGTTTGGACGATCAAGACGCTAGGTTCACGGAGCGGTTGGTGATTTGCGAACCAGATGTCATCACCGATTCGTTGGTCTACCCCTTATAGAGGATTGGAAAAGGATACGTATTATGAACGCATTACCAATGGCTGATCTGACGGTCATTGATCTCACGCGCCATCGCGCTGGCCCTGTTACTTCGCGTCTGCTTGCTGACTGGGGTGCTACAGTGATCAAAATCGAAGAACCGACCGACCTAGGTGACAGCATGGGGGGGCCGAGAGAGGGCTTCGACTATCAAAACTTACACCGTAACAAGCGGAGCCTATCGGTCGACCTTAAATCTTCCGATGGTCAGGCGATCCTCAAGCGTTTGGTCGCCAAGGCGGATATTGTTTTGGAAAACTTCCGTCCTGAAGTGAAGTTTCGTCTTGGAGTGGACTATGCCTCGCTTAAGGCTCTGAACCCAACCATCATCTGTGGCAGTATCAGTGGCTTCGGCCAGCAAGGACCTCTGGCGACACGCCCAGCCGTTGACCAAATCATTCAAGGTATGTCAGGGCTGATGTCAGTGACGGGAACTGATACGTCAGGGCCGCTACGAACTGGGGTTGCGATGGCGGACGTCAGTGCCGGTATGAATTTGGCGATCGTCGTCTTGATGGCCTTGTATGAGCGGCAACGCACTCAACAGGGTCAGTGGGTCACGACGTCACTACTTGAATCCACCTTGGCTATGATGGATTTTCAGGTTGCGCGTTGGCTCCATGATGGACAGGAACCTGAACGTGTGGGCAACGACCACCCAACATTGATGCCGACGGGCGTAGTACATACTCAGGATGGAACGATCACCCTAGCGGCCGCAGAAGACGATAAGTTCCATGTGTTGTGTGAGGTGTTGTCATTGGGACCACTGGATCAGCAACCCGAGTATCGGGATGTGAGAGCCCGTCACCAATATCGTCATGGGCTGATGGCGGTCATCAATGCGGCGACACGTCAGTGGGAAAGTGCTTCGCTTATTGAAAAACTCAACGCCCGTGGGATCCCATCTGGCCCCGTACTCAGCGTAGAGGAAGCCATGAATCAACCACAAATGCGTGAACTCAACATGGTCCACCCTATGACACATCCTCAGTGGGGATCCTATGTCTTACTGGGCCAACCAATGCAAATGAGTGCCCATCCGGATGGCGCAGCCGTGCGAGCTGTTGCGCCCGGTCATGGTGAGCACACTTATGATTTGCTCACCCAAACGTTAGGATTCACGGAAGAGCAAGTGGCACAGTTTGTTGAGCGCGAAGCGATCGCCATCGCGCCCCGTTCTTCAGAAGGAGTGTCTCATGAGCCCGTCGCATAGTGGCCCGATTTCCCAGTGGGGTAGGGGTTGGTTAGGTCTATTCTTGCTCTGGTTGGCCGGAGCAGGTACCCGATTGACGATCTTAGCTACACCACCCGTGATCTCGGACATCCATGCGACGTTAGGGTTAAGTGAAACTCAGGTTGGCATGATTTCAGGGATCCCGCCAGTGCTATTCGCCGCGGCTGCAATGCTCGGTGCTCTGCTGATCACCAAAACGGGCGCTGTCAAAACAGTGGTGGTTGGATTGCTCATCACTGGACTAGGTTCTGCCCTCCGAGGGGAAGCAGACAGCGCAACCTTCTTGTATCTGGCCACCGCTCTGACTGGTCTCGGCGTTGCCTTGATGCAACCTGCGCTGCCAACTATTGTAGCCCATTGGTATCCCAAACATGTTGTGTTTGCTACGGCTATCTACGTCAATGGACTGCTGTTGGGTGGGGAAGTGTTCCCGGTCGCGCTAACTAACACTGTTTTGGTACCTTGGCTTGGCAGTTGGCGAGAGGCCTATATGGCTTGGGGCGCTGTCGCATGGATGATTGCGTTTGTTTTTTACTTGGGTGCACCAGATGGAAGCCAAGCTGCACAACGTAATGGAAAACGAAACATTTGGTGGCCGGATTTCCGACGAGGCGAGGTATGGAAGTTAGGTCTCATGATGGGCTGTGTCTGTGCAATCTATTTCGCTACCAATTTCTTCTTACCAAGGTATTTGGACGAAATTGGCTTGGCGTCGCAAATCGCTAGCGCCTTAATCGCATTGAATCTGGGTCAAATACCAGCTTCTTTACTGCTTTTGTTGGCCAAACCTTCAGTGGCACGTGCTCGCTGGCCCTATTTAGTCTCTGCACTTGGGCTGTTGGCGGCGCTACTGTTGTTGGTGATCATGCCATTGAGTGCGGTGATTGCTGCATCAGCCGTGATAGGCTTTTTCTCCGCGATAGTGCTGATCCTGATGCTCGGCCTGCCTAGTGCAGTGAGTCCAAAAGAAGAAGTGCATCGCGTGTCTTCATTGATGCTGACCGTTGGTTACACCTGCGCGGTCATCACGCCTGTGGTCAGTGGTGTCTGGTGGGACGCAACGCAACGGCCTGCCAGCGCGTTTTTACCCATGATGATGTGTTGCGTGTTGTTATTCGTCTGCGCCACACGTCGCGTTACTTCGTCCTCGTCTTACCCATCGCCTGAGATGGCCAAAGGAGTCTAACATGAGCAGTACCCCTAATTTCTCGTTGACTAAACTCAGCCCATTTTTTGGCGCTCAGATCAGCGGTATTTCTATGCATGAACCGTTATCAACGGATGTGATCCAACAACTGGAAGACGCGCTTGCCGAGCACCAAGTTTTGGTATTCCCCAATCAGACGTTGTCTTCCGAAGATATTCTTCGGGTAGGACGCTATTTTGGTCAATTGACAGTGCATCCTTTTGCTGAAAACAGTGAACAGCACCCAGAGCTGATTGTGTTTGATTATAAAGATGGTAACCCGCCTGTCTTGACCGATCGCTGGCACTCGGATGAGTCTTACAAAGCTGCCCCACCCAAAGCGACCATGCTCTATGCTCGCGTGGTGCCCGAGATAGGAGGCGACACTTGCTTCAGTAGTATGACCACCGCCTACGATTTTTTGTCGACCAAGATGCAGACGTATGTTCAGGGATTATCAGCGATCCACGATTTTTCGCCGTATAAGTTCCTGTTCCCCAATACGCCTTCGGGCCAAGCAATGCTGCGCCAAAAAGAAGCTGAATACCCACCGATTGCGCACCCTATTGTCACTGTCCATCCGACGACAGGTAAACGCGCGTTGTTCATCAATCAAAGCTACACTCGAGCAATCCAAGGCATGAGTCAACGAGATAGTGATGTTCTACTGGCACAACTGTTTCAAGTTACGTCAGTACTGGAGTATCAGTATCGCCATCGTTGGCAGCCGAACATGTTAGTCCTTTGGGACAACCGATCAGTGCAGCACGCAGCGGTGCATGATTATTACCCAAATCATCGTCATATGGAGCGTGTCACGATAGCTGGCTGCCAGCCAATTGCCGCGTTTAAGCCTATTGACAGTAGTGAATTGCAAACGTTTAAGGTGCCGCCTTACGACCATGACGATTCCCGTCGTGCCCGTCGTCAATTTGAACTGGACGTCCAGTGATAAATAGGGGTGACCTCATCACCCCGCTTAACTTAGGATCATGAGTGTTGTTATGAGCGAAACCGCTTCAACTCAAATTTTTCACGCGGTTAGAACCGCGAAGTGGAATGCTTTCCACGCCTCTGTGTTATTTTTGTGTTTAGCCATACTGATTTTGGATGGTTTTGATACGGCCTTGATGGGGTATGTGGCCCCTCAGATCCTCCAAGAGTGGGGGATTGAAAAATCGGACCTGGGGCTGGCCATGAGCGCTGCGTTAGTTGGGCTTGCACTGGGAGCCTTAGCGTCTGGACCTTTGTCTGATCGTCTTGGCCGGAAGCCAATCATTCTGGTCTCGGTGCTAATTTTTGGTTTGTGTTGTTTAGCAACCACTCAAGCAACTTCTGTTGCTGAGCTTGCTTGGTGGCGATTTGGTACTGGACTGGGGATAGGTGCAGCCATGTCGAACGCCTTGACTATAGTGTCTGAGTTTGCTCCTGAGCGACACAAGGCTTTCATGGTCAATGCGGTCTTTTGTGGCTTCCCGTTTGGTGCTGCAATGAGCGGGGTACTGGCCTCTTGGATGGTGCCTCACTGGGGCTGGGAGAGCGTATTTCTGTTGGGTGGAGCGCTGCCACTGTTGCTGTTTATTCCTCTTTGTCGCTGGCTACCAGAGAGCGTATTGTTTTTGCTACAAAAGCCGGAAGCTCATCAGGCCATCACGAAAACGCTAAAGCGATTACTAGGTCATGCTTGGCCGCATCGCATTGCGAATACTGCTCCTCGTCAGTCAGTCGGAAATCCTGTTGGAGTCATCGTGGCGCGTTCTCGACTGGGGGCGACACTTCTGCTCTGGCTTGCCTACTTCATGGGGTTGCTGATTTTTTATGTCGTCACCAGTTGGATGCCAATCCTTATCGGAGAGGCAGGCTATGATCTACGCCAAGCGGCGCTACTCACTGCCTTATTCCCTCTGGGTGGTGCTGCCGGTACGCTTGTGTCTGGTTGGGTAATGGATCGCCTCACGCCGCATTATATCGTTGCGTTCAATTACTTCATGACTGGTGTATTTTTATTCTCTATTGCTTACCTGTCAGATATCTATTGGCTGGGACTGGCTATTTTGCTGGCTGGTACTGTGATGAATGGTGCTCAAGCGTCGATGGGGTCCATTGCTGCGCTCCATTACCCAACGTCAGCGCGAGCAACTGGGGTATCTTGGATGCTAGGCATGGGAAGAGCAGGGGGAATCGCTGGCGCCATGATGGGAGCGAGTTTACTTCAGTGGGGCCTAGGTTATCAGGACATTTTTCAAGTGTTGCTCGTGCCTAGTGTGTTGGCCGCACTGGCCTTGCTTGGGCTAAAGCAACATGCTCGACGACGTACCAAGTCTATGGCTGATCTTGTTCCGAAGGAGGCGAACTGATGGGGGGATTGTATGCGCTATCGACTTCCCAAACTTCGACACTACCACTTCTATACGGTCAAGTCAGAGAAGATGTGTCGGTGGACCTCCAAGCCTTGGCTCTAAGTCCTCATGACAGAGTACTGACAATCACTTCAGGAGGCTGTTCGGCATTGCGGTTTTTGGCCGAGGCACCTCAGCAGGTGACCGCCATAGATATCAATGCTAGTCAGTCAGCCTTATTGGCACTAAAGTGTGCGGCTATCACCCAGTGGGATCGGCAAGCCTGCCGCGAATTTTTGGGCGATTTACCTGCGTCAAGCAGTGACCGTCTGGATGGATGGTCAACCCTGAAATCCAATCTCAGCCCAGATGTTGAGGATTATTGGAATAAACATCTCAATTTGGTGGCCAAAGGGGTCAATCAAGCCGGTCGCACTGATCGACTCAGCGTTTGGACGGGACGAATCCTGCACTATGTGACTCATTGGCCCAATCTGTTTGACGCATTGATGGCAATAGAGACCCTTGAGGAACAGCGAGAGTTTTATCGCCAACACTTCGACACTCAGCGTTGGCGCACATTTTTAGCTCTATGTGTCAACAACATAACGCTGCGTCGGGTGTATGGTGAAGGGTTTTCTCGAGCGCTGGAAAAACATGAGTCGCCTGCGGTACATCTTAGACGCAAAATTGCTCGCGCGTTTGACACCACCTTGCTCAAACACAATCCGCTAATGACGCAACTCCTATTTGGTCGCAACCCACCTGATCTTGCTGGAGCTGCCTACCTAAAAGAAGGCGTGTACGACAAGGTGAAGGCCAATTTAGACCGACTAAACATCGTCACGGAAGATCTGACCAAATGGGTGGTTCGGCCGGAGCAGCAAGGTCAATTCAACAAGTTGGCTTTGTCAAACGCAATGGAGTGCGTGCCCAGACAGGCCGTTGGCCCTTTTTTGCAGCGATTGGTGCACAGCTTACCGCGAGGTGCTGTGATAGTGAACCGCTCTATGATGGGGCAGGGGGCCACTACTTGGCCCGCAGATTTGTGCTTAGATCATTCCCTCAGTGCGAAACTGAGCGAAGCGGAACGTGCTTACATGTATTCGGCTGTATCAGTGTTTCGTAAACGTTCTTCAATTATGCACGAGGTGGAACAATGAGTCCGGACAAGATGCGGCGTGCGATTTCTTATGCCTCTGAACGTTCTTTTTACCGAAAGCACTGGGGGCAACAAACCTCAACGGGCTTGGAGGAGACACATTTGTCGGACTTGCCAGTGGTACGTAAAACGCATTTGCGTGATCATTGGACAGAGATTATGAACCGTGATGATGCTGTCGATTACGTTAGCTCATCAGGGACGACTGGACGCCCCGTTGATGTGCCCGTCCATCGGTTGCAAGAAATGGTCTGGGTCGACTCTATCAGTCGGGTGCTACGTGAACTGGGTTTACAATCGGGAGACCGTCTGCTTCAGACATTAAGTAACAACGATATGTTTACGTTGGGGCCACTCATTAACCAAGCTGCTAAGCAACTTGGGATCAGTGTTTTTCGTTGTTCTCCTCAGCGTGTGCAGAGGGTGGTCGATATTCTCAACTACCATCGCCCTGACGCTATCGTAGGCAACCCCTTGTTTCTTGAGGAGATGGCTGCCGAACTCGGCCCCGATTTCCCTAAGCGTGTTCCCCTGCCTCGTAAAGCTTATTTTGCGGCATGCCCAACGTTTGATGCGTTGTTTCAACCTACCGCGACGGTGAATAAAGTACAAACCTGGTGGCAGTTTGAGACCTACATCAACGAGTACGGCTGTAGCGAAATTGGGTCAATCGGCTTCGAATGTCAGCAGCATCAAGGTTTCCACATCCACGATGAGTATTTGTACGTCGAACTACTTGACCCTCAGACAGGGTTACCAGTTCCTGAAGGCGAGCCTGGCGAGGTGGTAGTCACGACACTGACCCAACCTCGCGGTTTCGCGGCTGTGCGGTATGCGACAGGTGATATTGCTAGTGGTCTTTACCGAGCCCCCTGTCTTTGTGGACGAACATCACCGAGGCTTGGGGCGATCGTTGGTCGTATTGACCAACAGTTTAAAATTAGGGGGCAAAACCTTTACCCAGAGTTTGTTTTGAATACGCTGGAGGGGCTGACTTTCCTCCAGAACGCGCTGCTGGTGCGTTATCAATCAACCTCTGGAGAAAATGTGATTGAACTTTGGTTGGAGAGCGCCCCAGATACACACGAGTCACTGCCTGCTAGGTGTAATGCGGTTACGCGTGCACTAGAGGTTCAAGTCGCGCAGAGTCCGCCGTTTTTCTTCCTTCAGCACGGTCACTTGCAAGGCTTTATCCGCGAGCATCTGCGTACGACTAACGGTGTCAAGATACCACGCCTGATCGATTTGAGTGATGACCAGTTTGAGCACGGCATTGAGCACTTCAAAGCGGTGAGTGGGGAGTCTACTGCAGTGTGATCTCGCGGGCTTGTCCATAAGCAATCAAACCATGCCAGTGAGGGGATTCTTCCTCTTGTCAATGAGTTCTTAAATGGAACAACAACGGCGGTTTTCAAGACAGATTGATGTTTCAAAACGTGCATTTTGATATGTGATCTTATGCATAATGATCGCCCTGTTTATTGACTAGACTTCTGACGTTAGGCCCTGGGTCCCAGGGTCAGGCTCGATAGAGCTCGTCCAAGAAAGGAGTCTCATCATGTGTACCATAGGGGCCGTTTTTGACGGCAATCAACTGGTTACCTTTAAACAGTGCGATCTCATTCCAGTGACGCACTTTCACCAACCAAAAGTGCGATCTGGTCAAAACGGAGTGGAATCTTATATCGCCATGACACGCGATGGCAGTGAAGGGATTTGGGCTGGATCAAACGATGCAGGCGTTAGCTTTGTGGCCGCAGATTCTTACACTACCACTGCGGCTAACTATTCCACCAATCAAGGAGAAGTACAGGCACTTTTTGAAGCCTACGAAGCCACAATACGCGACTACACCAATGCCACCGAGGCTGCAATGCATCTGACGCAGTTTTATTTATCCATGGGGAGGGCCACGCCGTTTCCTGCGCCGGATATTGCACTGATCACTGGCTGGGCCGACGATACTCACACGCGAAAAGTAGCAATTTTCATTGAATACATGCCCAACCCCTTCAACCAGCGGCCTGTGCGTACCATTTGTCGTGACGAAGGTTTTTTCGTGTCAACCAACCACTTTCGATTGCAACCTGACTCCGTCCATTATCCAGCCAATCACAGCACCTATTTACGTCTGAATCGAGCTGAATCGATGCTTCAGCTCTCGCCTAATCAGACGGGAGTCGAGCAGTTGTTGTCTGACCAATACTATGGTCAAACCGAACTCTCTATCTGTCGAGAAACTGAGTTCATTGGCAGCGAATTTTTCACTCAAGCCACTGCCGTGTTCTCCCTTGACCGGGGGCGACCTAAGTGTCTATATCAGGTCAATGGAAATCCTCGAATTCAGCCATTGCAGCCCTTTCAGGAGGCGCCACTATGACCAAATTAGACATTATCGTTGAACCCAGTGCATGCGTGGTCAATAAGGAGCAAGTATGAATATTGGTATCATTAACACTGGCGGCACCATCAGTTGTGTCGGTGAACCACTTGCACCAATGAGCGCGTCGGCCTTTGCTCAAGCCTGCAATGTATGGATCGATCCTGTCATTCGGGCCGAATTTCCAGAGATCCAACTCCACTATTTGGTCGATGTCGCGTTTCCAGGTTCATCGACTCACACGCTAGACAGCACTAACCTGCAGCCGAGCGATTGGTGCATTATGGCTGAAGCCATTTTGGCACATTATGAGGAAATGGATGGGTTTGTGGTCTTGCATGGAACAGACAGTATGGACTTTTCCGGCGCGGCGCTGAGCTTTTTACTTAATGGCCTGAACGAACGAGGTGTCGGGGTGGCGGTATTGAGCAAGCCTGTGATCGTCACTGGTTCACAAGTGCCGCTGTTTCATCAAACTGATGGCATGCCTTGCCAGCTTAATTTCAACACCGACGCATATCAGAACTTGTGCGGTGCGATTGCAGCAGCGCGGACGGGAATTGCAGAAGTGGGGGTTTATTTTCAAAATCGGCTGTATCGTGGTAACCGAGTACTCAAAACAAACGCCAGTGAGTTTAATGCCTTTGAATCGCCCAATTATCCGTACTTGGCAGAAGCGGGGGTGGCCTTTACCATTGAGAATCAACGGTGTTTGCCAGGCCCTGTCAATCACGCTGTAAGTCTTGACAACCCTTCGGTTCGCGATAGCCTACGTGCGCAAATTAATGATCTAAGTGTGCAGATGAACACCAGCTTAGTGAGCCAGCTTAATGCGTTCCCCGCGCCTTATCGAATCGCTCCACCTCAAGCTTTTTTGGCTCAAATTGTTGACGCGTTAGTCTCGGCGGGATCGAAAGGAATCATTCTCGAATCCTATGGTGAAGGGAACTTTCCCTCAGGTTGTCCAGATGAACCATCCAAAGGGGCGATATATCAGGCCTTAGCTGATGCGCATCAACAAGGTGTAATACTCGTCGACGCCAGTCAGGTGATTGCTGGAACTGTCAATAACAGTGCTTATGCAGCCGGAGCTTGGTTGCCTCAGGTCGGGGTTGTTTCATCTGCAGATATGACGCCGATGGCTGGCTTGGTCAAGTTAACCGTGCTGTTGGCGTTGGAGAAACTGCATGGCTGGCCTGAAGGGACTGTCAATCGTCTGTTTCAGACCAATTGGGCGGGAGAAATGCAAAACACAAACCGCCTCGACAGCCGAGTTAATCCGAGTCTGCTACCCGGGGAACACCTGATGACGTTTGATGGCATGGCTAGTTTGTACAATGATCCTAATCATGGACCTCGCCTGGTTCGCAACAGTGACAACGAACTCCTGTGGCAATTACCAGAACCTCTACCGACAGAAGCGTTGCCTGGTACTTTGACGATGCAAAATGACGGCAACCTGGTGTTTTACAGTCGAGATCAGGTCCCCTTGTGGGCCAGCCAGACTGGCCATTCCAGCGGCGCAGCCTCTTGGTTAGAGCTGAGCAACTCCTCGTCCACTCAGCAACTGACAGAAATCAAACTGACCGTTTATAACTATGCGGACCAACAGGTGTCCGTGCAACTTTATCCTTCTGAAAGGAGTCACCCATGACACGAATCAAGTACAGCGGACGCATCACACCCAATTGTCCTTACCACGGTTCTTTGCTGCTGACACAAGGGCGCATTGTTGCACCGACTACCATTATGCCGCCTAACCCAGAGTGGGGGCCTGTTGCTCAATATGGCCCGACAGTATTTGGCCGTTCTACTGCGTACGATCCTGCGCGTAATTGTGATGGCAATTTCATGTCGTATAAGAACCAACCCAATAACAATTGCTATGCCTACGGAACCAACATTGCCTCGAATTCATTTCCACAACCGGGGCGCGCTAGTGCAGGTTCGACGCCATGGTCCACGGCGATGACGGCAGATATTGTTACGCGCAACGCGGAACTTGATGGTTTAGTAGCTTTGCCACATCAAACTCTTGACGATTTATTCGACGACCCTAAGTATCGACAAGGAGTGGATGGGCATTTTGTCGCGTTAGTATTTTCGCCACCGGAGTCTGGATTCCAGGGTGATCCTCAAGCACAGTGGGGTGGGGATTATCACTGGGTCCGTGCTGATTTGGTGGACTATGAGCGTCGCGTTATCCACTGGTCACAGAAAGATGGAGGGGATCAGGTCACCAACTTTGATTTTGCTGGCCAACCCATTACTGATCCGACTCATGCGTGCTGGACGGTCAACCTTGGACCCGTATCGGGACTCGACGCTAGTCGACCTGATGATCTACACGATGTGATCGTGACGTATGAGTTTCATACTTTTATGTGGGTTCCCGCACATGGCGTGACGATTTTGTGAGTTAACTTGCGGCGTCCTATTAAGGGCGCCTATTTCGTTGATTCTCTTCCACTTAACCTTTTCTTTGATCATTTCTGAAACGCCCCTTTGGTATCTTGTACAGACTAAAGCTGTTTGTGAACCGTAGACTGACTTTGTAAATGTTTAATAAATATGGGTATTTTCTTCGCGAGATGCTTTCGTGAGGCATAAAAGGCGTATAGCACCAAATCCGCTGGAGGGTACTCCATGTCTATTTTAACCAAAGTACCTGCGTTTAATTCCTGCTGGCAGAACTCGATGGGTAGTAAGGAAGCTCCCAGTCCTGCAAGAGCGCCTGTTTTGGCGAGGTGGCCGCTATTGACCTTGAACGTCGAGTGCACTTTCTGCGTGATTAATTCACCGGTGGCATTATCAAATACCCAAGGGCTACCATTTAACGCAGTATAGGTCGTGATGCAGGGTACGCGGCTTAAGTCGGTGGTATGAAACGGCGCTGGGTATCGTTCAAGCCATGCCGGAGAAGCCACCACGACACTTTTCCACCGGATGATTTCTTTTGCCACCCAGTTGCAGTCTGTCAGCTTTCCGCGTTGAAAACTGATGACAATATCGAAGCCATCCAGAGGGTCATCTTTGGGGCTTATGCTGGTGTCGCAGCACAAAGAAATGGAGGGGTGTTGATGGCAGAATGAGACAACGGCCTCAGACAATGCGGGCGAATCGGGCATGAGCACTTTTAGTTGCCCTTGCACTTGCTGAGAATATTGAGTCACTTCTTCAAGTGCGTCATTGAGTTTGTTCAAAAGAGGCTGGGTTCGCATATAAAGGTGTTCCCCTGCGTCTGTTGGACTGACACGCCGTGTTGTTCTATGAAACAACCGAGTGTCTAAGCACTCTTCCAGTAAAGCGATGTGGCGACTGATGTTGGAAGAAGGCAACCCTAGCAATTCAGCCGCCCGTTTGAAACTGTTGTTTTCGTAAACGCAGTGAAAGCTGTTGAGCCATTGTTGGTCGATTTTATCTAGCACTATTAATCCCATAATGTTGGATTATTAAACCAATAAAGCCCACTTTATTATCAATAATTGGCTTATACAATGGTTGATTTATGAGTTATTGGAAAAAGGTTCCCATGGGTTGGTTAGAAAACCTCTTTGATAGAAAAAACAAAATTAGTACTCGTCGAACATTAATTCCAGAGGGCGTCTGGACTAAATGCTCCTCTTGTGACCAAATTCTCTACCGACCAGCGTTGCAAGAAAATTTGAGTGTGTGTCCTAAGTGTGATCATCACATGAGAATCAAAGCGCGGTGTCGCTTGGACAGCTTTTTAGACAAAGAACCTCGAGTGGAGCTCGCGCAAGACTTGGAACCGCAAGACTTTTTGAACTTCAAGGACTTGAGACACTACAAAGATCGTATCGCTCAGGCACAGAAAACTACGGGTGAAACGGATGCCCTAGTGGTCATCAAAGGTGCATTGTTTGGGATGCCTGTGGTTGCGTGCGCTTTTGAGTTTTCATTTATGGCAGGGTCTATGGGGGCAGTGGTTGGTGCTCGATTTGTCAAAGCAGTAGAAGCCGCAATTGATGCCAATTGCGGCTTAGTGTGTTTTTCGGCATGTGGCGGCGCGCGGATGCAAGAATCATTGATGTCGCTAATGCAGATGTCTAAGACCAGCGCAGCGCTTAACCGACTGTCGAGCCATGGGTTACCCTATGTTTCGGTGCTCACTGATCAAACATTTGGTGGTGTCTCTGCCAGCATAGCGATGCTTGGGGATATCAATATTGGTGAGCCTAAAGCTATCATTGGTTTTGCTGGTCGTCGGGTCATCGAGCAGACCGTGCGTGAACAACTACCCGAAAACTTCCAATGCAGTGAGTTTTTGTTAGAGCATGGGGCGATCGATATGATTGTTGATCGTCGTCAGATGCGTCAGCGAGTCAGTGGATTGATCGCGAAAATGACTAACACTACTTTGCCTGTCGAACCGCCAACCGCGGCATAAAACGATGAAAGAGTTTTCGTGGGTTGAATCGTCACCCACGAACGCTCTCCCCGCTCGCGTTATGTGTGAACAGCAAAGTCGAAGAGTTCTTGTTAAGCAACTAAAAGGGATTCTCTGCTCATCGTTGATATTGGCTGGTTGATGGGAGCAAATCGCCTTTGCTGATTGGAATGGTCAACACTGATTGTGCGAGTAGTGGTATTGGCGTTGCCCATTAGTCCGTGACAAGAGAGTGAGTTGAATATTTTTTGCTGGTTTAATGAGCCTCGCTGATGGCTTGGTTTAATCCCACCTTGGATAAGGTCATGGGAATAAAGCGCGGTAAAGCTTCGACCCGTTTAAGCCAAGTGCTAAGCCTTGGGTAGCCTGTTAGGTCTAGGCCAGCTTCAGGTGCGAGCTTGGTATAACTGTAAATCGCCAGATCGGCCAGAGTGGGGGTTGGGCCTACCAACCACTGTCGGTCAGATAAGTAGTTATCCAGCTGCGTCAGCAAGTTAATCCCCTCTTGTTTGAGCGTATCACCCTCGATTGGGCGGTGAAACATATTGGCGGCGCGCAGCTTGGCTAAGGAGCCTGCTAGCCTATGGGCTGCGAGGGACAGAAACTGCTCAACGTGGGCGCGCTCGACTGGCGAGGGTGGCAGCCATTGCTGTTTGACATCGTATACGCTGGCCAAATAGACCAATATCGCGTTGGAATCCGCAATGACCGTCTTGCCATCAACCAGTACCGGTACTTGACCAAAGGGATTTAGAGCTAAAAATTCTGGTTGCCGATGTTCGCCAGCAGGCAGATCAACCTTAACGAGTTTAAAGTCTAAATCGAGTAGACCCAGAAGCAGGTGAGCGCGGTGGGCGTGACCGGAAAGAGGGTGCCAATAAAGTGTGATCATATCGAATGTCCTAATCATAAAGTTTGCTCTATTTAAGAACACCTTGCGCCCTAGAAAAACCGTATTATCATAGAATGATATTTTCCAATATGTTGATAATTAATGGATACTATTGATGGTATGAGAACAGTTGTGGCGGTAATTGAAACGGGTTCTTTTACTGCTGCCGCCGAGCGCTTGGGTTTATCTAAATCCTTAACGTCTAAGTATGTTAATCAAGTTGAAGCGCAGCTTGGAGTGACTTTGTTCCATCGCACTACTCGTAAACTGTCTGTTAGCTCTCCGGGCATGCAATACTATCACCAAGCACGGCAACTATTGTCCCAATTTGATCAGCTATACAGCCAGATCCATTCCCATAAAAAAAGCGCGTCTGGGTTACTTCGTGTGACAGCGTCACAAGGATTTGCTGAAGAGCTGCTTAGCCCTCTCATTCCGGACTTTCACGCACAGTTTCCCGAGATTCAGATTGACATCTTGGTGACAAATAAAAAAGTGGATTTGGTTGAGCAGGCCATTGACATTGCCTTTCGCGCAAGTGACCTTGAAGATTCTGGTTGGCATTACCGCCCGATCATGTCTCTACAAAGCACCGTGTACGTGGCACCGGAACTCGCTCATTTATATGCTGACAGGCCAGAAGCCCTACCGTGTCTGATCGATAGTAATCTGCACCCGACTGCGCGATGGCCCATTGCGGACACATCGGAAACCACCCAGCGCAGTCGGATGGTCAATGCTGTGTTCAAAAGCAACAGCCCTAGGCTTATCCGTCAATTAACCTTATCGGCAATGGGGGCCAGCTACTTGCCTGATATCCTAGCTGAACCTTATGTCCAGCGAGGAGAATTGCAAAAACTGGAGGGAGACTTTGCTGCGATGACGTTTCCATTGATAGCCCTGTACCGAGGCGGTCAGTACCAACCTGAACGAGTTAAGGTCTTTTTGGACTTTGTCGCCAAGCAATTTGAGCCTTCCCCTTCGGTTTGAGTGCGCAAAGATAGAGGAGTGTGTTCCTCAACCCGCCTGTTGGAGCCCAAGAAGTCATGTGATTTTAATGATTTGGCACTGATCACTAGCAACGTCATTGGATATAGATTCAGCGATGCACACCTAGAGTTAGGGTGTATCTGAGCTTCTAGACCAGTAATAAGCCAGTATCGATCCTGACAGGTTATGCCATATTGAGAAGATAGCAGCGGGTAGTGCAGAGAGTGGAGAAAAAAACTTCAGTGCTAATGCTGTCGCCAGACCCGAGTTTTGCAAACCTACTTCGATCGCAATGGTTTTACAGGTCGTGTGATCAAACTTAAGTAATTTGCAGACTGAGTAACCCAACAAAAGTCCCAGTCCGTTGTGCAGCACCACTGCTAGTGCCACCCATGTGCCGATATCAGCAATGTGCTTGTGGTTGAGCGCCACAATGATAGAAATAGCCATCACAATCGCAAACATAGAAATTAAGGGAAGAACGGGCGTAATTTTGGCTATCTTGTTGCGGAAAAAATGATTCAGAAAAATGCCCGCACTGACGGGGACAATGACGATTTTTATCAAGCTAAGGATCATCTGCGAGACAGGAACGTCAACATTAACCCCCAGTGTTGCATCGACTAAAAATGGTGTCATAACGACCCCAAGTAGGGTGGAAAGAGCGGTCATTGTTATCGATAAAGCTACATTGCCTTTGGCAAGATAACAAATGACATTTGAAGCAGTGCCGCCCGCAACACTGCCCACCAGCACCATACCAATGGTGAGTGCTGTACTCATATTAAACGCACTGGCAATTAATAGGGCGCTCAGCGGCATCACTGAAAACTGGAGAAGGAGACCGACAGCAACGGCCTTAGCACTCGAGGTTAGGCGTTTAAAATCATCTAGGGATAGTGTTAGTCCCATCGATAGCATAATGAGCATCAGCAGAGGAACGATTTGACTTTTCAATGGCGTAAAAATTGTCGGGTGCATATACGCGGCAACTGAACCGAGGAGAGCGAAGATCGGAAAACCATTAATCAAGATTCTTAGCATAAGTGATTAAATTCATTGAGTTAAGATTTCTCGATGGTCTATTAAATGAATGGGTGTGTCTATAATTTTATCTGTTGCTCAGCAAAGCAGTCGAAATGGTTGGCGATTAAATCAATAAAGTGGACAGTACTCTGCTACAATCCCTGGCCCTTTATCTTAGAGTAGGCACTATTGCCAATGAGCCAAGAACAACCAAATAATCCATTGCATGGTTTAACCCTTGAAAAAATCCTCGTTCGTTTGCAGGAGCATTATGGTTGGCAAGGCCTTGATGCAGAAATTCCTATCAATTGTTTTTATAACAATCCTTCTATTAAATCTTCATTGAAATTCCTTCGACGCACTCAGTGGGCAAGAGACAAAGTAGAAACGCTGTATATAGAGACGTTCTGCCAATAAACGTAAACCTTAAAGCGCGATTAAAATATGTTGAAGGCAAACCAACTTACCGTATGTTAAGTAGTGAATCAGTGCTTCATTTATCTTCGTTTGGCGATTTTTTATTACCAGCCCATTATGCTGGTGGTTGATTATATTTTTGTTGAACAAATAACTGTTTATTTGTACAGTGTTGGTGTATTCTCTCGCGAAACAATGAAGAGGAAAAGCTCGCCATGGATATTATATTTGAACACAAAACTCCGAGCCCTGAAGAATATTGCCAGATGCGTATCCTTGCTGGCCTTTCAGCAAAGTCGCTTCAAGCGGCTGAGCTTGGTTTGCCTAATACTCTTTACGGTGTGTCAGTTCGTGATGGTGAAAAGCTGATCGGTATGGGACGTGTAGTTGGTGACGGTGCATGTAATTTTGAAGTAGTGGATGTTGCGGTTGATCCCAGTTATCAAGGCATGGGTGTAGGCAGAAAAATCATGGAACATATTGACATATACCTTTCCTCTGTTGCTCTAGAGGGGTCATATGTATCAATGATCGCGGATGAACCAGAATTCTATGAGAAGCTGGGTTATCGCTTAGTTTCTCCTTCAAGCCAAGGTATGACAAAAAAGTTTAACCGTAACTGATTGTGTTTGAAAAAGGTTGATAGCTTGGTGCTGACTTGCTTGAAGTGCTCGCGTAGTCCACACCGACGAAGTATCATAACGAAAAATTATTTTAGAGAAATCGTTGAGTATGTCGTTTCCTCCATGCCCGAATTGCCAGTCCGAATATGTTTATCAAGACCAGAGTCATCTTATTTGCCCAGAATGCGCGTACGAATGGAACCCTGATGAGGTGCTTGAAACTGAAACTCCCAAGGTCAAAGACGCTAACGGCACACAGCTCGCAGAAGGGGATAAAGTCACTTTAGCAAAAGACCTTAAGGTTAAAGGAAGCTCTCTTATCCTCAAAATAGGCACTAAAGCTGTGATCAGGCGAATTGTAGACGGTAAAGATCATCAATTGGATTGCAAAGTGGATGGTGCTGGCGAAATGATGGTAACAGCACAATTTGTTAAGAAAGCTTAAAGATACCACTTAATTTAAGTGTTATTTCAAGGGCCCGCTGAAAAAGCGGGCCCTTGTTCGTTTATGTTTGAGCTATAGGTTTGTTGCGCTCGATGACGCTGATTGAAATCGCCAAAAACAGGATATCTTTCACTAAGAAGAAATTAGTCACAACAATACCATCGGATACTTTCCATGTATTTGGAGTGGTAACGAGAAAACTGAGTGTCGCTATGAAAATGAAAGCGGCCGCTATTCCAGATATATACGCGATGTTGGCATTTCTAATCCCGACGATCAGGCCAATGGCCACGATGATTTCAATCGTGCCGATTAAGTTTGAAACCGCTTGAACGGAAATGATGTCATAAAGCCAGCTCATCGCAGGGTGATTTACCACCAAAGGTTCGATTAACTTCGCTTCTGTTGGGGTAAACTTGTAAATACCAATCCAAGTTAAGACTAGCGCAACGCCAAAAACACCTAAATAGTAACCAATATTACCTTGTTTTAATTGTTTGTTTTTCACATGCATGATAGGACTCCAAAATAACAATGCGTGAATATGACCGACCATCTGTTGATAAAATTTCGCAGAGCTAGCGTTCACTCTGTATCATGTTGAACAATAAGCTTTTCAACAATCCGTTACGATATTGTAATTTTCACTTGGCCATCTGTGTTTTAAGCTTCTTTTGAGCGTGAAGCATTCTTGGAGGTACAACGTGAAAAAAATGCTAACCGTAATAATGGTACTTGGTGCTCTGGTTGGATGTGATGAGGCTAGTAAAGCTATCGAACAGGCGCAGGACATTGCAAATAAAGCCGTAGGCGATATTCAGCAGCAAGTTGAGTCTTTCGACTTAGAGCAGTTGAATCCGGAACACCTTGGTGGTGCTGCACAAGCTGCACAGGTAATGGCGGCGTCTGTCGAACAAGCCTTGACCGTTGATTTCAGCAACCCTGAGGCATTGACTGATGTTGAAGAGCGTATTGCGAATGCGTATAGCTGTTTAGTGGCGTCTTCATCTGAGTCGACCGCGTCTGACTTAATGGATAAATTGATATCGTCAGTGACTAGTAATGATGCAGTATCCTTGATTGAAAGAGGCATTGAGCAAGCAACAACAGCTCAGACATGTGTCATGTAAAAGCGCTATATGATATAAGTTCAATCGAGAGATTATGTCTGTTTTATGTGCATAGCCGATAGGAGGGAACATTTGCCATATTCTATCTCAATTGAACCCTATCAGGACGCGTTTCGTCCCGCACTTCGCAAACTCTATCTTGAATCACGACAAGCCAGTTATATTTGGTTAGAAACCAGTGATTATGAATTGTCAGACTTCGACAACGATGTTGAAGGTGAGCAAATTTGGGTCGCGATCATAGAGGAAAATATCGCGGGTTTCATTTCCCTATGGGAACCAGAAAACTTTATTCACCACCTCTACGTTTCACCAGCGTACATCCGAAAAGGTGTTGGTGGCCATCTAATACAACTGGCTAAAAGCCGTTACCCGACACTCAGCTTAAAATGTATGTCACTTAATAAATCAGCGTTAGACTTTTATTATTCTCAAGGGTTTACTTGTCATTCAAAAGCCAAAGACGCCTCAGGGGAGTACTACCTTCTGACATTGGACTAATTGTTGAGCCCCTCTAGGTACCCTTTTAAAGTTAAGTCTCTTCTCAATTACGTGTTGACCTTTCGGTTAGACAGATAATTTGAAACTAGGTCCAATAAATCAACATAACTATTTGTGGCAAAACGTTTATTTTCATATAAGTACCTCTTGCTAGGACTAACCACTTTTGGCTGTTTTTGCACAAAATGCCCAGGAGTGAAGTCATGTTGGTGTTGATGTTTATTTACGGAGCAAAGATGAAGTTCGCTAGATATTGGGCAAAAAAAGAAGTCGAAAATGAGACGGGCATATTTTGGCAAAAGAAGCTGAGTGTTTGGGGCTCATCAAATGAGAGTCCAGAACAAGCGGCGATTAACGCTGAAAATCGGCGGCATTTAATGACAGATTTTTTTTCAGGTCATCACGAGAGAGGGAATGACTACGAATATTGGACGGGGGTGATTAAGGAAGAGATTTTACTAGAGCGCCAGAACAAGGATGGTGAGCCCCTAGCGATCATCAGCCGTAACGGCTACGGGGCCGCTGTACTCAATACCAGCAACGTTGTCTTCGGAGATATTGATGTGTTTGCTCCAAGTTTTGTTGACCGGTTTTTGCAGCTGTTTGGCCGTGAGAAAAAGGACAAAAGTTACTATTTAGCGTTGATAGAGGCGTACCAAAAACACCATCCAGATCTTGCTTTCAGAGTCTACGAAACCCATTCCGGTCTTCGATTTATTCTGACAAACAAACTTTATGCACCGACGGATAAGTTTGTCGACACTCTGTTTAGTGACTTGAATGTAGACCCCTTGTACGTGCATTTGTGCAAAAAACAAGAGTGCTTTAGAGCAAGGCTGACGCCAAAGCCATGGAGAATTGGTATGCCTAGGCCAGCAAGCCGTTTTCCGCGCTCAGAGCAATCGAGTATCAACGAATTTCAACAATGGCTTGGGAAATACAATGCCGCTTCTGTGAAGGCAACCTCTGCGAAGTACATTGCCTCGTACGGGGAGCATAGGTCACATCAAGATGTACAAACTGTCATTGAAATACATGACCAGCATATTGCGCGAACAGACGTTGAACTGGCTTGATACCTTTAGATGCATTTTTATTTGCTTATGTAAGCAAAGGCTTTATGAGTTAAAAGTCGCGTATGGCGTTAGGGCCTGTAATCAATGTTGCTTGTATCGCATACCTTCATTGGAACAGCGCTTGTAGACACATCGAATTGGAGAAGCGAATTATGGAAGTCAGTTGTCATTGTGGAAATGTGAAGTTAGCTGCTCAGACAAAACCATCACAATTGGGGGAGTGCAATTGTTCAATCTGTCGTCGCTATGCTGCATTGTGGGCATACTACTCCCCTTCTGAGGTAGACATAATCTGTGTTGAAAACCCTACGGTTTTTTATATTTGGGGAGACAAATGTGTCGAGTTTCATCGTTGCGAACATTGTGGATGCCTGACCCACTATGTGACAACGCCTAAGTGTGATGAGCAGATTATGGCGATCAATATGCGTATGGCAGAAGGTGTTATACTCAAAGACATCCCAATAACTAAAATAGATGGTGCATCTTATTAAAGTCGTAGACAAAGGAAGTGAAATGGAATTTTCGATTCAACGGCTGCCCACATCTGTAGGGACTTTTCGATTAAAAGGCAAGCTCATTAACGTTAAGAGTATTCAGGAAATAAGCTATGTGGAAGCTGAATTTATGGGTACTGACGGTTGGGTTGAGATAAATACACAATCTGAAGGCGGGTTGGCCATTTTAAATCAAATAAAATCCGCAGTTATTGAACATCTGATTGAGTGAAAGGTTGACGAAAAAATACAAAATATGATGACAACAGGATGTATTTATCACAAAGGTTAGTAACATGTTATGTTATCTTGTGTTTTATAACTGAATGAGTCGCGTCATTGAAAACTAATCAATACATCAAACACCCACATTTCTGTCAACAATGCCAATCACTTACCCCTCATATCCAACTCACGCAAATGAACAGGGTCGATTCTAAGCTCGAGCAAACACAGTCATTAATTGGACACTGTATAGAGTTCCTGATGGGACTGTTGAGTAAAGGCGATGAGCACACCAACCGCTTTTTTATCGATGAAGAAGATCAGTTTCAGTGTGAGAAATGCGGAGCCCAATCTTGGCATTAAAGTCGATTTGAATAACGACGGAGGTTGTGCGCTCTTACTGGGATAAGGATAGGCCTGTTTTCATTGAACTTGTGACAGTTAAACTCAGTATATAATTTGGTTTGTTTGCAGAGTTGGTTCATACGTTTTGGTTAGAGTGGAGGTAGTATGAAGAAAACGGTTTTTGTATTTGCGGTGTTGCTTATCAGCGGTTGTCTAGGAATGCCCAGCGAGGTGAAACCCGTACAGAACTTTGACATCAATAGGTACATGGGGAATTGGTATGAGATTGCGAGGCTCGACCATTCGTTTGAGCGAGGGCTGAGTAAGGTAACCGCACAATATAGTCTGAAGGATGATGGGGGCGTTAAAGTCATCAACCGAGGCTTTAACGCACAACTCAATGAGTGGAAAGAAGCGCAAGGTAAAGCCTATTTCGTTCGAGATTCGGATCAAGGCTATCTGAAAGTGTCATTTTTCGGTCCGTTTTATGGTTCATATGTTGTTTTCGTACTTGAAAAAGATAACTACGATTATGCATTTGTGTCTGGGCCAGATAATGAATACTTGTGGCTGTTGGCACGTTCAAGCACGGTAGAGCAAGCGGTTATCGATAAATTTATTTCTATGTCCAATGCGAGAGGGTTTGATACGAGCCGTCTTATTTTTGTAGAGCACTAGCGATGGCTGGACAGAGAAATAAAGGCGTTGAAATAGGGCAGGCTAGTTGGAGCCCAACTTGTGTTTTGATTCATGTACCTGACGTCGAACTAGGTTTGAACTGGTATCAGCGAGCCTTTCCTATGTCTAAAGTGATACATTTGCCAGAGTTTGATTTCACAGTGCTTGATATCAACGGCTTTTCTCTGGAGGTGGTACAAGCGGATGAGAAGGTGTCTGCTGGTAAGTCAGGAACCGTTTTATACTGGGCAGTGGAAGACTTACACTGGGCACTTGTTCACTTCCAGTCACTTGGCGCGAAGCTCTATCGAGGCCCAATGGAGATAGATCAAGGGCTTTCCATGTGCCAAGTAGAAGACCCTTTTGGTAACTTAATCGGACTACGTGGAAAATTAGATCGAACGTCATCAGTGAAAGATCAGTAAATGCGCACGATTAATTAGCTTTTAGCATTGTGTGGTGATGCCTATCAATGCTTGTTTCTTATATTCAATCGTTTTAATGTGTCTTATCTCTAGCCTATTCCCTGAAAGCGTGGCCGCTCGACAGGTATTCATCCTTGATATTAATATGCTTCAATCTTCCTGCGGTATGTCTGTACCGTATTTTACGTACGAAAGGGACAGAGAAGATTTGGCAAAATGGTGCCAAAATCAGGGAACTTAGGGGATTGAAAAGTATTGGCTGAAGAATAACCAAAAGGGCATCGATGGTTTTTGAGTCGGAGAGCGCCAGTCGCTCAGGTTTGAGTGCAGTCTCTGATGAGCCTTTTTAGTTTGACCAATTTTGTTATATCTAATGGCAAGACAAAAAAGAGGAATAATATGAAATACCCAGAGCCTCTACAGAAAGGGGATAAGATCGCCGTCACCGCTTTTTCTTCGGGCGTTCCTTCAGAGTGTCACCAACGTTTAGACCTCGTCTTGGATCACCTTCGAAGTCGCGGATATAGGGTTATCGAGGGTCATTGTCTAAGAGAAAACGAAAAGCATGTGAGTGCTACTCCATCCATGAGAGCAGAAGAGTTGATGAAGTTCTTGTGCGATGACTCCATTTCGGCTGTTGTTCCTCCTTGGGGTGGTGAATTTGCGATGGACATTCTGCCTCTTCTCGATTTTGAAAAACTGAAGCAGGTTAAGCCAAAATGGGTATTTGGATTTTCTGATGTGAGTACTATCAGTTCTGTGCTTACCACGCAATTGGGTTGGTCGACGTTACATAGCTCCAATTTAATGGAGCTAAACCCACTTGAGACTGATGAGCTTACCGTAAACACCTTAAATGTTATGACAACCAAATTCGGGGCTGAAATCACGCAGTTCTCTTCTGATCTCTATCAGGTTTCTGGTGAGTCTTTCGAAACTCATCCGAACTGCTGCATAAATAAAACAGAGAGAACTCAGTGGAAAGCGGTAGGTGAGGTGGAAGAGTTGAACTTCAGTGGGCGTCTGATAGGAGGCTGCTTTGATACTATGGTCCACCTGATTGGGACAGAGTATCTCGATCTTGAGTGTTTTAAGCACTGCTATCCAAATGATGGTTTGATTCTGTATTTAGAAAATGCAGAGATGCCACCGACAGTGTTAAAGCGCGCTTTACAAGGGTTAAAATACCAAGGTGTATTTGAACAGGTTAGTGGACTGTTATTTGGAAGGAATGCGGTTTTAGATAATTGTGGAAAAGCAATAACGTCAAGTGAAGCTTTCCTTTCTGTTGCCAATGACTTAAAGGTCCCTGTTCTCTATGACGTGGATATAGGCCATCTACCGCCTAACTTGGCGCTCTTGAACGGTGCGCATGCAGAAGTTCATTTTAAGGACGGCAAAGGAAAAGTAGTACAAACTCTGCGATAGATAGATCGCAGAATGCTAGTCAAAAAGCCACTCGGTTGCCGAGTGGCGTTTTCTTTACCACATTAGGTCGTCTGGGACTACATAGTCTGCATATGGATCGTCTTCAGCTGGCACTTCTGATTCTGGCTCTTTGAGCTCAATGATGATCTGGTCATCACGCTGTGCAATTTTGTTTGCAACAACTCCGGGGATCACCGCATAGCCATCTTCATGACGGGCAATAGCAAGAATACCTTTGATCAGTTGTTCGCGAATAATCGATTCAACGTAAAGGGATTTGACGAGTGTTCCATCGGTGAAGTTGTATTTAATATCTCCCTCTTTCTGATCGATTTTGTTCATCTCGATCAACTGTTTGATTTGCGACTGAATTTCTTTGTTCAGACGCTGCTCATTTTGTTGGTCGCTTAGTTCTTTATCACGCTCTTGCTGTTGACGTTTTTGCTCTTCGACCGCGGCTTTGACTTCACGAGCTTGTACGCGTGACTTTTTTGAACCTTTTTTGGCTTTCTTTAGTTTTTTTTCATTCACTAAACCAGCTTTGAGCATTTGTTCTTGAAGAGTGAGTTTTGCCATGGTGTATCCGTGTTGATAAATGTTTTATGCATTTTATAGGGACAGAGCCTGCAAATAAAGATATGTGAAGAATGTACATTAAGTTTTCTTTATTCATTGACGTGTTTCATATGGCAGTCTGGAGTGATATCTTCAAGCTACGGAAATATATGCAATGAGAGGTACTAGTCGGATGGAAATCCTGATTGAACAAGAAGTCTTGCTTCAACAATATGAAATTCGCCAAAATGAATCTGAGGTGGTGCGTTTACTTCACCCTGATTTCGTTGAAGTGGGGCGCTCAGGTAAAAGCTTTGATCTGAAATCAATCCTAGAGATGATGAAAGGCGAGACACCATCAATAGGCAAGATACACTCACAATCGTTTGAGTGTGTTGCGATTGAACCATCTGTCCAACTGCTTATGTATAAATCTGTCTGGATCGATGCCAATGGAAATGCAAGTTTGTTTACTAAACGTGCTTCAATATGGGTTTTTACTGGTGAAAAATGGCAGTTAAAGTACCATCAAGGCACCCCTTGTGAGCCGTTTAGGATTGAAGAGGTCCACACGAGTTAATGAGCATACGCTATGTACCCATCACAAACTGTTGCCAACTTGCACAAATGGATATGATGTAGAGTACTAGAATCAAATCTTATCAGGACTTAAGGAATATGTTGTACACGGAACGCTTGATATTGAAACCTGTAGAAGAGATGGATGTTGATGTTTACAGGCGAGTATTAAGTTCAGATAGTTTAACTCAGTTCTTGCCAAAGGGCGCAGTCTATTCAGAACCAGAGATACTCCAGCATCACGCCAACAGAGTTGCGCATTGGCGAAAGTATGGTTTTGGTTCCTACGTCATCTGTTGCAGAGAAAATCCAAATTGTAAGATGGGGTACGCAGGCGTTGAAGTATGTGAAAACCCAGATTTCAGTGATATCCGATACGCGCTAATGTCAGAATATCAGGGCAAAGGCTACGTGACGGAAGCATCGAAGGCAGTCATAGCAGCGACATTTAAACTTGGTAAGCACGGGAAAATCTATGGTGTATCTTTGGAAGCGAACAAACCTTCGGTCACCATTTTGAACAAACTAGGTATGCGGCGAGAGGTGGGTATCAGTCTATATGGCGAATGCGATGGTTTGGTGACTTTCTCGATTGATGCAGAGGCTCTGGAGAATCAGAAATGAAGATTAGAACTGCGCTTCAAAGGGATGTTCAAGCAATCACCGATATTTTTAACTATTACGTTGCCCATACCAACGCTCGCTTCGAAGAAACACCATTTACATTGGAAAACCGTCTAAATTGGTTTGAACAATTTTCACCTATCACGAAGCACCAATTATTGGTGGCAGAGCATCAAGGAAACATTGTTGGATTTGCCTGTTCGCAACCATATCGACTATCTGAGGCGTTTGCAGACACGGTAGAAGTGACAATATACCTTTTACCTGATGCGAAAGGACAAGGTACCGGCTCTGCATTATATCAAGCACTTATGGAGGCGTTAAAGCTGCAGGGTGTGCATCGTGCGCTATCTGGCATAGCTTTACCAAACGAGGCTTCAATTGCTTTGCATAAGAAGTTTGGCTTTCGAGAAGTGGGTGTTTTTGATTCCTATGCAAAGAAAAATGGAAGCTATATCAGCTCCGTTTGGTTGGAAAAATTATTCGGATAATTATGATTTCTATAGAAAAGTACAGTGCTGAAAAAGCACACCTTATACATGCATTAAGTGTTACACCTGAACAAGCTCAGTTTACCGTTGATAACATTGGCGAAATGATCCCCGAGCTGAAAGAAAGTGAACATCCCTACGTGATTATGAAAGGCGATCAGCCTGTCGGCTTCTTTCTCCTTGATATGGGTTATGCCGAGAAATACAGCTTTTGTCCTCAGCATGGTATTGGGATTAGAGCGTTGTTGATTGATCGCCATTTACAGGGCCAAGGTATCGCCCGTGAAGCTCTTAAGTTGCTTCCTCAATATGTTGGAAAAGTCTATCCGCAAGTCAACGCGCTTTATCTGACGGTGAACTGTCGAAACGAGCCTGCCTATCTATGTTATTTGAGTAGTGGTTTCACTGATACAACTGAGTTGTACTTAGGCGGCCCTGTCGGGCCTCAGCATATCATGATGGCACCAGTTTATGGTCAAGGTTAAAAGATAAATATGGTTAAGCTAAGAGAAATGCGATCGGAAGAGTTTGCGGATTTTTATCACTATGCTGCTGAAGCCTATGCGCAGGATATTGCCGAGAATCAAGGCCACGCTGCTGAAAAATCTCTTGAACTCGCTCATCATGCTTTGGAGCGTTGTTTTCCCGATGGGGTTGAAACCAAGAGCCAGTCACTATTGTGTATCGACTCTGAACAAGAGGGCGTCCCCGTGTTGGCTGGCTACTTATGGCATTGCGTTAATCAGCAAGAAGGATCGACATTTATCTACGACTTTTATGTTGTCGAAGCTTTTCGAGGTAAAGGGATAGGTAGCAAAGCCATCGAGCTATTGGAAGCAAAAATGGAAAACGTCGGTATTAAACAGATTAAATTGCGCGTTGCCTTCAACAATGAGCGTGCCCGAAAGCTCTATGAAGAGTTAGGGTTTGTGGTCACTGGTTACAATATGTCTAAGGTCATTAATGGTTGAATTAATGGGAAATAAGTGATGAATACACATTTTGAACGCTTGAAATCTCTGGGAGCGGGTGACTTTCAGCATTTAAATGGTTCCCTCGAATCACACTTGATAGGAACAGAGTGCTTGCTGGCAAAATGGCAGGCGAGCGAAATGGTCAGGAGTGCAGGCCTCTTCCATGCGGCATACGGCACCGCTGGATTTGATGAGAGCATGGTTTCACTGGCAATGCGACGTGAAATCGCCGCAGTTATTGGCCAAGAAGCAGAAGATCTGGTTTATCTCTATTGCTCTTGCGACAGGGACTATGTGTTTCCGCAGTTTGATTCTAATTCGTTCATCCAGTTTCGTGACCGATTTACGGGCTCGGTATTCGAGATGACGGAAGAGCAGTTACACCAGTTTTGTGAGCTGACCGTTGCCAATGAACTTGAGTTGGTGTTAGCAAGCGAAGAGTTTAAGTTGAAATATGGCCAAGAGCTATGGAACCTATTTGAAGGTATGGCGGTCTATTTGAGTGAAAGTGCCAGAGCAGAGTACAAGTTGGCGTTAGCTGACTGTGACACGTCCGAAAAAATGGCATGCGAAGAGTGATGGTTTAGCGCAGGAGAGGTTGTATGGTAGTTGTAGCTCGTTTTTCTTTCCCTCATGAGGCTCATATTGCCAAAGCGAGCTTGGAAGCCGCTGGAATTGAAAGCAGTATTGCTGACGAACATACCGTTAACACCCAGTGGCTCTATTCAAATGCGATTGGTGGAGTTCGTTTAATGGTTCAAGAAGAAGATGCCGAGCAAGCAACCATTATCCTTAATACCGACTATTCTGATGCTTTATGTTCTGAAGAAAGTCCCACTTCACAAGATCACTGCCCTAACTGTGGTAGCCTAAAACTAGAGCCGTTTACTAAAGGTAAGCGACCTGCTTTTTTAGTCTTTATTCTTTTAGGCTTTCCGCTGTTTTTCTATAAACACGGTTATAAATGTAGCGATTGTGGCCATTTCACCGAAAAAACGGCCTAGCCTACTAAACTAGAGGGAATTCTAATGAAGGTAGCAGTGGTCTTGGGTACGTCAAAAACAGATGGTAATACGCGTCACTTAGTGAATAAATTTGTTGAGATGACAAATGCTGCTGTGTTTGATTTAGCGGATTACCAACTCTCTTACTATGACTATCTACACGAAAATCGCAGCGATGATTTTATTCCTCTGATTCGCATGCTTACCACCTATGATCATATTGTGTTCGCCTCGCCTGTTTACTGGTATTCCATGTCGGCGCAGCTAAAAGTGTTTTTCGACCGCCTATCAGATTTGTTGACCATAGAAAAGTTACTCGGACGTCAACTGCAAGGTAAGGCGATATCCGTCATCTCAACGGGCTATAATCAAGACCTCCCGGACTGTTTTATTGAACCTTTTAAGCTTACGGCTCGTTACATGCAGCTTGATTTTAGAGGCTTTGCTTATCTTCCTGTAAGCGGTGAAGAAGATTTAGGCAGATCTCGCGCCATCGCTGAATGGTTTAGTGAAAGTATTTGTCGAGAATCTTCTAATACCTGATTCAACTATCTTTCCCTCATCTATGACTGACCTTTGGCAAGCTAAGATAATTATTCTTGTTTTTCTCATTTGTTTGTTTTATAAAATCAATTAATTCCATAAGTAACTCCATGTATATCGTCGTTTTTGTACATTTTCATAACATGGAGAAAAGTGATGAGTAAAATCACTCAAAGTAAAAAGCTAGTGGATTGGTTCCGTTTTCGCACAACGGTAAGCGAACAAGACTTTATGCTGACTTCCAATGAATTAGTGGTTAAGTCCGACGCTTATAAGTTGAGTAAAATCAAGCGTTTTGAGGTTCGTCGACTAGGCATCAAAGAAAATGTTGTCCAAGTATTGTCATTCGCATTGCTCTTGTCTGCTGCCACATGGGCATTTGTCCCTCAGTTTGGCTTGTATACTTTGGCGCTAACCCTGATTATCGCCTTTGTCACGTGGCGTGGGTACGAGTTACGTGCGGAGTTTAGAGGAACAGATGAAACGGGAGATCATTGGGTGTCGATTGTTCGTGGTTGTGATAAAGAGGAATACCACGTCTTAAAAGAAGTTGAAGCAAAGCTAAAGGCTGCTATTTAACGGGAAAGCTCGCTAATGATTAGCGAGCTTTTTTCATCTTATAACAAACACCCGCAATCTAGGGAGAGCATTATGATTACTATCCGCCAATATCAGCCAGAAGATGCCAAAGCCCTTTGGGAGGTGTTTTTCTATACAGTCCGAAATATAAATCGCCAACATTACAGCCAAGAGCAGGTGCAAGCATGGGCGCCAGAAGAATGGGACATTGAAAGGTGGAAAAACAAAATGTCCCAAATTAACCCTTACATCGCTGAAATGAACGGGCAAGTCGCGGGGTATACCGATTTGCAAGATTCCGGATTAGTGGATCATTTCTTTTGCCATCACGCTTTCCAAGGTAAGGGTGTGGGTCGGGCGCTTATGGAACATGTGTTAAAGGTTGCGAACGATAAGGGTATTAGACGCCTCTACTCGGAGGTGAGTATTACTGCTCGTCCTTTCTATGAGCGGATGGGGTATAAAGTAGTGAAAGAACAACAGGTTGAGATGCGTGGTCAGGTACTGACGAATTTTATTATGGAAAAGTACCTTTAGGGAAAGCAATTGTTTAGGTTAGAAACAGCAAGACTTGTTATCAGAGATATGTCGCTAGAAGATGAAGCCGCGTTTGTGGCGATATCTCAAGACGAAAAGTATCAACGTTTCTATGACGAAGCGGACAGCAAAGCAGAAAAATACCGTCAATTGACCAAATTGTTTGTTCAACAGGCTGCTGAAATACCAAGAACGAGTTACCAACTTGCAATAGAGCATAAACAGCAAGGCATCTTTATTGGTACGGTATGCTTGAGATTGGAAGATGAACATAATGCGTCAATGGGATGTGGAATAGCCCGTTCATTTCAGGGAAATGGTTTGATTTATGAAGCTGCGACGGCTTTGGCAAATTATGGGTTTAGTGAGCTTAATATGCATCGGATATACGCCGAGACGATTAAGGAAAATCGTGCGGCTATTAAGCTTTGTTCTGACTTGGGTATGCGCAGAGAAGCGGTATTCAAACAGAACCGGTATTTTAAAGGGCGCTGGTGGGACACGGTAGTTATGGCAATGTTGCAACAAGAGTGGCGGGACAAACTTGATGAAACCAATCAATAACGGGTTGGACGAGCAAGGTTACATTGTCAATCATTGTTCAGTCGCCTATATTCAGCCTGCGTTTAGGCCGTCAGTCGACCGTGTGGTTAGATGCTTACGTGACACTTTTGCAGGCAAAATTCATAGCCTTTATTTATATGGGAGTGTCGCTAGGGGCACAGCGGTTGAGTTTGAGTCAGATATAGACTTATCTATTGTTTTTACTAAGCCTTTGGATCTTGAAACCGAACGAAAACTTCAGGCTACCAAACTAAAATTAGAGCAAGAGTTAACGATTTTCAGCAAGATAGACTTCGATCCTGGCCATCTGGAAGCAATCCTTTCTCCAAATGAACTTCATCACTGGCAGTTTTGGTTAAAGCACTGCTGTTGTTGTGTGTCAGGTGATGATTTGTCCCTGAAATTCAGCCGACTAAAGCCTAACCGGAAAATCGGTTCTGCTCTCAACGGTGATCTCTCATCTTTCATTACTCAAGCATGTGATGAACTTAATGAGTCTAACCAAAAGTATATTGGTAGAATGTTGGCTAAGAAGATCCTGCGTAGCGCTTACACCTTGATCGCAGAAAAGGACAACAGTTGGCACGTAGAGATAAAGTGGTGTGTAAAAGCTGTATTGCGTCATTATTCGAAAGAATCACAGTGTGTTGAACTTGCGCTACGCATGATTGAAGGTCAACCCTATGGTATTGAGGATATTCAGCAATTGGCAAACGGGTGGGGTAGACGAGTCGCTTCCCAGTTTGAAGTTGAGGAGTACTAATATGGTATCTGACCTAGGTTTTTCCTTTGAAGAGAATCGGGCTGAACTGAGGATTTTGCGTAACGGTAAGATTGTTACCATATTGCGTGGAAAACAGGCATCTGATTTCGTTTCGAAGGTTAGTGTGCTGTCAAATCATGACCAACAGCAACTGATGGCGAGAGTTACTGGCAACTACAAACGGGGCAACGAAAGGCTAGCTAAAAAGCACCGTAAACACAGATGAGTTTAATAGTAAGGGAGGCTCTGGTGGAAGCATATCGTACAAACAGGTTAACCATAAAGCAGTTTAAAGATGGTGACTGCAATGCTCATTTTCTATCAGAAATTCAAGCAACCTTAACAGAAAAGGTTGTTGAGAATTTACCACCGTACTTTCACCAAGTCAGGTCTAATGAATCAGCAGAGAGCTGGTTAAGCAAAATGAATGATGAAAGCGTGCTTTACGTCGTGAGAGCTAATGATGGTGCGTTAGCAGGGTTTGTATTTGTCTATCAAGACAGCGGTAGTGCTCATATCGGCTATTTACTTGCAGAAGAGTACTGGGGGCAAGGGTTGGCTAGTGAGCTGCTTGCTGGGTTTATTGACTCTATTGCGAACAAAAGTAGTTGGAGAGAGATCGTAGCTGGTGTTGATGAGTCAAACATTGCATCGTTGAAGCTTTTAGAAAAGCTTGGCTTTGTAAAACAGTCGATAAATGAACAACGAGTCGTTTTCTATCAATATGGTCTAAAAAATAATTCTCAGAGTGAGGAACAGAATTGATGAAATTAGTCCCCCCTTCATCGCAGTTCAAAGAGGAATTTTCTCGATTCTACCTTGATTTCAAGCGTAATGATCCTGAAAACGCAGACTACTATGCGGAAGGTGTGAATGATATCGAACGCTATGTAAATCGACTTTACAATGAGTCCTTGGGCATCGATTTAAAACCGGGTTACGTCCCCTGTAGCCATTTCTGGTTGATTGATGAAAATCAGAGTATTCGTGGAGCCATTCGTATTCGTCATCATATTGAAAATGAATTTCTTTCTTCTGAAGCTGGCCATATCGGGTATGACATCGCCCCTAATTTCCGAGGCCAAGGTAACGGTAAGATGATGCTCAAGTTAGCCTTGGCGGAAGCTCGTAAACTGGGGATATCTAAAGCACTTGTGACTGCAGATGATGATAACTGGCCATCCCGGAAAGTGATTGAAGCGAATGGCGGTCAATTAGAAAACATTATTACGGGTAAAGTGTTTCCCAACCTTTTAGCAAGATATTGGATTCAGTTGTAGAGAGCGAGTAGTCGGTCATGAAGTACAAGAAGATAGCGCCTGAATATGTGCCATTACCACTATTACTCGAAGCGGACCCAAGCGAAGAAAACATTCAGTCTTATCTGAGAAAATCTCAATGTTTTGTTGCTGAGGATGATGAGGGAAATTCTATTGGTGTCATGGTTGTGTTACCACATAGCCAATCACTGGTGGAGTTAATGAACGCTTCAGTTTTGCTGACATGCCACGGGAGAGGAATAGGTAGCCACTTGCTAGCGTTTGCTCTAAGAGAACTTAAGTCTTCAGGTGTAAAACGTGTTGAGCTAGGAACGGGATGTTTTGGCTATCAACTCAAGTTTTATCAACGCCTCGGTTTCCGTGTGGATACGGTATTGAAAGATCATTTTCTCACCCACTACTCAGAGCCGATTTTTGAAGATGGAATCCAGCACAAGGATATGTTGCGACTTTATCTAGAGCTCTAATATGCCTGGAAATTTATGATTAGATCATAGCGTCCCATTGCTTGAGCCTTTGTTATTAAAGGAGTAGGATAGCGCGACCATATTATGCAATCAATTGAAAGGAAGAAATCTTGGAATATATACTGGTGATGGCGCATGTTGCCGTCATTTGGACGCTTGCGGTGATCACTCCCGGTGCCAATGTTTTACTGACTATCAATACCTCTTTACAATATGAGCGTAAGTTGGCGATGTTTTCTGCATTAGGGGTCAGTGTTGCCGTGATGCTCTGGGGGCTTATGGGTGGCTTAGGGTTGGTGCTACTGCTGGCTCATTTTCCACAACTGTTTTCAGCGTTAAAAGTTATCGGTGGGCTGTATCTGCTTTACTTGGGTTTTGGCCAGATATATAAGTCATTGCAACGTAAGCGTGGTAGTCGAGCCTTGGATAGTGATTCCGTCATTGCCCCCTCCGAGAAAAAGGTGTTCTTTTCCGCCTTCTTAACCAGTATTCTGAACCCTAAGACAGGTTTCTTTGTCGTAAGTCTGTTTTCGGTATCTATGCCACAAGCTTTAACGCTTCCGATGATGGTAGTTATCATGCTGACCATGTCATTGATCACATTAGTTTGGCATCTATTTTTAGCCGTTGCTTTTTCTCATCGCTCTGCGAAATCTATGTATCAGAGAATATCAGTCGTCATGGACTGTTTAACTGGAGGCCTATTTACTTTTCTTGGTGTTAAGATTATGGCATCATAATTTAGATACAGAGATTGATAATATACTTAAATTACGATTTTTCTATATTCGGTTAGGTTGTCTAGATTTTAAATGTATTTTTATTAACGATAAGCTGAACGTTATCAAGTAAAACGATTGCGATATGAATTGACGGTTATTTAAAGAGCTTATAGGTGATGAAATATACTCATATAAGCTCATCGATGAAATTAAAGCTATCTAGATAAATGTCCCCATTTTTAGTAATTCTTCTAAGTCCTCAATATTGATTTTTAACACGTGTTCTTGACCTAACACATCGAGTTTGACGAACATCACATCCTGTACGCTTAAACTTTCAAACAACGCGGCATCTCTCTCTTTACTCAATCTTGTCAGGGTTGGTCTGATGTAATGTCTATTTGTTGTAAGATCATAGAGGTTTGGGTCTTCGCTAAAGCGAATTTGAATCTTGCCCGATATCGGTCGAGTAACGTAGTGGCTCTTGTTGAGGTTGATGGCGTAGACACGAACTAAATCTGAGTTTTCACTTTTTTTGAATAC
This sequence comes from Vibrio sp. T11.5, assembly GCF_027587155.1. Taxonomy (NCBI): domain Bacteria; kingdom Pseudomonadati; phylum Pseudomonadota; class Gammaproteobacteria; order Vibrionales; family Vibrionaceae; genus Vibrio; species Vibrio sp. T11.5. The sequence goes on from NZ_JAPPTP010000022.1 coordinate 66,454, forward strand.
CAAACATTTATCTGATTTAACATCTTTTAAAATTAGCCTAAATGTTTTGTTGTTTGGTGAAAATACGTCGTAGCTTTCTGATAAGTAGTTGCTCCCAGAATGATAAATTTGTTCTGAGGTTCCGTTTTGCGATGTATCGGCAAGTAATAATGGTGAAAACGTACAAAGCAGGATGAGTAATGCGGTTTTTATAGACATTAATAGC
>NZ_JAPPTP010000023.1:0-64065 GCF_027587155.1 Vibrio sp. T11.5
TAGCATCCTGTGACGTCACCGTTCCGCCCAGTGTCACCGAATCACCTTCTATGACTAACTCTGCACCTGTACCTGTCTTACCTGTCAAAGAAACTTGAGGGCCCGTCACTCTCAGACGCTGACCCGCCAGCAACTGACTGTCTTGCCCGCTGCTCACTTGAGTACCACCGGCCAGCACAACCTCACCCGTCGACTGCACCGTCCCAGAAATGTCCAGATGCTCACCCTGTACCGTCAGGTCTCCAACACTCTCCAACACACCTGTTATAGAAGAGGCTGCCGCATCAATAACTACAGTCTTACCTTGCGCTTGTCCTCGGTGAACTACTTTTTCACCGCTAACTAGTAGGCTAGAACCCGACTTAATTGAGCCGCTAGTGTCTATATGAGGGCTACTTAAAGTCAGGTTATCTACGGCGCTAAGATCCGTTTCTTCTGTTGATTTCAAACGCTCATTTGCTCTCAGCACTGCTTGCTCTGTTCTTGCAGTGCTACCAAATGTCAGGGCATCAGCAGAAACACTCATTTGCTTTGTTTGTATTGTTCCAGAGCCCGTTACACTCAACGTCTTTCCTGACACATCCAATGTCTCGGCTACCGAAATAGATCCTTGGTTTTCAAGACGGCTCACATTACTCCATTGAGCATTTTGAGTATTTAACGAGCTGCTAGCATTCAACTGGCTACGACTGACTTTTGCCTCCAGATCGATGGTATCGATCTGACTTCCCAACAACGTCAAACCATCAGCATCCAAGTCTACATTCTGTCCTGCCGCAACTTTTGCATCCTGGATAGCTACTTCTGCCCCTTCAATTGACAATTCAGTTTTGATACGTTGTTCGCCTTCAATAACCACATTGTCTTGGCTGCTAATCTCTAGTGATTTAGCGCTATCCACTCTTCCTAGGCGAACCTCACCGTTAGCACTAATTGTGATGTTTCCCTGAGAAGTTGACAGTTCACCAACATTAACCCCAACACCATCTTCTGTTGCAATTAAAGCGATACGACCCGCATACATCCCTCCAATAGATGAAGTATCTATCGCCAATTGAGGTTTGTTTGAGGGGCTATGCTCTTGTTTGATGGTTTTGTTCGTCAAATATTCAACTTGATTACTTCCCGTAATGATAGATAGATCATTAGCGTGAATAGCCGCATTTATTTCTGCTGTGCGACTTATAATGTCAAAATAAGTTTGATTTGAGGCATCCAGCCCAAGCCCTTCGATACTTACCGAACCTTCGGCTACATTAAATCCACTTAAAGCGCCCTTCTCAAACTCAGGCGTACCTGTTGAGAAGGTCACCCGAGGTGTATTGATAAAACCACACCCGTCACAAGTAATTCCGTATGGGTTTGCAAGAATAACATTGGCACTTTGACCAAAAACCTCGGTATACCCCTCAAGCTTACTTCTGTTAGCTCCTGTCACTTCATTCAAGATGACACTGGCGGATTTTCCGTTTAAGTTGGGATTGTTCTGTAACAAACCACCAAGCTGTGATTGCGCTAATTGCGCAGTCGAGTTATTGAGGATAAGTCCCTTCGAATCTACGTTAAACTGTTGATACTTGTTATGAGACAAACCGTTGCTGTCTGGTGTCGCGATATTAACCACTTCTACACCATTGCCAGCCGCAACTTTCGATGTGTTTACTACTGAGGTATCGATTACCACATTAGCCATCGCTGGCTGAAGTGTCATCAAACAGCATAGTGTATAGGTCAGAGTCACCTGACTAAAAGTCAAACGTTTATCCATAGAAGAAAGCCTTATACTCAAATCGACAGTTCAAGTCGGTAATAGACAACGTAATCATCAGCTTTAAGCTGAGACGGAAAAGCCAAGGGGAGGCCTAAAGAAAGGGAGCTAGATGCATGCTTCGATCTTGTTTTAACCCCAAAGCTAGCACCGGCAAGCGAACCGCGTTCTGATTCATCAGTTGGATCTTTAGCTATGCTTCCCATATCTAAGGCAGCATTAAGCGAGATTTGTCCTAGGTAAGGGTATTGGCTTACATTTTTTGTTAGGTCATTACGCCAGTAATAACCTTGATCTCCAGATAAGGATTTACCTTTAAAGCCTCGAACCGAGTATTCGCCACCAATACTAATTCGCTCTGCGCCATACAGGGTGTCATTGCTCCACTGACCAAAAAATGTACTAGAAAAAATAAGTTCATTCGCCAGAAAATGGGTATAGCTTCCAGATAGAGTTCCTTTTGAGAACTGAGCTCTTGGAATAGTAGGGTCTGAAGACTGATTCTCTTCACCACCAAACCAATCAGTCCCTAAAGAATATTTAGGAGAGACCGTTAAGAAACCATCACCCAAGCGCGTGCTGTGTTCCCATGAAAATGAAGCAGAAGACAAATCTCGTGAGCTAGATTCAAGCAATTGATCAAGTAGGTAGTTTTTTTCCCGTCGATGATTAATTCCAAGTCTAAAAGAAGACTTACTCCTATCATCTCGATAAAATAACCATTTTATATCTGCATCATGACTATTTGTTTTTCCAGACGCATCAAAGACAAAGTCATTACTTGTGAAATTGGTGCTGTATTTACTGAACGCTGACCTGTAGCCAATATTCCAATAACCGACTGGGAAGTCGAGGCTCAAGTATAGGCTCTCGGAATCTCTAGAATCGATAAAAGCGGCACTCTGAGTGGCTGAAATTGTCCATTTGTCAAATAAATTCAGCATATCTTCCGCCGAGACACTGAGCGATAATTGCTCTTCGCCCGTCGATTTTTGGCCACCATTGCTTAAACCGGCACTAGCTGAGACTATTCGACCTGATTCAGTTTTTATATCAACAATCGAGTAGCCTTGTTTTTTACCTGGCAGAAACTGAATTTGAGCATTATAACGAGACAATCGATTTATCTGTTCTAAACCTTGCTCAATATCCCTTAAATTAAGCACTCTTCCCACGGCTCTTGGAAGCACCATATCCAAACTGGACGAAGGAGCACTATTTAGTAGTATCTTTTCTATTTTACCTTCCAGAATTACTATCTTAAGTACTCCAGAACTAAGATCCTGAGGAATGAGGAAAGCGCGTGAGGTAACGTAACCACTCTTAACATAATGGTTTGTAATTATCCTTAAGTACTCATTGATTTCATTCAAGCCAATACATGATGGGGAAAAGTTCAGCCAATGAATCAATTCTTCGTCAGAGTAAATCTCGTTACCCTCGAAGAGCAAACTATTCACTTCAAAGCATTCCGCTGATTCTACGCTGTCATTTTTTGGCAAAGTAGGGACATTGTGTAACTCACTAACGGAATCGTTTGCTTTTTCTAACTGCTCTAATCTGATTGCTTGCTCTCTTTCTTGCTCAGCAAGAGTAGAAGGAGACACTACATTTATGGGGGTTGAAGCCATGCTCAAGTTAATTGACATAACAACAAAAACACCGAGTGCGGTCGCTTTAACACCACACTGGAAAGACAACATATTTTACCTGCCAACCAAACGTTATTTTTTTGTAAAATGAATAGCTTCATTTCTTATTTATGAGCCAAGTACAATAACATTTGATTATAATTTGACAAGATCAAATTGACTAAAAATAAATCAAATAAACATGTTGCATATTAATCTAAAAGAGATGATTAGAATCAGGATAATTAAAAAAGCCCCGCTCTAAGAGCGGGGCTTTTTAGTTTCAAAATCTTATTACAACAGTACCAAGTACGTCAGGAATATAGCCGATAGAGCGTAAATCACCGGATGCACCTGTTTACCTTTACCTGCCACAACCATGGTAAATGCATAGCTGATAAAACCCATCGCCATACCGTTGGCTGGTGAAAAACTTAGAACGGTGAACATGATGGTAAAGAATGCCGCAATGCGGGATTCTTTTTGTTCCCAGCTAATTTGCCCTAAACGCCCGATCATATAGATGCCAACAACGACCATCGCTGGCGCCACCATGGCGGCTGAAAAAATCGAAAACAATGGATATAGGAATAGAGAGACTAGGAACAAGCCCGCAACCATCACGGCGGCCAATCCGGTTTTGGCACCCTGAGAAGAGGCAATGCCAGACTCTGAGAAGGCAGTGATAGAGGTGGTTCCCAGAACTGAACCAATCACCGTGCCACCCGCATCTGCAACCAATGCAGAACGTGCATTGGGCACTTTGCCATCCTTATCGATGATCCCTGCATCACGGCCAACACCAACAATCGTACTCAGGCCATCAAAGAAATCGACAATCAGGAAAATAATCACAATAAACAACAGGTCAAACATTTTGTCCGCCGTTAATCCTGAAAAATCAAACACCGCACCAAAGCTGCCCGCTAAGCTTGGCGGAGCAGAGACCAATTGCTCTGGAATCGGCGCGTTGTTGGTCCCCATCACCATGTCAGCAAAGACAGTTAACACAATAGCAGTAACAAAAGAAATAAAGGTCGCGAGCTTAATATCGCGCACCATGCAACCCAAAGCGACAAAGATACTGATGTAAGCAATGATGACCTGTGGGTCTGTCACCTTGCCCATGCTGACCAAAATGATCGGGTTAGAAACAATAATGCCGGCATTTTTAAGACCAAGAAAGGCAATGAACAATCCAAGCGAAACGGTAATCGCCAGCTTAAGATCTTCTGGTATCGACTCAATCATCGCTTTGCGGATATTGGTCATCGACAGAATCAGGTACAACACACCGGATAGAAAGATACCAAACAGCGCTTCATGCCACACCAAGGCAACTGAGCTACTCAGTAACATCCCTTTGAAGAAGCCATTCATGCTCATGCCTGGTGCCAGCATCACCGGGTAATTACCCCAAATGCCCATGATTAGCGTTGCCACTGCCGCTGCGATCGCCGTCGCCGTAAACACCGCACCTTTATCCATGCCGGGAATGCTACCCAGAATGGCTGGGTTAACCGCCAGAATATAGCTCATTGCCAAAAACGTAATAAAGCCTGCGTACAGCTCAGTACCTAGGGTGGTGTTACGTTGAGTGATTTTAAATACCGATTCCAGTACACCGGACTGATTCTGGTTTTTCAGGGTTGATTCGAGACTCACAATGAAACCTTTACAAGTGGAGTAAATAGTAAACGGATCCAATGCTGTATGAAGAGAAAAGGGGCAAAGCAACTGTAGTCACCGAGATAGGCTCAGCGGTAGAAACGTCCAATCCATTCCATCAGACATATACAGCATTTAATCGTTTGCGCGGATTTTAAGGATCTTGAGTGAAATCTCAATGGTTTTGTGCAAATTTAGCAAACGTTTGCTTCGAGCGTGTATTGGTCACACCAATACTAGGTTCATTCACTACTGAACGTAAAACCGAACTGGAACCGTCCAAGTTAAGGTCGCACCGCTGACTTCATCTGGTGGTAATGGCAATGGCATAGCACGGTAGACAAGATCCACCGCTTCTTTATCGAGCGATTCTGTTCCGCTACTGCGTACCAGTTTGACGCCCAGTACTTGCCCCGCTCTATCCATAGTAAAAGTAATCAAGGGCACACCTTGTTTACGCATCCGCTTAGCGCGGCGCGGATACTGCTTGTGCTGCTCAAGGTGCAGCACCAGTTGCTGCTTCCAACTCATCTTAACTTGTTTGAGGTGTTGGCTAAATGCCCCAGACACGCCTTGAATCTGCTTATGTTCTTTTTCGACTTCAAGCTTGGGAGCGCTCTTTTTAATCTGAGCGACCGAAGCCTTTTGGCTGACTGAAGGTGTCTCGGCTTGCGGCGTTTCCAACTGTTTTTGAACCTGTGCAACAGGTTTGCTCTCTACTTTCGTTTTTGGCTTCGTCTCTATTGGTTTTTCAGGCGTCGCAATCTCTGAGGAGCGCTGTGCTTCTTTGGCTATAATCGGAGATGGCTCCGGCACACTCTCGACCTCTTGTTGGATCTTCTGTTGTGGATCAATCGGCTCTGTACGAGCCATTGATGCCATAGAATCCATCGACTCATTTTGCTCAGGACCAGAGTTTAACGCGGGCTTTTCAACATGTGGCGCCGCGACGGGTGCAACCAAAGCAACACTGACGGGAATCGCTGCTGGCGGCTGAATAAATTTAGCTTTAGGTTGGTACAAATAATATACCGCAACAGCCAGATGAAAACCGACACTAATGATGATTCCAGGTAGCAACCATGGGCCAAAGCTATCATGCGCTATGGATCTTCCTAACTGACTGCCTCTCATTTCTCTGGTTGTTCCAATCCGACCAGAGCGATCTGTACATAACCCGCTGCAACCAAAGCGTTCATCACTTTCATCAAGCTTTGGTAATCCAGTGCTTTGTCAGCACGTAAATAGATCCGCTGCTCTTTATCAGGCAGCACTTGGGCTAGCGCTTGAGGCAGTTGTTCGAGAGTCACCGTACTCTCCTCGCCTAATGTCAGCGCCAGATCAGTGCTAACAGTCAAGTAAAACGGAGCCTTAGGTTGAGGTGTCGGTGCAGCCGAAGACGTGGGTAAATCGACCGGTATATTGACCGTCGCCAGTGGTGCCGCGACCATTACAATGATCAGCAACACCAGCATGACATCAACAAACGGCGTGATGTTGATCTCATGATTGACCACCAACTCGTCCTGCTGCGAAGCAACTTTAAATCCCATCTCTATGCTCCGCTCAGGCTGCCAACTTTTTTCCATCGATAGAAACGGGCTCTCTATCGAGATCTCGGCTCACCAGTACCATCAGCGCTGCAGAGATATCTGCCATAAGCGCGCGATACTGGCTGACACCGCGAGTAAAGTGGTTATAAAGCACTACCGCAGGAATCGCGGCCACCAAACCAATCGCCGTTGCCAACAACGCTTCTGCAATCCCCGGCGCTACGACAGCTAATGTGGTGTTTTGAGATTTGGCGATGCCGATAAAGGCATTCATGATCCCCCAAACGGTGCCAAATAGCCCGACAAAAGGGCCAACGGAGCCCACTGTTGCCAGCACTCCTGTACCTCCAACCATCGCACTGCTTAAACCAGCCTGAACACGTTCGAGCCTGAGCTGTAAGCGCTCTTTGATACCGTCCTCATTATCTGCTCGGGCAGACAACGCCAGTTCTTTTTCTGTAGCTTCAATCAACGCCAGCCCAGCGCCTTCTGCACTGCCGCAGCGCAGCTTGCCTTCGACCAAGGTTTCAGAATCAAGCAATTCATTAACAATATGACGCGCACGGCGACACGCTAGGTTCAACTGGATTTGCTTTGCGATACCGATCGCCCAAGTCACGCCTGAGGCCACCAGCAGTAAAATCATCACCGCTTTGACCACCCAGTCAGCCGATTGATACATGCCATAGGGGGACATGTCGTGTTGAGCAGTAGCGGCGACCAAATCCGGTGGCGACATGTTGTCGCTCACCGGTGCAGGAAGCGCAGAGATTTCAGCCTTCTCTGCGATGGTCGCATTTTCCTGCATAACGGGTTGTGACCCGCTTTCTGACGTTGTTTCAGCCCAGCTGAATGGGGCCGCTAAAAAAAAGCAAATAATCAGTAGTGATCTGGATAAGCATTCCATTGTTTTACTCACATTCGGTTTATCTGTGCGCACTATGCCTAGCCAAACACGTGCACCTCTATCAGTAACACCGAACCACAATGAAAAATCCGTAAAAGTTTTTTAATTATTTTTTGAAAAAACAATAAGCCGTTGATTATTTTCAGAATCTTTTTTCTAGTTTTAGACTGTATTGATGCTGCTTGTAGCTGTATGCCCAATCAACATTACTCTTGGTCTGATTGGCTTTGACTTCGATGAGCGGTTGAAATCCGGCAAACAGCTCTGGCAGCGTCACCACTAAGGTATAATTTTGCTCAGTATCGTCGCGCCGCTCACCAAGCACCGCATTGAAGTCACCATAAATACGTTGCCTCAGCGAAGCGAATAAGGTCACATCAGTGTTCAGCGATGTGAAGGTTTTATTCACGCCCAATCGACCTCCCCACAAATCGTACTCATGCACCGCCTGTCGATTTTGTTTCAGTGTCCAGTCTAAGCCACCAAACAATAGCCACTCATCGGGTAACTGATGCCAATAAGTGCCAAAGACCGACCACTGCCAGTCGGACTGGTAAGCAAAGGTTTGATTACGATAATCGAGATATTCACCTTTTACTTCAAATTTGATGGCAGAAGTCTGACCAAGATTAGCAAACCAATCTGCCTTGAAACCGCCCGAAGCAAACAGAGCCTGATTCGCTAAGGCGCGATACTCGAACTGCGGCGCAATACTGATCTGATGTTTGGCGGTCTGATAGCTGTAGCCAAAGGTCACATTTAAGGTCTGCTCGTTATGTTCTTTGTGGTTCTGGTAATTGGTGCCATAGGCAAAGCTGCGTAGCTGCAAGCCATGATGACCACTAAGCGAAAAGCGTCGATTTAAACTGGCGTCGTAGTCAATACCATAGGCAGATTTAACCTTGGGCGCGCTACGCTCTAAAAAGCACTGACCATTGGTGAAATAGACCAGACATTCATAGTGTTTCGAGGACAAATTCAGGTTGTCGTTGTAAGTCGGCCCAAATGAAAATGCACCTTGCCAATCATCACGATACTCCAGTGCACTAACGAAGCTTTCTACCGTATTCCGGACTCCCGCCGCTCTTGGATTATCAGCAGGTAAACGGTTGAGGATGTCATTAAACAACGACAAAGAAGCACTGTTTTCTCTGTCTTCAAACCAGACGCGAGCTAACTCCAGTTCTGCGGGCAAAAAGTTTTCCTGCATCTCAAGTAATGTCGTGTAGTGCGTTTCTGCCCGATCATAATCACGCGCATTGCGTGCCAGTGCCCCCGATGCGTAGTGCACCAGCATAGGATCAAAATCCGCCAACGTCATATACCTTTGCAGCAGATTATCTGCCAGTGCCCATTGACGTTGCCTGACCGCGAGATGCAATGCCGGTCCAAGCTCATTAGCGGTATTCTCTACACTCGACTCAGTGCTTGATGCCGACTGTTCGGCTAGGCGTTCTTTTTCCAGTTCTTCTTCGATAAGAGCACTTTCGTTCTGACGGGAAGATAACGCGTCACGTTGCTGGATACGTAAGTCGGTATCCTGATCCGCATAAGAGCAAGAGGAGTAAATAGCGCTCACCATAAACAGTGAGCCAAGAATAAAGTTACGGTCGATTTTCATTGATGTGTTTCAATCGGAGAAAAAATGGGAGCAAGTCACTTGCTCCCCAAAAGAGAAAGACAAAAACAAAAATTAGTTTTTGCTACCGCCAAAGGCAGTATTGAGCGTGCTGTCGCCAGCAAACTTAGCAAAGCCAGCTAGAAAAGCGGCATCCGCGCCAAAGAAGTGGCCCTGAGAGTGACCGATAGACATGCCATTCGCCACAGCTGTTCCAGAGAATTCCGCTGTAGAGGCATTAATAGCATTGTTGTACAGATTGATCGCCAAATTGCTGTTTGAAAGAGCACCGTTAAGTGTTTGAGCACCAAAATCCGCCGTGAACTGGCCGCTCAACGTCGTACCATTATTGATGCCAGCGACTGTATAGGTCGCTGAACCAGAGGTAGGTACCGTCGTGCCTGTGTCATTGCCCACGTAGTACACTGCACGATCCACAGCTTGACCATTTTCAGTACCTGAAGACCATTCACCAAACCAGATATCTTGACCCGCAACCTGAGAGAAAACGTATTTAGAGTTGTTGTGGTCACTGCCAGAGGTATACACATCACCATTTTGGCTAGCAAGAACAGTTAGACCATCAAAGTCGACCTTCTTACCACCTGTGCTACCGATACCTGCTTTACCTTTAGAGTGGATAAACGGAACCCAGACTTCAGATTCACCCACCTGACGCTGTGAACCATCACTGATGGCACCATCAAAACCAGCATGTGCCAGTGAGCTTAGGCCCAGCATGGCCGCTGAAATCCATGAAAGTTGTACGATTTTCATTATTCAATCCTTATAGGCTATATGTTGTCATCTGCTGCTCAGACGTCGCTATCCGCTGTCTTCAACAGCTTCATTCCATACACCGGATGAAACAGAGGAACCCGTAAATAAGCATGAAAAAAACCGCAGTCTTAGCTGCGGCTTTTTGGTTGAAGTTAGAATCGGCTGGTCAATTTGACGCTGATGGTTCGCCCCGGTGCTGGAATCCCAGTCACGGCTCCAGGTTCGAGATAGTACATATCGGTTAGGTTACTGCCCCGTACTTCAAACTGAAGGTGTTCGTTATAGGCGTAACCAATATACGCATCCACTGTGGTTACATGATCGCGTTGAATATAGTCTTCTGAATGACTGTCTGCCGCATAATAGGTGCGCGTTCCAGCAATCCACTTCTTGTTAAAGAATCGTGCCCCAAAATGAAAACTACCACTGATTTCAGGGGGGATTTTATTGGCAAGATAGTTAGTATCGCTAAAGCCACCACGTCGACATTGTTTATACTCCGCGGAGCCCGTGCTAGCAATGTCCGCCATAAAACGCTGCGTGGCTGCACTCTCATCACACACTTCGTATTCTAGATTGTAGGCAACGGATAAATCACCAAAATAATCGCCATCGTCATAATCCAGCTGCAACTCTAAGCCACTGGTACTCAACTTCTCTAAGTTGATAAAAGAGTCGGTCTTTACTGACGTATTTCTGTCCATCACATTTTCAATCACCTGATCAAAGTAGGTCAGTTTGATATTGGCGTGATCGAAATAGTAAACATAGCCTAGCTCCCAGAGTTTGGAACGCTCGGAGTTAAGTGGCGATGACACCGATGGCACCGCCGAAAAGCCAACCGTACTTTCAAACATACTAGGAAAGCGCAAAGATTCGGCGTAGCGAATATAACTACGGCTGTCTTCGGTCATTAACCAAGTTAGAGAAGCCGATGGCATCCAACCGCTGTCACTTGATTCGGTATTGGTATAGGTGCTGGCTGAAGACGCACTGATGGATTGTGCGGAGCAACTGCCCGCCACATAGTTAGGGTCGTTGGCAGCAGTAATACAGCCATTGTCTGATGCACTGTAGTTATTCTGCCCATCATGGCGCCACTCTGACTCAATATCTTCCACATAAGATGTGTGTGTCGCAGCGTCAGCGACTCCCTGAGCTACTAGCGCATCCTGCTCAACAACTCTGGCAGCTAACTGTGTCTGCACAACAGGAATAAGAATAGGAGGAACATCGTTTAACGCCTGTCTCAAATTTGCAATTTCTACGTTTAACGGGGTATTCTCATTTCTGATGCTACTTTCAATACCAGATAAATATTCCGCACGATTCTCCTCAGTAATCGGCACATTCATCTGATAAGAAAGCTTATAGCCTTCACTGCCATATTGGGATAACGCTTGAGTATCGCCTGCTGCCAAGCGATTTTTAACAAAGTTATCGACGGTTTTGTAGTAGCCATAACGAACACCCGCGTTAAAGATCAACGACTCCGTAGCCCGCCACTCAATATTGGCGCTGCCATTGTATTCCGTTCGCTCCCCCGCTCGCGCTTGTTCAAACTCCTCAATCACAGCGTTCAAGTCACCTTTAGGTGCCAGCTCATGGAATTGGTAGCTACCAGAGAGAGTGAAATCGACATCACCACCAAGCCGCATTTTGTTACTTATACTCAAGCCATAGCGATCTTCTTCAGCATTTATTCGTGCTGTGTTCTTAATGATAGTTGAACCATCTGTCAGACTATTGGGCGAACCAGACCCCGAATTTGAACTAACATCGGACAAGGTCACCCACAGGTTGGACTTAAAGTCGATATACGGATTATCAGGCTTAGAACGCAGTTTGATATTGTAGGCTTGCAGTCTGGTTTCATTTAACGGCCATTGAGCAATGCCAGATAGGTACCTAGCTTCATTTCGGCTTGCTAGGATTTCACCATGAATAATCTTGGTATAGCGAGCACCCAATTCAACTTTGGTATCATGACTGAGGTTGAAGGCAAACTTGCCTAAAAACGATTCCATCTCAGAAGAGGTGTTAGTCACTTCATCACCAGGGTGATAAACCAAAGCTAAGTGCTCTGGGCGAACGACTGTCTGTCGCCCTCCTAATTCTTCTCCTTCCTCCAAAGGCTGTCGGTAAAATCCCGCGTCATTCTTGCCTGAAAAATAGTTACCGCGATTACGATAAGCGTAAGCCGCCAGCCATTCCACTTTTGGCCCAATGCCCGACACCGCAAGTCGGTAAGCGGTATCTTCACCATTTAATGGATTATCATCCTGACGCTGATCAGGATTAATAACCAAAGCAGGGTCGCTATACAACAGTTCACTCGCAGGGTTATCGATGTTGGCATATTCCGGAATGGTGCTAACGTCTTGTCCTGTATATAGCCTCGGCTCTTCTGGTGCCGTTGAATTGCTGCTGCTTTCGACAATAAATTCCATACCAAACGTCTCGCCGGGTTGGACGATATCTCGTGGAGATAAAGTCGTAATTTCCACCGCTCCGCCCACTGAAGTGTTCACGTCTGGATTGATTTGCGCGCCTTTATGTACCGTCATGCCGCCAATCAGGTTTGGGTCGAGGAAACTCCGGTTAGACGCCCCGCGATAACCATTATTCACCGTAATCGCCTGCTCAGTACCATCAATAATCACAGGGACGCGTCCCGGCCCCTGAATACCGCGAATGTTCGGGTCAATACCACCGCCATTACGCGCATCGCCACTGTGCACGTTAGCCATCCCTTTGAAGATATCTGAGGCATCCGCCCCTTTGAAACGTTCAATTTCTTCCTTGCCACGATATTCAGTCGCAGTGTCTTTATCGTAGACATTGGCTTCCCCCGCTTCGTCTCGGCTTACGCCACCATCAAGACTGGTCCCGACCTGAATCGCATCCAGCGACCATTCATCACCACCGTCCACTAGATACGAGCCATCAACCTGCTTTTGCGCACTGAGTCCGGCATCCGCCAGTAAAATACGAAACGCGTCGTCTGGTTGATAATCTCCCTGTAAACCTAAGCTGTATTGACCCTGACTCAGGCTAGCGTCAATCGAATACTCAATACCTGCCTGAAGCGCAAACTGATTCAGTACGCTATCTAAGTCGCCTGCGGATATATCGAAATTCTGTGCCTGAGCAGATAGCGCCACAATCGGCAATGCTAGACAAGCCAAGCCGAGTTGAGTACGAATTGTCATAGACAAAAGGTTCGAGGTGAAAGGAGACGGCACGTTTATGTCCTTATTCGCTGGATTAACTAGTGATTACACCGAGCGAATGAGTCAAAGCCTCAATCGATAAGAGAAAAATTATGCAAGTTGTCAGTCACTCATGCACTTTTGCTGGAAATACTGACCCAAAAACGAGTACGGAAGTGCACTTCAATAGGCAACAGCTGGCGCAGGTTTTCCAGTGTTTGGTCGGTATCTCGAATCGAATACACGCCGGAGATACGCAACGCTGACAGCTCAGGGGATACCTTGATCACGCCGCGGCGATAACGGGACAGCTCTGTAATAAATTCCGGTAGCGGCGTATCGTGGGCGAGGATTTTTTCTTCTAACCACAGCGCATCCGTGGCGAGCAAGCTCTGCTTTCGGCCTTGATGGTAAGCGCTAAACTCGCTTTTCTCCCCAGCGAGCAGATGCTGGCCTTGTGCCTGTCGCTGAGACTTCGCGATTACTTCGCCTTCGAACACACTGACCCGCGTCTGTTCAGATTCAAGGCGAACACTGAACTTAGTCCCGATCGGCGTCACGCTGCCCTGTGGAGTGATAACATGGAAAGGCGTCAGGTGATGGCCAGTGGTGAGCATAATTTCACCTTCCATCAGGCGGATAATTCTCTGATGCTGATTGAAGTCGACACGCATACGACTGGCAGTATTGAGCACCACCACAGTGCCATCTGATAACCTTACCGGCTTTACTTCTCCTGTGGCGGATGCATATTCTGTTTCACCCTGTAGCATGGCAGCATCGCTAGAAAGCACCAAACTCATGGTGGCTAGAGAAACGCCTCCCCAAACCAACACTTGTCTGCGTGACACGCGTTGACGATAGGTTCCTAGAACCTTACTCCCCGAATGCGGATCCGGCAGTGAGGTCAGTTTTTGCTGTAATGACTCCATTTGCCGCCAAGCATAATCATTATCCGGGTGACGAGTACGCCAAAGATCCAATGCACGCTTATCCTGCTCGGTCACATCGTCAGACCACATGCGTGCCATCCATAAAGACGCCTGTTCAATTGATTTACGAGATACACGCTCCATGCTCAGTAATAACCTTCCATTGCAACCAACATGCAACCTTGCAACGCTTTGGCGACATACTTTTCCACTGAAGACACCGACACGTCCAGACGCTGAGCAATCTCCTTATAACTCAAGCCTTCCATCTGCCTCAGAACCAAAGCCTGACGGACTTTAAATGGCAGTTTATGCAACATCGCATCAATCTCCACCAGCACTTCCACCATCATGGTCTGAGTTTCCGGCGATGAGATCACATCCTCTGGCTGCTGTTCGAGCAGCTCTAAATAGGCTGATTCAATCCGGCGGCGGCGATAGAGGTCAATCACCAAGCCTTTCGCAATATGTGTCAGATAACGACGGGAATCTTTACGCTCGGGCAATTTACCACTAACGAGAAGGCGCAAATACGTGTCCTGAACCAGATCAGCACTGACTTGAGGGCAGCTCAATCTCCGCTGAATAAACAACGAAAGCCAGCCATGATGCTCTCGATACATGCTGTCCACTTCGTTGACATCCACAGGGCTGATGGCTGTCATAATTTGCCACTCCTTCTTTCAGTTGCATAAGATCACAAATGAAAATAATTATCATTAAAATTTATTCATAAGCAACGATTATTGAAAAAAAGTGTGCTATGGGAATTCAATCTACTGTCTAAATCATAAATAAATCAGTTAATTACGCTTAAAATTTAGACAAAAAATAATTTAACCACACAACACCCTATTTAAGGGACTGATTGATAAGGAGAAGTTGAGATCCATCAGAGGCATTCAACTGAGCATTCAACAGGAAGAAACGCGTCGATTATCTGCATTTTAAAAACAGCAGCTCACCACGCAAATACTTGTGATGATCCTACGGATCATGCTACTCTTCGCCTCCATTTTTCTGACCTTATTTTCATCACTTCGGTGATCCTTCATGGTCGGTGCTATCTTTAACATGTCGGCTTTCCAAGTCGGCACGATCAAACCAAACGTGGAATTGTACCTATGGGCAAAGGCACTCTTTATATCGTATCTGCACCAAGCGGCGCTGGTAAATCGAGCTTGATTTCAGCCATGCTGGAAACCAATCCGACTTACGCCATGAAAGTGTCTGTATCGCACACAACACGTGGCATGCGCCCGGGTGAACAAGATGGTGTCCACTACCATTTTGTACAGAAAGAGTATTTTGAAGAGCTGATCGACCAAGGTGCCTTCCTTGAATACGCCGAAGTGTTTGGCAACTACTACGGTACTTCTCGCCCGTGGATCGAAGAAAATCTCGATAAAGGCATTGATGTCTTCCTTGATATCGACTGGCAAGGGGCACGTCAAATCCGCGAGCAAATGCCTCAGGCGCAGAGCATTTTTATTCTGCCACCGTCTAATGGTGAGCTTGAGCGCCGCTTAAATGCTCGCGGTCAGGACAGCGATGCCGTTATCGCCAAGCGCATGGCCGAAGCAAAATCAGAAATTTCACATTACAACGAATATGACTATGTGATCGTCAATGACGATTTCGATAGCGCACTGATGGATTTTAAAGCCATCATCCGTGCAGAAAGATTGAAGCAAGATAAGCAAGCTGCTAAATATAAAGGCATGCTTGACGCGCTTTTAGCAGAATAAACAAGCTGTTTCTCAAGAAATACTGTCTCTGCATACTCTGAACTAGACACTGGGAACACAGAGACTGTATAATTTCTCGTCATACAAAATTTTAGTTAACTAATTTGGAGTCCTCATGGCACGCGTAACTGTTCAAGACGCTGTTGAAAAAGTTGGCAACCGTTTCGACCTAGTTCTCATTGCGGCTCGCCGCGCTCGTCAAATGCAAACTGGCGGTAAAGATTCACTAGTGCCAGAAGAGAATGATAAGGCAACGGTTATCGCTCTGCGCGAAATCGAAGAAGGCCTGATCACTAAAGAAATCCTAGATGCTCGAGAGCGTCAGGAACAGCAGGAACAAGAAGCAGCAGAACTAGCCGCTGTAAGCAGCATCGCTCACAGTCGTTAATCTGACTTTCTTCTCATCAACTATCTTCCGGGCCTAAAGTTTGTATCTATTCGATAGCCTAAAAGACGTTGCCCAAGAATACCTATCAGAGCCTCAAGTTGAGGCTCTGCGTCAATCTTATGTGGTAGCGAAAGACGCCCATGAAGGGCAAACCCGCTCAAGCGGTGAACCTTATATCATCCACCCCGTCGCCGTTGCTCGTATTCTGGCCGAAATGCGTCTGGATATTGAAACGCTACAAGCGGCTCTACTTCACGATGTCATTGAAGATACAGAAGTCACCAAAGAAGAGTTAGAAACTCAGTTTGGTACGACAGTGGCTGAGTTGGTTGATGGTGTATCTAAGCTGGATAAGCTTAAATTTCGAGACCGCAAAGAAGCTCAGGCTGAAAACTTCCGCAAAATGGTTCTTGCCATGGTGCAAGACATTCGCGTTATTCTGATCAAATTGGCTGACCGCACGCACAACATGCGCACCTTAGGTGCTCTTCGTGCTGATAAAAAACGTCGTATCGCCCGTGAAACGCTGGAAATATTCTCGCCGCTTGCCCATCGCTTAGGTATACACAACATAAAAACTGAGCTTGAAGAGCTCGGCTTTGAAGCGTTATACCCAAACCGCTACCGCGTTCTTAAAGAAGTGGTCAGATCGGCGCGTGGCAACCGTAAAGAGATGATCCAACGCATCCATAGTGAAATCGAAGGCCGTCTTGAAGAAGTCGGCCTCAAAGCCCGTGTGTTTGGTCGTGAAAAAAACCTCTTTTCCATCTATAACAAGATGAAAACCAAAGAGCAGCGCTTCCATACCATTATGGACATTTATGCGTTCCGCGTTGTGGTTGAGGACGCTGATACCTGTTATCGAGTACTCGGTCAGGTTCACAGTTTGTATAAGCCACGTCCAGGTCGCATGAAAGATTACATTGCGGTGCCTAAGGCTAACGGATATCAATCTATTCACACTTCGATGGTTGGCCCTCACGGCGTACCTGTTGAGGTCCAGATCCGTACCGAAGACATGGATCAAATGGCTGATAAAGGTGTTGCAGCTCACTGGTCTTACAAAGGTAATGGCGATCGCACTGGCACAACTGCGCAAGTGAAAGCTCAGCGATGGATGCAAAGCCTTCTTGAGCTCCAACAAAGCGCAGGTAATTCATTTGAATTCATCGAAAACGTGAAATCAGACCTGTTCCCAGACGAGATTTACGTTTTCACACCAAAAGGGCGCATTGTCGAATTACCAGTAGGGGCTACCGCTGTGGACTTCGCTTATGCTGTCCATACGGATGTGGGCAACACCTGTGTTGGCGCGCGAGTTGATCGTAATCCTTATCCTCTCAGCAAGTCGCTGAAAAATGGCCAGACGATTGAAATTATCAGCGCACCGGGAGCTCGCCCGAATGCAGCGTGGCTCAATTATGTGGTGACTTCACGTGCGCGCACCAAGATCCGTCAGGTTCTGAAAACCATGCGTCGCGAAGAATCGGTCACGCTTGGTCGTCGCCTGCTCAATCATGCGTTGGGCGATATGTCCCTGTCTGACATCGACGAAGAAAATATCAATCATGTACTTTCTGAGCTAAAAGTCGATAGCGTGGAAGACTTGCTGGCAGATATTGGTTTAGGTGAGCTGATGAGTATTGTGATAGCTCGTCGCCTACTGGGTGATGTCGATGAACTCACCGAAGTAGCAAGCAGCGATAGTAATAAGCCGAAGAAAAAACTGCCAGTCCGTGGAGCGGAAGGGCTACTGCTGACTTTCGCCAACTGTTGTCATCCAATTCCAGACGATCACATCATTGCCCACGTCTCACCGGGTCGTGGATTGGTTGTTCACCGTGAGACATGTCCAAATGTTCGCGGATATCAGAAAGAACCAGACAAATACATGGCCGTGGAATGGTCAGAAGAGTACGACCAAGAGTTCATCACTGAACTGTATGTTGATGTGCAAAATCGTCAAGGTGTTTTGGCTGAACTGACTAATGTGATCTCCAAAACTGGCTCGAACATTCATGGTCTTTCTACCGAAGAGAGAGATGGTCGACTTTACACAGTAACCGTATTGCTCACGACCAAAGATCGTGTTCACCTTGCTGGAATCATGCGTAAGATTAAAGCGATGCCGAACACACTAAAAGTGCGCCGTCGCAAAAACTAACGACATACTCGCACAGAGTTATGCCCTTGGAATGACAGTTTCAAGGGCTTTTATTTTACGACTACTATGAACTCAGAACGTTACAACCGAATCCAACAAGTTCTCAAGTCTCGTCAGGCTGACCTGACTTTCTGTCTTGAAGAAGTACATAAACCCAATAATGTTTCAGCAGTGATCCGCACCGCTGACGCAACTGGTATTCACAAAATTCATGCTGTATGGCCCAATGAGATGCGCACGCTCAGCCATACCTCTGCTGGCGCACGAAACTGGGTCGAAGTCGAAACCCACGATTCTATTGGTGAAGCGGTTGCCGAGCTCAAGTCTCAGGGCATGCAGATATTGGTGACTAATTTGTCTGAAACTGCAGTCGATTTTCGTGAGATCGACTACACCAAACCGACAGCGATTATTCTTGGTAGCGAGAAAATTGGCGCTTCAGAAGAGGCCAAACAACTGGCTGATCAGGATATTATCATCCCGATGATTGGGATGGTGCAGTCACTCAATGTCTCCGTCGCGAGCGCGGTTATCATGTATGAAGCTCAACGCCAACGCCAAGAAGCTGGCATGTACTCCAATCAAGTCAGCACATTACCGCAAGACACTATTCATCGCATTTTGTTTGAACGGGGTCATCCGGTCCTGGCCAAAGTCGCTAAACGGAAAGGACTGCCTTACCCATCATTGGATGAAGAAGGCCAGATCATCGCCGATGACGAATGGTGGGCAGAGATGCAGAAGAAGTAACGTTCCCCTTGTCGATCGTTCGTCATCCTCAAGAGTGAGGGACGAACGAGTTGGGGATCTCTTTTGGTGAATCAATGAATTAAGAGATTCCCTACTCCTTCCTTCGTCAGTCTATGGAATGACAGACTTTCACTTCTCCCTATATGAAATATACCTAAACAGGCTAGCTTTTCCCTCAATTTTTCCCTGTACAAAAACACAGCTCAGTGGTTAACTATTAGGGTAATCGCCTATGTAACTTACTGAATAACTTACCGAGCTTTGTTATGTCCCAATTACTATCTGCTATTCCTTTGACTTCTCTGAATGGCGTCGGTGCCAAAGTGGCAGAAAAACTGGCGAAAGTCGGGCTCAACTCAGTACAAGATCTTTTATTCCATCTTCCTCTGCGATACGAGGACCGCACTCGCGTTTACCCCATTGTTAAGTTGCATGCCGGGTTATGGGCCGCCGTGCAGGGTAAAATCATGAGTGTCGATACTTTGTTTGGTAAGCGCAAGATGTTGTCGGTAAAAATCAGCGATGGCAATGGCACCATTACGTTACGCTTTTTCAATTTCACAGCAGGCATGAAAAACAATTTTGCTGAAGGCAAAACTATCCACGCCTACGGTGAAGTCAAACGTGGCAGTTTTGGACTGGAAATCGTCCATCCCGATTATAAGTTTTACGCCCCAAATCAGCCTAATGAAGTAGAACAAAACCTAACGCCAGTTTACCCAACGACCGATGGTTTACGCCAGATCACTCTGCGTAACTTAACCGATCAGGCGTTGGATCTTATTGATAAAGCAGCAGTACAAGAGCTCTTACCATCCGGCCTATACAACCAGCAGGTATCACTGGCTCAGGCTCTACATACGATTCACAGGCCGACTCCTAACATCGATCTACAAGCCTTTGATGAAGGCAAACACCCAGCACAAATACGCCTGATCATGGAAGAATTACTGGCGCAGAATCTCTCAATGCTTTCCGTTCGCAGCAAAGGTCAGCAGGATGTTGCTCTGCCTTTATCTGAGCGTAACCAACTTAAACAGCAGTTACTCGATCAATTGCCTTTCTCACCAACCAAAGCACAATCACGCGTTGTCGCCGAAATTGAGCAAGACCTTGAGAAACCTCATCCGATGATGCGTTTGGTTCAGGGGGATGTCGGTTCTGGTAAAACCTTAGTCGCGGCATTAGCAGCACTACGAGCTCTGGAGCATGGTTACCAAGTAGCGTTAATGGCACCGACTGAACTGCTGGCCGAGCAACATGCGATTAACTTTGCTCAATGGCTGGAGCCTATGGGCATCAATGTTGGTTGGCTAGCTGGCAAACTGAAGGGCAAAACCAAAGAGGCTGAGCTGGCGAAAATTGCCAGCGGTGAAGCGCAAATGGTGGTCGGTACTCATGCGCTTTTTCAGCAACACGTCGCCTTTCATCACCTAGCCTTAGTCATCATAGATGAACAACACAGATTTGGCGTCCATCAACGTCTTGAACTACGTGAAAAAGGAGAGAAGCAGGGTGCATTTCCTCATCAGTTGATCATGACAGCAACACCCATCCCACGAACGCTAGCGATGACCGCCTACGCCGATCTCGAGACTTCCGTCATTGATGAGCTTCCCCCGGGGCGCACGCCTATCCAGACCGTCGCCATTCCAGATACGAAAAGAGATGATATTGTCGAACGAGTCCGTAATGCCTGCCTCAATGAAGGTAAGCAAGCATATTGGGTCTGCACACTGATCGATGAGTCAGAAGTATTGGAAGCTCAGGCCGCCGCCGATACTGCCGAAGAACTCCAAAGAAAGCTGCCTGACGTTAAAATCGGCTTGGTGCATGGCCGGATGAAACCAGCCGAAAAACAAGCCGTCATGCAAGATTTCAAAGACAACAAGCTGCACCTATTGGTCGCGACCACCGTGATTGAAGTGGGTGTGGACGTCCCTAACTCAAGCTTAATGATCATTGAAAACCCGGAGCGATTGGGATTGGCTCAGCTCCACCAGTTACGCGGGCGAGTGGGTCGAGGTAGTGTAGCCAGCCACTGTGTACTGCTCTACCATTCTCCATTATCTAAAACAGCACAAAAGCGTTTAGGAGTACTTCGCGAAAGTAATGATGGATTTGTGATAGCTCAACGCGATCTGGAAATTCGCGGCCCCGGTGAACTTTTGGGTACTAAGCAGACTGGAATGGCCGACTTTAAAATCGCCGATCTGGTTCGCGATCAGCATCTTATACCTGAAGTACAGCGTGTCGCACGTCATATTCATGATAACTTCCCAGACAACGCTGCAGCGATTATCAACCGCTGGTTAGGTGATAGAGATATGTATTCGAAGGCGTAAATTAAACGGGGACGCTTCGCTATGGAACAAGGACGTGGGAATGGACTTCGTCCTCACGGATAACTGGATAACAAAAAAAGAGGGTTGGCGTGAAAACGTCAACCCTCTTAGTTTGAATAAACAATACGGCATCTTAATATATGGAATGTTCGTGCATTATTCAGGTACTACTCGAACTAGTCATCCCGCTCTCCATCGGGCGAAGCGCAGCGATCCCGAGGACGAAGTACGTTCTCGCTCATTAGTCCTTAACCTTTAAAATCTCATCCCAAGGTAAGTTCTCATCACCAAGAACCAAGAAGTTTGGGTTTTCCAAGGTTTCACGCTCATTGTAGGACAGAGGCTCAAGCTGAGTACTTAGAATCCGGCCACCCGCCTCTTCAACAATGCACTGAGTCGCAGCGGTATCCCACTCTCCGGTCGGCCCAAGGCGGAGGTAGCAATCCACAGCACCCTCAGCGACCAAGCACGCTTTAAGTGCTGCCGATCCCAAAGGCACCAAATCATAATTCCAACCGCTGCTCATACGACTAGTAATACTATTGATGTCCTGACGACGGCTGATCGCAATCGCGATAGGGTGTGCCTTACCATCATGGTTGTGGGATTTGATCCGCACACTTTCATCCATATCGGGAATCTTCCATGCCCCTTTGTCTTTATAGGCATAGTAAGTCACACCAGACACAGGGCCATAGACGACGCCCATTACTGGTTGATGATTTTCGACCAGTGCAATAATGGTCGCAAAGTCTCCGCTGCGAGCGATAAATTCCTGAGTCCCATCTAGTGGATCAACCAACCAGTAGCGACTCCATTGTGAGCGTTTTTCGAGGCTGATGTCTGCCGCTTCTTCGGACAAAATCGGAATATCCGGTGTCAGTTCAGCAAGCTGTTCCATAATCAGCTTATGCGCCGCGATGTCGGCACTAGTGACAGGTGTTTCATCACTTTTGGTGTAGGCTTGGTACTCTTTTTTCTCATAAATATCGAGAATTAGTTGGCCTGCCGAGCGGGCAATATCAATTACGGCTGGCAAATGGTGGGAGAGGTCTTCTGTCATTGGCATAGTCAATCCTTCACGCTCTACATTGATTATGGTTTTAAGATACGTAGAGCAAGCATCAGCGCGGTTATACTGCGCGCCTCACAAAAATCGAGGTGAGTCAGAAGTTCTTCGGCTTGGGCGAGTGGCCAGCGAATCACTTCCAGTGGTTCCGGTTCATCCCCTTCTAGTTGTTCTGAGTATAGATCCTCTGCGATAAACAGGGTCATTTTGCTTGAGAAATAAGAAGGGGCGAGCACTACATCTTTCATTGGCGTCAGTTTGTTGGTACCCAAACCGATTTCTTCTTTTAGCTCTCGGTCTGCTGCTTGTGCTGGAGATTCTCCAGAATCAATCAAACCTTTGGGAAAACCAAGCTCATAACGCTCTGTACCCGCCGCATACTCACGAACCAGTAGTATGTCTCCTGCTGCGGTCACCGGTACCATCATGACGGCATTACGACCACTCGGTTTCATGCGTTCATAAGTCCGTTCGACACCATTGCTAAAACGTAAATCAAGTGCCTCAATAGCAAATAATTTGGATCGAGCTACTGTTTGTTTTTCCAAAATTTCTGGTGGTTTCCGTTTAGACACTTGCTTGCTCCTTAGCGGTAGAGGAAGTCATTAATATATGAGAAAACTGCTATGTTTGAAAACAAAAAAGGGCTGACTTTTTCGTCAACCCTTTGTAGTACATATGGTTAAATCTTATGTTGAACCATTTATCAGTAGTAAGAGTGCTCGCCACGATCGTGCTCTGTTGCATCGCGAACCGCAGACAGTTCTCCTTCGAACTGTTGCAGTAACTCTTTTTCAATACCTTCTTTTAGCGTCACGTCGACCATAGAACACCCATTACAGCCACCACCGAAGGCAACAATCGCAACACCGTCATCGGTAATCTCTACTAAGTTAACGTGGCCACCATGACCTGCTAACTGGGGGTTAACCTGCGTTTGGATTGCATATTCAACACGCTCAACCAATGGTGCATCATCAGAGACTTTACGCATTTTCGCGTTAGGCGCTTTCAACGTCAGTTGAGAACCCATCTTGTCAGTGACGAAGTCAATCTCAGCATCTTCAAGGAATGGTAGACTCAGCTCGTCAATGTAAGCGGAGAAACCTTCATACTTGATCTCAGTGTCTGAAGCTTCAATCGCTTCAGTTGGGCAGTAAGAAACGCCACATTCGGCATTTTGCGTCCCTGGATTCACAACAAATACGCGGATGTTTGTCCCTTCTGGCTGCTGGCTCAAAAGGTTAGCAAAGTGTTTTTGGGCATTTTCAGTAATAGTAATAGGATTTGACACGACGAATACCTGAGTAAATTTGTAGGTTATTTAAGCGCCATTTTACTCCTGATTTCCTCAAGATCTAGCCTTTTAGATCAAATCAGCGCTACTTTAGCGGTTAGAAGGTTCAGGAGTGCGGCAAATGCAGTAAATATCAATAGTTTTCACACCTGCATCAAGCAACAATTGGCATAATTGATGCACCGTACTGCCTGTAGTTAACACATCATCGATAATAGCAATATGCTCGGCTTTTATCGATTGATTCAGACAAAAAGCCCGGCGAACATTCTCCTTACGCTGCTTTTTATTCATTCCTTGTTGCCTGTCCGTTGCTCTCACCTTTTTAAAGAGAGCTTTACAAGGTACGGCCAGTTCTCGTCCAATTTGGTATGCCAGATGCTGACTTTGGTTGTAGCCTCGATAACAGTAATGACGCCAATGCAAAGGGACAAACGTAATTAGGTCTGGTCGAGTATCGATACGCGGTACCAAAAGCAAAGCCAAGGTTTTAGCTTGCCAGTACTGGCCTTGATATTTCAGACGGTGAACATAGCTCGATAGAGGCGGTTGATAATCCCCAACGCAGTATAAATTTGTCCACAACGGTGGTGAAACTAAACACTCTCCGCACATATCAACAGATTCAGGTGTCACTAGACCGCACCGTCTGCAACGCGCAACTGGCGCAAAACATTGCTGACAAAAGCTACAAAACAAGGGATGTGTCGCTTGCGATTCAATTATCATCTGGCATAAATCACAATGACTTGGCAACAGGTAGGCTGTGTGTTTCTTGATCCAATCGGTTAACATGGCGCTCAATATCTTAGAACTCAATAGTTAACTTACCGCTTTAATTCAGGTGTAAAGGATGGAAAACGTGGTACAAAATGAGATCAAACCAACAACGCCATATTGGCAATCAACTGGTCATGGTAACGATTTGGTCTTAGTACATGGTTGGGGAATGAATGGCGCTGTATGGCATCAGGCCTCTGAGCTGTTAAGTGAGCACTTTCGGGTACACGTTGTTGATCTACCTGGGTTTGGCCATAGCCATCAATTGCATTTCGAAACGATGGAAGAGCTTATACAACAGGTGCTGGAGAGCGCCCCTGACAATGCAATTTGGCTCGGCTGGTCTTTGGGCGGCTTGGTGGCAACGCATATCGCTATTCATCACCCTGAGCGCATCAATAAACTGATCACCGTGGCAAGCTCACCTAAGTTTTCAGCAGACAGACGCTGGCGCGGAATACAACCTCAAGTATTGAGTGCGTTTACAGAACAATTGGTCGACGACTTTCGTGTTACCGTAGAGCGCTTTATGGCGTTACAGGCAATGGGTAGCCCTTCTGCCCGACAAGACGTCAAAAACCTCAAGAAAGCCATCCTGTCTCGTCCAGAGCCAAATCCTCAATCCCTACTCACTGGCTTAAAACTACTGGCAAATATAGATTATCGACAGGCGCTACCGAATATCTCAATACCCACCCTACGCTTATACGGACGCCTTGATGGTTTGGTACCGGCTAAAGTCGCTACTGAAGTGGATACACTGATGCCAACCAGTGAGAGCTATGTATTTAGCGCTTCATCACATGCACCATTCATGACCGAATTTAATGAGTTTTGTCAGCAAGTTACTCGCTTTTCTACTGACAGATAGCAATTATTTTATCCAACACGCTAAAATTATGACTCTACAGGCCGATAAGTAACCAAGCCAAGAAAACGCTGTTTTATTGTATTTTTGGCAGGGCGTGAGGAGGTTAAATGCTCGTATCACCTACAAATGTAAGTGTACCGCTGATCGCCCCATCGGTTAATGTGCAAACGGAGCAGGCAGCCAGAGACAATAAAGTCCGCGAGCCCGTCACTCCCACTGTGGCATTAACCAAAAGTAACGCTGAACGTAAAGTTAAAGCCGATGATAAAAGGCGACAACAATCCTCTTGGGATCCGGCTGAGCACCCAAGCTATGAAGCCAGCGAACAGGAAGACGTTAAAGCCACTTATCAGGAAGATCCGAAAAATACGCTCGAACGGATTTTTCAATTGATTGCTCTGGACAGCTACAGTGAAGATCAGGGCAAGGGCTACGCGATGCGCTTTCGGTTACCAAGGCACATAATCGATGCGGCGATAACTGAAGGCAAAATGGCCAAGCGCAGAACCGTGATTAAGTTTCACTACGGTGATGCGGTTGCACCCAATACACCTTCAGATGTCATTGCGGTGTTGTAGTACCTAAAGATTGAATTAGGAAATACCGAAAAAAATCCCCGCTATTGCGGGGATTTGTATTTTTAGCCGAAGCTATTTTTTGGCTTTGGCAAAAGCAGCGGCAAATGCCCCGCCCATCGCGCCATTTGCTGGCTCTTCACGACGACGTTGGCTACCTTTGTTGCTTTGGCTCTGACGTTGTTGACCACGTGGCGCGGTAGAACGCGGAGAGCGGTTATCTTGGCCCGGTTCATCATTAAGACGCATAGATAGGCCAATACGCTTACGCTGAATGTCCACTTCCATCACTTTGACTTTAACGATATCCCCCGCCTTAACGACTTCTCTTGGATCAGAGACAAATCGATCGGTTAAAGCCGAAATATGTACTAGGCCATCTTGATGCACGCCAATATCAACGAAAGCGCCAAAATTCGCCACGTTGGATACCACGCCTTCCAGCACCATACCCGGTTCGAGATCTGACACTTCATTTACGCCATCAGCGAACGTTGCGGTTTTGAATTCGGGGCGAGGATCTCGCCCTGGCTTGTCCAACTCTTTGATGATATCGCTAACCGTCGGAACACCAAAATTGTCATCAGTGTAATCCACGGCGTGCAAGCCACGCAGGAACTGAGTATCACCAATCAATGCGCGAATGTCTTTGCTATTTTTCTCTGCGATGGCTTTCACAACAGGGTAAGCTTCTGGGTGAACCGATGACGCATCCAGCGGGTTCTTACCATCCATAATACGGAGGAATCCGGCACACTGTTCAAAGGCTTTTGGCCCAAGGCGAGCGACTTTCTTCAGTGTAGTACGTGCTTCAAAGCGGCCATTTTCATCACGGTAGTCAACAATGTTCTGCGCAATAGTACTCGACAGCCCAGCTACTCGCGTTAACAAAGCAGGAGACGCCGTATTCACATCGACACCAACGGCGTTTACACAGTCCTCGACAACCGCGTCCAGACGCTTAGCCAGCATCGACTGGCTGACGTCGTGTTGATACTGGCCAACACCAATCGATTTAGGGTCAATTTTCACCAGCTCCGCCAGTGGGTCTTGCAGACGGCGAGCAATCGACACTGCTCCACGTAGTGACACGTCCAAACCCGGGAATTCTTTGGCAGCCAGCTCTGACGCCGAATAGACGGACGCGCCCGCTTCACTGACCATAATCTTCTGCACTTTAAGGTTATTTCGCTTAATCAGATCAGCGACAAAACTGTCCGTTTCACGCGATGCAGTGCCGTTACCAATGGCAATTAGGTCGACATTAAACTGCTGTACCAGCTTCGCCACCACCTGAGCCGATTTGTCATACTGTTTTTGCGGCGGATGAGGGTAGATGGTTTCTGTTGCTAGCACTTTACCTGTTGAATCTACCACCGCGATTTTCGACCCCGTTCTCAAGCCCGGATCGAGACCTAGCGTAGCTCGTGGACCAGCTGGAGCCGCCATCAACAAATCCTTCAGGTTTGTGGCAAACACTTCAATCGCCTCGATTTCAGCACGCTCTTTCATCGCTCCCATCAGCTCAGTTTCCATGTGCATCGACACCTTGATACGCCACGCCCAACTGATCACTTGCTTACGCCACACATCCGCTGGGGCTTGGCTCAGTGAAATACCGTAGTGATCGGCAACAATGGTTTCGCAATACGACTGGCGTGCGCCCTCTTCCTGCTCAGGGTCAGCATTCATCGCCAATGTTAAGAAACCTTCATTACGGCCACGCAACATAGCCAGTGCACGGTGTGATGGCACCTTGCTTAAGGCTTCATTGTGCTCAAAGTAATCTTTGAATTTTTCGCCTTCGCGCTCTTTGCCTTCCACAACGCGAGCCACCAGCTCTGCGCTACGGTTAAGATGCGTACGAATTTTTTCCAGCAGGTTGGCATCTTCAGCAATACGTTCCATCACAATGGCACGCGCGCCATCAAGCGCCGCTTTCGTGTCTGCAATACCTTTGTCTGCATCAAGGTATTGAGCCGCTTCTTGCTCCGGCTCCGTCTGTGGTTCGTTCCATAATTTGTCTGCCAGCGGTTCCAAACCAGCTTCAATCGCAATCTGACCTTTGGTGCGGCGCTTAGGTTTATAAGGCAGATACAGGTCTTCCAGACGAGTTTTACTGTCCGCCTGATTGATTTCAGTTTCGAGCTCAGTCGTCAATTTACCTTGCTCCTGAATGGATTTCAGAATCGTCTGACGACGATCATCCAATTCACGCAGGTAAGAGAGACGGCTGTCGAGATTACGCAGTTGGGTATCATCCAAACCACCTGTCACTTCTTTTCGATAGCGGGCGATAAATGGCACCGTATTGCCATCATCGATGAGATTAACAGCAG
Organism: Vibrio sp. T11.5; assembly: GCF_027587155.1. Taxonomy (NCBI): domain Bacteria; kingdom Pseudomonadati; phylum Pseudomonadota; class Gammaproteobacteria; order Vibrionales; family Vibrionaceae; genus Vibrio; species Vibrio sp. T11.5. Next base: position 28,396 of record NZ_JAPPTP010000023.1, read on the forward strand.
CGTTAACTTGCTCAGTACGAACATTCAGTTCGTGAGCAATCATTTGACAGATAGCTTGGCTCATCCGTTGATTCTCTTAATTATATTGTGTGAAGGAGTTGGTCTGCTCTAGACATGGGGGCAAATCATGGATTTTGCAATGTTTTAAATCTTGTCCTGAAAAAATCACCGACGCCTGATAGACACGGTGCACATTTGTGTCAAAACTGCAGTCGCAATTGAAATATATTCATTACATTTAAGTAAGTTATATCATTTCGAGTTAGTTAATAAGCATCGATACATCGATTTAGTTTGGGAAATTATTGCATGAAGAAGCTCTCTTTGATTCTGACTTTGACAAGCGCCCTAATGACAGCCCCACAAGCTTGGTCTGAGACCCTTTCCGCCACCACACAAAATCCAGCCTATCAGGTGGACAACGAACTGATTCTGGGCCGCATCGAAAATGTCTACTATAACGATATTCCAAAGCTCAAAGGTGTACCCTTTATGGGCAAGATCGATACTGGCGCCGATACCACCTCGATTCACGCTGAAAACATTCATCTAACCAGCACACATCCAGACTTTAAAGATTTGACTGACAATGACCTGCTATGGGCGGTGGTCAATGATCGGCGAAAAAACAAGCTAAAGAGAAATACAGAAACCTATTTGTCTTATCAGGTCACTATTTCCTTTACCATTCGCCACCCGTATACCGGCGAAGACATCAATATCAAAGATGATCTTGAACGCATCAGCATCATCCGCAGCCGCACCAGCGAAAAACCGATTCTTCGTCCAGCGGTAAGAATGCCACTCACGATCGGCGGCCATACCGTGGACGCTATGATTAACCTCACCAAGCGCAGCCAGTTCTCGTCGCCCATCCTGATTGGTAAAACCTTTCTTGAAGATAACGCTTGGGTGATGGCAGGTTATGATTACCTGCAAGAGCAACCGCGTGCTCAAGTTATCGGTAAAAAAGAAACCGTAGAAGTTGACGGCATGCCCTATAAGGTCAGTGTCGCAACCACCAGTCGTTACTCCAACGCCCATGCTTTGGATGTAAAAATCGACAAAAAGGCTCAATCAGTCTCGTTCAAATTGGAAGATGACAAAGGCAAACGCAAACCCATGACTCTGCCATTGATTCGTATCTTGAGCACCAGCAATGGTGAGCGTCCGCTGGTTTACCTACCCGTCAAGCTCAACCAGAATCACACTCAGCATTGGCTGGTTTATTTACGTGACCGCAGCCATTTAAACAGCCAGATCAGCCTGGGACGAGATATCGCCAGTGAACATTTCGTTATCGATACCGACAGCGAAAACCTGCTCAAAAAAGCCGATACTAGCTTCAAGACGGCCCTCAAGTCTGATCCATTGGTGATCTCACCCAAAGAGACCATCACCATAGACCAAGAGTTCAGCATTCCTGCACAGCCTAGTTTTATCGTCAAAACGCCACTGCTGAGAGTCAAAGAGTTTGAACTCAGCAAGAAAAGCGGCAAGGAACAGGTCAGTTTCACTCTTGAAAACCGCCAAGGTGAAATCAAAACGTTGACTAAGCCTGTCCTGCGTAAACTCAAAGTCGGCAAATCCGTTCGTCCGGTTGTGGAAGGTGTATTCGAGTTAGGAGACAAGAAACGAGAACTGGAATTTGCTATCGATAGCCTTGGCAAAAGTGACACCAAACCTTTCTTTGTCATGGGCCACAGCATGGCGAAAAGCAATGTACTACTCAACACTCGTACAGAGGATCTACTCAGCCCAAGTCCGCTATTCAGAGCTGGTCACATTGAAGTCGTTCAAGTCGAAGATCTGGCTTTTCCGGTCAAGCTAGATACTGGAGCGGATGTCAGCTCAATCAATGCCAAGAACATCAAGCAATATCAGAAAGATGGCAAAGATATGGTCACGTTCACCTACGAAAATGATATCGGGATGAAACAGGAATTCACTCGAGAAGTAGTCGATGTGATGCGCATTACAGCCAAGAAAGGGGAAAAAGCCAACGTGCGCCCTGTGGTTGAAATGCGAGTCAGGCTGGGAGAGTTGGATAAGATCATTCGCGTTAACCTCCAAGACAGGGGACGCTTCCACTACAGCATGATTTTAGGCAAAAACTTCCTCAAATATGGGGCCATTGTTAGCAGTGATAAGGACTACATCATTACTGAAAAACCGGACTACGAAAAATAAAAGACAAGTGCCGCGCTCCTCTGCGCGGCACCCTTTTCAACGGCTATAAAAAATACTGTTCACAAACCACTCTTTCTCGCCTTCCGGCGTTTTGACGCTGAATTCGTCATCCACTTCTTTCTTTAACAGGGCTCGCGCCATTGGCGAGTCAATCGAGATATAATCTTTGGCGCCACCATAAATTTCATCAGGGCCAACAATGCGAAACTTTTTCACTTCTCCAGCTTCATTTTCCACTTCGACCCATGCACCAAAAAACACTTTTCCTTCCTGCTGCGGAGCGTAATCCACCACTTTCACCTGCTCAAGACGCTTGCGCAGATAACGTACACGACGATCAATTTCACGCAGACGTTTCTTATTGTACTGATAATCCGCATTTTCTGAGCGATCACCTAAACTCGCTGCCCAAGTCACTTTTTTAGTCACTTCTGGGCGATCTTCTTTCCATAGAAAATCGAGTTCTTTTTTAAGTCGGTCAAAGCCTTCGCGTGTGATTAGGTTTGTTTTCATATTTCTGACGCTAGTGAATTGAATATGGCGTATACATTAGCTAAAAAGGACTTAAAAAGGTAATAATCGTTAACAATTCTTTGCGCCACTTTCATCAGAACAATGTTACATTTTGATTCGTGAGAAAGGGCTGTACATTAGCTCCGACAAAGCGCTGTCTTATTTAATAGGTGGAATCATTACATGCAAGAAAATCACAAGATCTTAGTCGTTGATGACGATGCACGTTTGCGTGCATTGCTGGAGCGTTACTTGTCTGAACAAGGATTCCAAGTACGTAGTGTCGCTAACAGTGAGCAGATGGACCGCCTGTTAACCCGTGAAAACTTCCACCTGATGGTATTGGATTTAATGCTACCAGGTGAAGATGGCCTGTCTATTTGCCGTCGCCTGCGTAACGCTAACAGTACCTTACCGATCCTGATGCTCACTGCAAAAGGTGATGAAATTGACCGAATTGTTGGCTTGGAAGTTGGCGCAGACGACTACCTGCCAAAACCATTTAACCCACGTGAGCTGCTGGCACGCATCAAAGCAGTATTGCGTCGTCAGACAACTGAACTGCCCGGTGCACCTAGCTCAGAAGAGTCGGTGGTCGAATTCGGTGAGTTCAGCCTAAACCTTGGTACACGTGAAATGTTTCGCGGTGAGGAGTCAATGCCTCTGACCTCGGGCGAATTTGCGGTGCTTAAAGCGCTGGTTACCAATGCCCGTGAGCCGATGTCACGTGACAAACTAATGAATATGGCCCGCGGTCGTGAGTATTCTGCTATGGAACGATCCATCGACGTACAGATTTCTCGTCTGCGTCGTATGCTGGAAGTCGATCCAAGTAAACCTCGTTATATTCAAACTGTATGGGGCTTAGGCTACGTTTTCGTACCAGACGGCAAAGAAGCATAATTGCTCACCTGATGAGAGTGCGAGACTGTGTCTCGCACTTTTTGTTTTCACCTCAATCAAGGCCACCAATATGCGTATTCGCAGTTCCTTTACTCAATCGATTTTTATCTTTCTTACCTTATTGATTGCCAGTCAGGTTTACTCCTACTACGCCGTGTTTAACTATGCTTTGATGCCCAGCCTTCAGCAGTTTAATAAGATCCTCAGTCACGAAATCAATTTAATGCTCGACGATTCAGCAGCCATCGAGGGTGGATTGCAGATGGATGCTCCACTAAGACGCAGAGTGTTAGAACAGCTTGGCGTCACCATCCACGCCGACGATAGCCCGATAGCAGATGAGTATTATCATGCCGTCAGTATTGATCTCATGAGCGAGGAGATGAGCAAAGAACTCGGTTCACCGACCGATGTACGTATGATGCTAGGTACTGACAGCTACATTCTGTGGATGAGAATCGATTCATTGCCCGGTTCGCTGCTGCGTATTCCGCTATCTGAACTGCAGGAAGAAGACTTTGCGCCCCTATTTCGCAATAGCTTAATTATGGCGTTACTCATTGTCGCCGGTGGTTGGCTTTTCATCCGTTTACAAAACCGACCTTTGATTGATCTAGAAAAAGCCGCCAAAGGTGTTGGTCGAGGGGACATTCCTCCGCCATTACCTGAGAAAGGCGCGACGGAAATCCGTTCGGTGACAAGGGCATTCAATCAGATGTCTAAAGGTATTCAGGCTCTAGAAGAGGATCGTACTCTGCTCATGGCCGGTATCAGTCATGATTTGAGAACCCCTCTAACTCGGATCCGGCTTGCTACTGAAATGATGTCACCGGAAGATAGCTATTTGGCTGAAGGCATCATCAGTGATACCGAAGAGTGTAACGAGATCATCAGCCAGTTTATGGACTACCTAAAACCCGTCAACAAAGATTCATTCATCGACGTTGACCTTAATGACATCGCCAATGATATTGCAACTTCAGAAGGTGGTTATGAGATTCAAATTGAAACTGAGCTGCAACAGCCCCTTAGGTTTACCAATGGCAGTCCGATCGCGATTAAACGAGCAGTAAGTAACTTAGTTGTAAACGCCATACGGTATGGTAAAGGTTGGGTCAAAGTCAGCACCGGTGTCACTGCAGATAATAAACGGGTTTGGGTGTGTATAGAGGACAACGGTCCAGGTATAGAGCAAAGCCAAGTAAGCAAGCTGTTTGAACCTTTCACCCGCGGCGACACCGCCAGAGGCAGTGAAGGTACAGGCCTTGGACTCGCCATAGTGAAGCGTATTGCTAGCCAACATAAAGGGACGGTGCTAATCAATAATCGCAGCGGTGGTGGCTTACGGGCGCAGATCAGTTTTCCAGCAGTCGGCAAATAGCCTCTCGAATAAAAAAGGGCTAACGCCCCTTTTTATTGGATATCAACAGATTTAAAGGCGTCCATGATAAGTAAACTGATAACGACCTTCAGAGTCTGGCGATGGAAGCCATTTCAGCTGTTCTGCAAACGAGCTAGGAAACTCATCGCTCGGCTTAAACCAAGCAGAAGCCTGATAGCTGCGATTAGCTTGTATCATAACTTCCGCCGCACTGTTCACCTGTTGGCTGTTCTGATCGCCTTTCAGTGAGATCTGGCTATCCTGACAACTAAAGTTAACCACCACTGGACCAACGCTAAGCTCATCTAATGGCGTAATCACTTTATCGGCATTCCAGACTACTGAACCTTCACCAGTCTGGCAATATGGAGCGACATAAACCATAGAATGAATACTCAGCTCAACCTGACCTGTAAGTTCCACTGGAACAGGTATCGGGGGCGCCAGTTCGATAATTTTTGCAACTGGCAATGAAGCGATTAAGTTTTCAGCATAAGGGCCAGACATACTGTAGCCTACGACACCACGTCCCGTCAGTTGCATATCACTGCCACGGCCAAAGCGCACCTGTGCTTCAGCTTTACCCACGAGCAATTTGAGTGGCGCTAATTGCCAATGTAGGGCACCTAACTTCTGCCTTTGCCAAGTTAACCCTGTGGCACTACCATCCCAAATGGTACCTGAAACACCATGAACGACTAGCTGAGGTGGTAATGGTAAATAGTTCAGCGCAACCTGAGCTGGAACATGCGCCACAGCACTAATCAGAAAGACCATCACCAACGTCAGACTGAGCAGAATGACTCTTTTCACTTAGCTTTACCTTTTAACAAACTGTAAGCGCTTGACTTGGACAGTCCCATCTTGCTCTCCCTTATCAATGTCCATAAAGGTCGCTGATACACCGTGTTTTTCCTGCAGGAACGTCATCCAATCAATTAGGCGATTGAATGGCATCGGTTGAACCCAAACCTGCAGTTCCTCGCCACGTGGCTGGACTCTGACAAGCTCTGCACCAAAACGTGAAGCCGTTGAAGAAATAGACTGATTAAGTGGCAAGCTCGACGATGCCACTCCGCCTTGAGCACGCAGTTGACTGATAGTGTCTGCTTTGTCTTTCACCCAGTTGAGTAATTGTTTCTCGCTCTGGATACGATTCGTCGCCATGTCGGCACGCTGACTGACTGGTTGCAATATGCCCCAGTAGATCACACCCAAAAATAACATTACCGAACAAGCGATCAGCAAACGTTGTTCACGTTGGCTGGTACCCGCCCACCATGCCTGAAGTGTAGATACTAATTGTTTCACCAGCAGCTCCCTATAATCGCTTAAGCACAAAGGTGCCATTAACGAGAGTCCCCGATTTACTCAGTTGTCCCTGCTCAACCGTAAATTGACCAGACATCAGTTCACGCGCTTTCTCAAACGTCTGGAAATCATTGCTTTGCGCCTGAAGCCTGACTTCTCCGCGAGTACTGTCATACTTGAAGCTGGTGAGCTTGAGGCTCGGGACCTGCTTCATCACTTGAGGCATTTTCACCATCCATTCCAGTACCGAGTCACCACTACCACCACCAGACAGTCGGTTCTCCTCTCGCTCCATTTCTCGTTTGAGATAGGTGACAGTCGGAATTTTACTCATGTTGGTCACTTGACGGAAAATACGTTCACTTTCCTCACGATAGGCGTTGGCTTGCGTTTCAGCACTTTGGATTTGCAGCCAGTTATCGACACTGAGAATGGCAACTAAGATTCCTGCTGCAATTGCCGCTTTACGCCAAACCTTTATATGACGACCAAAAGACGACTTCGGTTTAAACTCACCGGACAACAGGTTGAACTTACTTTTGACAGCTTGTTCAGCCAACAGCTGCATGACCAACTGTGGTTGTTCATTGTGCCATTTTTGATCATTGGCTAACGTTAGTTCTGGTAAAGGTGAATAGGCCTGAAGTGGTAGATATTCATCGCCTTGCTTCACCCAATCTGACTGAGCTAAGAACGGCAACCAAGCCAGTTCAATACTGACCGCACTGTACTGACCTTTTTTTACCAACCACTGACCATCCAGCTCAACCGCACTCAAGCCTGATTCTTCAGCGACAGGTAAAGCCAATGCATCAGGTAATACCTTACGCACAGCAAAGCCAAGCTGTTGCATTTCAGCTAATATTGATTCCAACCAGCTATAGTCAATACCACAGACATAAGCCTGATTGGCTGCCTTTGCCAAAATAGTAAAATGTAGTTCATCCACATCCTGCGCCACATCGTCTTCCAACATGAATGGCAGCATAGACTCAAACTGACGATTCGCGCCTGCTGGGACTTCCAGCTGCGTCAGAACTAGATTTGCTGCGGACACCAGTACAATAACTTGGCGCCCTTCTGCGTAATTGGCAAGCTCATTCAAATCCTGGTGATTTTGCAGTTCACCGCTCGCTATCACTTCCTTTTGGCTTTCTGACCAAACCAGCCATTGAATCGCTGCTGTTTTACTTTTGCTCAGCCGAACGATTAGAAACTCGTTCACCGATCCCTCCAAAGCGACGGCGTATTACCGTTGCAGTTTCTCTATTATTACTAAACAACAGGCTGCGAATTCGCACCCTGGATTTATCCACTAGCACCTCAGCATCGAGCTCGAAATACACGCTATCGACACTCAGGTAGCCTTTGACTTGTTTTTTGACGTCATCGCTCAAACCACTTAGGTCCGATTCAGCGAGGAAGTCATCCGTTGATGCCCATCCATCAGGGCCACGGTTTTCTATAATCTGTTTTGCCTGAGACGAGCTCAGGTTCGGATAGAACATTGCCGCCAGCAGCGCTGCATGCTCAGGCGCAATGGTATTCACATTTAGGCGGAAATCAGACGTGGGCAGTGCGCAAATCATCGGAGCGACTTTTTCCATCACTTCACCGCTGACCTGATTTACTGCTCGCAACTCACTGCTGTCTGCTAACAGTGTATTGGCACTTAAATACGCAGGTGATAAACCTTCGTAGTGGCTGTCTTCGACGCCCGATGAGGAGTTAACCGAATCATTGCTATCAACAAATTCCCATAGTGACTGTGCAATGGTTTCTGCTTCGTAATTGTCCACCTGCAATTCCTCAAGCAGGTTCTGAAACTTTTCCACCAAGAAAGGGAGCTGAGCAGACCCTGTGGTTTGCTCCGCACCAGACAGCGCATTGATATTGAAGCAGGCTTGTGCATCATGCAACTTACCGCTCACGGTGCCGTAGTCCAATGCCATGCTATTCAGCTCTTGTGCCCAAGGCTGTGACAGATTAATGCTGTCATCGTTGTCTTTATAACTTTGCTCTATACCATACTTCGCGAGAGCTTCAACACCCAGACTGTACCAGTACGCTTGCTGATAACTGATTTGGCTGCCAGCGCGCTTAAACTGACTAAACAAACGATCAGCCATACTGGCAGCGATACTGACCATCACCGCTAAGAGGAGCAAAATCACGATTAAGGCAACACCGCGCTGAGGGCGTTTAGCTGTCATTGCTTTTCTCCTCAGAACCGCCCATTTCGCCACCCGCCGTCATATAAATACGCTCAATCTTGCCATAATCTTCTAGTTCAAGTTCAACCGCTACTGCTTGAGGTAACGTGGCTTTCTTATCCCACTCTTTTTTCCAGTCTGAGCCATCAAAGAACTTCACCTTAAACTTTTCCACTTTGTCGAGCAATGGCATGACGATTCCCGTTTGTCCCGCAGGCGTATCAGCGTAACGCCACCAGACACGCTCCAGCACATCATCCTTGATTCGATAACCCACTTTACTCACTTCGCCACGTGGAAATTGCTGCTGGGGGTTATGCCAGCCTAAGCGAGTGAACAAGATCCCGTTGGCATCAGAGTCCAGTAAATACTCTTTCCACTGTATCATCAGACCATTGGACTCCTCACCATTGGTACGTGTCTGACGCAGTGCCATCTGACGAAAGTCGCCATCCATAAACACTAATGCACGTTGCAATGTCTTGAGTCGCTCACTTCGTTCCATTGACAGTTCGTTGCTGCGCTGGACTTGATTGAGCACCTGATAAGCACCCACGCTCAAGCTGGCAAAGATGGCAATGGCGACCAGTACTTCAATTAGGGTGAATCCCCCCTGAGGGGCAGACGTTTTACTTCGCCACATAGCTTCTCACCGTCACCACTGGCGAACTTTTTTCACTGGTAGCCACTTTGACATCAAATGCCTGCAAAATATCACCGGCGGTCTCAACAGGTTCTATCGACCAGAACCAATCGCGTCCAGCTAATTCATCCTTACCTTTCTTCTTACTCGGTTTACTCCCTGCTAACATGACTTTAGCCATCTGATTGTCAGCGACTAATGCAGCAAACGTTTTTTCTTCCAGATAATTTAATGTGTTGATGTGCTGGCTTACAGAGCGAACTGTCGCGATCGCAGCGGTAGCGAATATCGCTAATGCAACCAATACTTCCAATAGCGTCATACCCCGTTTAGCTTTCATCTTCGCTTTCTCCCGGAGCCAATAGCACTATTTGTCCATTTTCTTTTGCCACTACCTTCCATGCATCCTGCTCTTCATCGCCTTGTTCAGGATAAATGGCAACAGAAAATGGCGTGACTTCACCACTAGAAACAATAAATACTTGAGGCGGACGCAACTTTTTCTTTTCTTTATATTCAGCAAACATATCTTCATCAAACAGGCTTCCCGGTTTGAACAGACGTTCATCATCAGCCCATACGCCCCCACCCATATTCAGCGTTACAGCAACCGACTCATTCATCTTCGTTTCGTATGGAATCTGGTCGATGTTGAGCTTCTGCCAACCTTCACTTTCCAACGACATCAAATAGTAGACCGATTTTTTCTCATCGATGCGTAGACCAAAATCTCTTCCACTGAGCATCGCTTCTTCATTAAGGAGCAATATTCGTTGAAAGAGAGATTCTGCCTGCTTCTTTGCGACGTCTTTTGAACTGGTCGGTAATGTGGAGATCACCGCTACTGAAGCGAGAGACACTAGTACCAAAACCAATAAGATTTCCAGCAAAGTAAAACCAGTACGAGCAAGAGTTGGGTAACGTTGGCGCATAGGAAAAAGAGGGCGGCTTATGCCGCCTCTGCCTTATTGAAAATCCTGAATATTCCAGTTGCCGATATCGGCATTAACACCCTCACCACCTTCTTGGCCATTAGCACCTAGGGTGAAGATATCGATGTTGCCGTTGTCACCTGGGCTCAAATATTGGTAGTCATTACCCCAAGGGTCGGTTGGCAGGCGTTTGATGTAACCACCGTCGCGGTAATTACGCGGTTCAGGGCTTGATGGCTTATTGACTAACGCTTCCAAACCTTGGTCTGTGGTTGGATAAACACTATTATCGAGCTTGTACATATCCAGTGCATTTTCTAACGCAACAATATCAGTAATGGCTTTTTGTTGGTCAGCCTTTTCTTTATTTCCCAAAAGGTTAGGAACAACAAAACTCGCTAAAATACCTAAGATGACGACAACAACCATCACCTCTAAAAGCGTAAAGCCAGACTGCTTGTTCATTTTTCTTTTCATTGTATTCTCCAAATAAAAGTTCATAGCGAGAGGTTAAACCGCTCTCAGTATGACTATCCACTCATTAAGTTGTTCATTTCTAAAATTGGCATCAGAGTCGCCATTACGATAAACAGCACTAATCCAGCCATCAGTGCAATCAATGCCGGAGTGAAAATACCTAAAGCAATATTGACCGTTGATTCAAAGTTGGCATCCTGATTGTCAGCCGCGCGAGTAAGCATACTCTCTAGCTCACCACTCTGTTCACCACTGGCAATCATGTGTAGCATCATCGGCGGGAAGAGCTTGGTCTGTTCGAGTGATTTGCGAAGGCTCGCCCCTTCACGAACGTTATCCGTCGCGCTGAGGACCTGCTGCTTGACGTAGTGATTCGACATCACGTCTACCGCCACTTTCATGCCTTCCAAGATAGGAATAGCACTGGAAGTACAGATAGATAAGGTACGCGCAAAGCGAGAGGTATTCAGGCCACGAGAAATTTTGCCAATCATTGGCATATGAACAACCTTACGATCCCAGTTCAAACGCAGGTTTGGTTTACTTAGAGCAAACTTAAACAAATACACCAGGACGGTCATAGCCACTAAAAGTTGAATACCCCAGTGTTGAATAAAATCACTGGAAGCAAGAAGGAACTGAGTCGACTGAGGCAGCTCTTGCCCCATCTGAACAAACTGGCCAACAATCTTGGGTACGACAGCTGCAAGCAAGAACGCCACTATACCGACGGCAAAAACCACCAGAACCACAGGGTAAATCATTGCCTGCTGCAGTTTAGAGCGCATTTTTTGTCGATTCTCAGCATAGTCCGCCAAACGCTCCAAAACCGCATCTAGATGGCCAGATTTTTCTCCCGCCGACACCATAGAGCGGAACAAGTCATCAAAGATGTGCGGGAAGTCCGCGAGACTATCAGACAACGTATAACCTTCAGTAACCTTTGAACGTACCGCCAGCAGCATGGTACGAATTCGCGGCTTTTCAGATTGCTCCGAAACCGCTTTCAGACACTCTTCTAGCGGCATTCCTGATTGAACCAAGGTCGCCAACTGGCGAGTAATCAAAGCTAAGTCAGGTGTGCTGATGCCACGCTTAAAGGTCAACCCAGCTTGTTCAGTCTGTTTTTTGGCTTTCTGCCGTGTTTCACTCACCTCAACAGGCATTAAACCCTGTTCTTTAAGCCGAGCGCGGACCTGACGTGCGTTATCGCCTTCAATGACTCCTTTCTGGGTTTTGCCTTTCTTATTGAGGGCTTTATATTCAAACGCTGCCATTAGCCTTCCTTAGTCACCCGCATGACTTCTTCAAGAGAAGTAATACCTTGACGAACTTTGCTCAGACCATCATCACGAATACTTGGCGTGTGCTCACGAATGGTTTTTTCAATCACCTGCTCACCCGCTTCGCTATGAATTTTCTCTTGTACCTGCTCGTTAACCACCAGTAACTCATGAATACCAGTACGACCACGATACCCTTTCTGATTACACTGTTCGCAGCCTTTAGCCCTGTAGAGAACCAAGGGTTCTTCTTGCTTAACATCAAAGAGTTTTTTCGTTTCTTTATCTGCTTCGTAGGGCTCTTTACAATCTGAGCAAAGCGTACGAACTAGGCGCTGTGCCAACACGCCCAGCAATGATGAGGAAATCAAGAACGGTTCAATGCCCATATCACGCAAGCGGGTAATTGCGCCCACGGCTGTATTGGTGTGTAAGGTAGACATCACCAAGTGACCAGTCAACGAGGCCTGAACAGCGATCTGCGCAGTTTCCAAATCACGAATTTCACCGACCATGACAACATCAGGGTCTTGACGCAAAATAGCACGTAAGCCACGAGCGAACGTCATATCTACTTTAGGGTTAACCTGAGTCTGACCGATACCATCGATATCAAATTCAATCGGGTCCTCAACAGTAAGGATATTGCGTTCGTTGCTATTGAGCTCCTGCAGGCCAGCATACAAGGTGGTCGACTTACCCGAGCCAGTTGGGCCAGTAACCAAAATGATGCCATGCGGGCGTTCAATCATACGGCGGAAGTTTTCATGGTTAGCCGGCGTCATACCTAAGCTATGTAAATCAAGTCGAGTCGCATTCTTATCCAAAAGACGCATTACCACTCGCTCTCCGTGGGAGGATGGCATGGTAGAAACACGTACATCAACCGCTCGGCCGCCAATGCGCAGAGAGATGCGTCCATCTTGAGGGACGCGCTTCTCGGCGATATCCAACTTAGCCATAACCTTTACGCGCGAGACCAATAACGGCGCTAGCTTACGACTAGGCGATAACACATCACGCAATACGCCATCAATGCGGAAACGAATTGAAAGCGCTTTTTCGAAGGTCTCGATATGGATATCCGATGCCCCTTCCTTAATCGCTTCACCAAGCATGGCGTTGATCAACTTGATGATAGGCGCATCGTCATCGGACTCAAGCAGGTCCTCATCTTGCGGCAAATCCTCAGCCAACGAGAAGAAATCATCACTGTCTGCGCCCAAATCTTCCATTAGCTGGCGGGCTTCAGACGAGTCACGCTGATACGCTTCCGTTAACTTTGAATCGAATTCCTCTTTAGACACTTCGCGCAACTCAAAATATTCACCCACTGCGCGCTTTACTTCGATTAAAGCTTCGAACGCCAAAGGGGCAACATAATACAAAACCAACCCCTGTTCTGAAGGTTCAAGAACCAGTTGCGAACGATTGGCAAAGCTGAACGGTAAGCGACGGAAAGTGGTTATCTCATCCATCACTTCGTTTCCATTTGGTCAAGGAAAGCCTGAATCTCAGCTGGGTGACTAATTTCTTCACCAAACTTAGGCAATACAGGCGTTTGCGCGTCTTTCATCAATCTCAGACCTTGGTCCGCCTTGTAAAGCTGCTCAGCACGAATAAAGTTGTATTTACGCTGAGTAATACCATCTGCGGTCACACCATCGCGAATAATGGTTGGTTTGATGAATACCATCAGGTTGGATTTCTGCATTTGAGAGCTGGTCGATTTAAATAGACGGCCTAAGTAAGGAATATCACCTAACAGCGGAACTTTAGACTCACTCTCTTGTGCGCGCTCGTCAATCAAACCGCCCAGAACAATCATCTGGCCGTCTTCTACCATCACTGACGTATTAAGTTGGCGCTTAGCAAAGCTAACATCCACCGCCGCGTTACTGGTCGCAGGCAGAACGTTAGACACTTCCTGCTCAATGGTGAGCTGTACCGAGTTACCTTCGTTGATTTGCGGAACTACTTTCAGCTTGATACCGACTTCTTTACGATCAACAGTCTGAAATGGGTTGTCGTTGTTTGATCCTGCAGCAGAACCAGTGATTACCGGTATTTCTTCACCGACAATAAACGATGCCTCGCCATTGTCCATCACAGTAATACTCGGAGAAGACAAAATGTTAGAGTTGGTATCACTCGACACTGCGCTGATCAAGGCAGTCCAGTCTCCCATGACGACACTCAATGCTGCACCGTTAACGCCAGAAAGCGCAGAAGCCAGTGTTGAGTAATCGCCTTTCGTCGTTGTTTGTTCGTAGTATTTTATCTCACCAGTAGTACTATCTCTGATAGGCTTACTCTCAACAGTGTCCTTTGCCTCTTCTAGGCCGACCATGACACTACCGATCTTGGTTCCAGCATTCCCATATTGGATAACTGCACCCGTATCGAGTGATCCCCACTGAACACCCAAATTGATACCATCGCCCTCTGTCATTTCGACGATCAAAGCTTCAATCAGTACCTGCGCACGGCGAATATCCAATTGAGAAATCACATCTTGGAGCGCGTTCATAATATCTGGCGGCGCAGTTAGAACAAGTGCATTGGTACCTGGGTGAGCCGAAATCATCACCTCACCGCGCTTGGCACTGGAAGCCTGTTTAGAACCAGAAGACTTCTCTGCTTGCAGGTTGTCAGAGACACCTTTCAGCACATCAACGAGGTCTTCAGCCTTAGCGTACTTTAAATAAACGACGCGGTTGTTACCTTTGGTCGCCATTTCAACATCAAGCTGCTTAATCAGCTTACGCAGACGCTTTCTAACCTGAGGATCACCAGAAATAAGAATGGAGTTAGTACGGTCATCCGCTACCAACTTGGGTTGAAGAAACGCTGGCGTACTTTTCGCGTCCGTTGTTTTGTTCAGAGCGTCTACAATTCGTACCATCTCTGCCGCTGAAGCGTTATCCAATTCAACCACTTCAATTTCTTTGTCGCCTGCTTGGTCGACACGCTTGATGATATCTGCCAGTCGATTAACCACGGCAGCGCGACCTGTAATAAGAATAATATTGGCAGGATCGTAGTGCACAACGTTACCTGCACCCGCATTATCATTGAGCTGACGAAGCAGAGGGGAAAGCTCACGCACCGAGACATTACGCACCGCAACAACACGCGTCACGACTTCGTCACCTTGGATTGAGCCATCACCAACAACAGGAATCGCCGACGTTTTTGCATCTTTAGATTTAATGACTTTGATAACACCGTTGTCCATTTCGACAACCGCATAGCCATACACTTCAAGAACATTTAAGAAGAAACTGTAGTACTGCTCTTCTGACAGCATGTCATAACTGCGCACGTCAATTTTGCCACGTACTGACGGGTCAACAATGATGGTTTTTTCTAGATTCCGGCCAACAATGTTGATGAACTCTTGAATATCTGTGCCTTTAAAGCTCGCACTGTATTCATTAGCAAATACAGCAGTTGGTGGCATCAACAAGCTTCCTGCTAAAAGCCAAGCGCTTTTTTTAAGCCAATGGTTCACTCTCTACTCCTCGGAATGATTCAAGCATCTGCATCATTCTTACAATTCAATATAAATTTCATAAGGCTGGCCATCTCTTTCTACCGTCAGGTTGAGCTCGGTAAGTTGAGACATGTTTTTAAAGATCTCTCCCATCGCTGCAGGATTACTAAGATCTTGGCCATTAATTTGTGTTGCTATATCCCCTGACTGTAAGCCAACTGATTCGAATAGTTCTTTCTCTTTACCCGGGGTTAAGCGATAACCAATAACGTCTCCGTCTCTTTTAATCTGAGACATACGAACATATTGGAAAATTTGTTTTGCGTCTTTGCGGATAACAGCACGAATTTCTTCCAGCTTATCAACTGAAACGTCTGCCTTAACCGATTTGGCTTTAGGTTGTGGTTGCGGATCTTTAGTGTATTTAAGTCCTTCCAGCATAACCGTCTCATTACGACCCGAGTTATCAACGATAATTCGATCGTACAGCACCTGAACCACCTTGGCTCTTGTCCCTTCCAGAGTTTCACCAATCCCATAGGTCGCTTGTTGACCTCGGCTTGCAACCACAGCAAGGTTCTTATCTGGTTCCGTGCTGGTGACAACCCCAACCAAAATGACACTCAAACGACTTTTAGGCGCTTCCGTCACTACGGGTTTTTTCGCAACCGGAGCTTGGGATTGATAGCGGCCAAACAAGTGGCTGTTTTGCAATTCAGCAAGATTCAAACCCGAGTCTTTGCTGACGCTACCGCTGACCAACGTAGGACTCCATTGGGCAACAGATTGCGACTCCATAGGTTTCCATATTAGTGCGCCAGCCACCCAAGCACTTACTCCCAACAATACAACTGTCGCCATTGAGCTCAGGCGGTCTTGATTTTTAACAAAACTGTCCAGTTGAATTACACCACGTATGTTCACTCACAATCCTTTTCATCACCAGCTGACAAAGCCATGCAAGGTACTATTTACCAAACAAAGCACTCTATAATTTGAGTTTTTATTTGAACGAAACATTCTACCAAAATATGAAACAGGCTAAATAGCTAACCGCCTGATTAACATGTAAAGCGGTGGAATTTTACCATATACCTTGAAAAATGCGCGCTTCATCACCATTGTTACAGCAATAATTTGGCACAAGATTCATCACCAGTTAGAGGCTAGTATCCACAATGGGTTCCCAAACTGAAGTAGTTAGACTCGATAAATGGCTATGGGCAGCACGTTTTTACAAAACACGCTCCATTGCGCGAAATATGGTCGACGGCGGCAAAGTTCACTATAATGGCCAGCGCAGCAAGCCAAGTAAAGCAGTTGAACTAGGCGCAATGATTACTCTTCGCCAGGGGCATGAGGAGAAAACCGTTGTTATCGAAAAAATTTCGGATCAACGACGTGGCGCTCCCGAAGCACAAACCCTCTATACCGAAACTGGGGACAGTCTTGCTAAGCGTGAAGAAAATGCCGCCCGTCGCAAACTTCATGCGCACAACCCAAGTCCAGAGCGCCGCCCAGATAAAAAGCAGCGTCGCGACATCATCAAATTCAAACATCAATAAATATCAGCCAACATTCGGCTGACATTAGTACCGTACGTACGAGGAAATGCTTACATGGCAAACAATGTTTTAAACCGCTACCTTTTTGAAGACCTTTCTGTACGTGGCGAGTTGGTACAATTGGATGAAGCTTACCAACGCATTATCTCCAGCAAGGAATACCCAGCGCCTGTTCAGGGTCTACTCGGCGAGCTCTTGGTAGCGACGACTCTGCTGACGGCAACGTTAAAGTTCGAAGGCTCTATCACCCTACAACTTCAGGGTGACGGCCCTGTTTCATTGGCTGTCATTAATGGCGACCATGATCAGAAAGTCCGCGGAGTGGCGCGCTGGGAAGGAGACATTGCTGAAGATGCGAGCATCCATGACATGATGGGTAAAGGCCACTTAGTGATCACCATAGATCCTAAGAAAGGAGAGCGCTATCAGGGTATTGTTGGCCTTGATGGTGATAACTTATCTGAAGTTCTTGAAAGCTACTTCGCAAACTCAGAGCAACTTAAAACACGTATCTGGTTACGTCTTGGGGAGCATGAGGGCAAGCAGCATGCTGCTGGTATGCTAATTCAGGTTATGCCAGATGGAACGGGAACACCTGACGACTTTGAACACTTAGAGCAATTAACAGAAACCGTCAAAAACGAAGAGCTATTTACGCTCCAAGCCAACGAGCTGCTTTATCGTCTCTACAACCAAGAGAAGGTTCGCCTGTTTGAGCCACAACCAGTAGCATTCCATTGTGGTTGCTCACGCGAGCGCAGTGGCGCTGCGATCATGACCGTCGATCGTGCGGAAATAAAGGATATATTAGCGGAAGTCGGCTCAATTTCTCTGCATTGCGATTACTGCGGTACTGACTATACATTCGATGAAGCTCAGATCGCAGAGCTGTTTGATCACACGGATTCGGACAACGAAACGCTACATTAATTTTTTACATTTAAGAAGCACGTAATTTACCAGTCAAAAGGCCAGCACATCGCTGGCCTTTTTGTGATCAAAAGCCCGTAAAAATTGGACTTTCACGTAATAAAGCAACCACTTAATTTTATTCAATTAATAATTCTTTTTGATCTAGCGCAATCCTTTGCGCGCACGATACACTACTCCAGCCAATATGTGATGAGTCGCCTAAAACCATACAGGAATCATGGATTTTTTTTGAGCTGTATCCCTGTTTTCACAGAGACCCGTTGCTAGCATGGTGAGCAGATAATAACCAATACATTATTACAAAATCCCTACAAAATATTCCTACAAGGAGCACCTATGACCGTTATGGAACATGCAAAGGCTGCAACAATTGATCTTACCAAACACGGGCTTCACAACGTAAAAGAGGTTGTCCGCAACCCAAGTTACGAAATGCTGTTCGAAGAAGAAACACGCGCAGATCTGGAAGGCTACGAGAAGGGTGTAGTCACCGAACTAGGCGCAGTTGCCGTGGACACGGGTATCTTTACTGGACGCTCACCAAAAGATAAGTACATCGTTAAAGACGCAACAACAGAAGAGCACATGTGGTGGTCTTCAGATGCGGTTAAAAACGACAATAAGCCCATCACTCAAGAAATCTGGAATGACCTCAAAGAACAGGTCACTAATCAACTTTCTGGAAAACGCGTGTTTGTTATCGACGGTTACTGTGGTGCTAACCCAGATACGCGTCTAAGTATTCGCGTTATCACTGAAGTCGCATGGCAAGCACACTTCGTCAAAAACATGTTCATACGCCCTAGCGAAGAGGAGTTGGCAACATTCGAACCTGACTTTGTAGTGATGAATGGTGCTAAGTGCACGAACCAGAAATGGAAAGAGCACGGCTTGAACTCTGAGAACTTTACTGTATTCAACCTAACTGAACGTATGCAGTTGATCGGAGGCACGTGGTATGGCGGTGAAATGAAGAAAGGCATGTTCGCGATGATGAACTACTTCCTTCCCCTGCAAGATATAGCCTCTATGCACTGTAGCGCAAACAAGTGCAAAGAAAATGGTGATGTTGCTGTCTTCTTCGGCCTATCAGGCACAGGTAAGACAACACTCTCAACTGACCCTAAGCGTGAGTTAATCGGTGATGATGAGCACGGTTGGGATGACGATGGTATCTTCAATTTCGAAGGTGGGTGCTACGCCAAAACCATCAAGCTTTCGAAAGAAGCAGAACCGGACATCTATAACGCGATTCGTCGTGACGCGCTACTTGAAAACGTAACCGTACGCAGTGACGGTTCGATTGACTTCGATGACGGTTCAAAAACAGAAAATACTCGAGTGTCTTACCCAATTGAGCACATTGAGAACATCGTTAAGCCAGTATCGAGAGCTGGTCACGCAAACAAGGTGATCTTCTTATCTGCGGATGCATTCGGCGTGCTGCCTCCTGTTTCCAAGCTGACTCCAGAGCAAACAAAGTACCACTTCCTATCTGGCTTTACCGCGAAACTTGCTGGTACTGAGCGTGGAATTACAGAGCCAACACCAACCTTCTCCGCTTGTTTCGGTGCGGCATTCCTGACACTACACCCAACCAAGTACGCAGAGGTGCTGGTGAAACGTATGGAAGCGGCGGGTGCTGAAGCGTACCTAGTAAACACAGGTTGGAACGGCAGTGGCAAGCGTATTTCCATTCAAGACACCCGTGGTATCATCGATGCTATCCTCGATGGTTCAATTGAGAACGCAGAAACGAAACATATTCCAATCTTTAATCTGGAAGTACCGACTGCGCTGCATGACGTCGATCCAGCCATCCTAGATCCACGTGATACCTACACTGATCCACTACAGTGGGAAAGCAAAGCCAAAGATCTGGCTCAGCGCTTCATCAACAACTTCGACAAGTACACGGATAACGATGAAGGGAAATCACTGGTTGCAGCAGGCCCTCAACTAGATTAGTGATATCGTCACCAATTGCTTAGCTAAGCCCCTCTTTCGAGGGGCTTTTTGTTGCCTGAAAAGCAAAAATGTTCCAAGCTAGCTACATCTACTCCGAGGGAAGGTCGAGATTTTGAAGAAAGCACTGCTGCTGACTGCTATTGCTATTGTCAGCCTGATCAGCTTACCGCTACTGACTCTGTTTGTTCTGCTTAACACCAACTGTGCGAGCAAAGTGGTCAACGTGATGCTACAAAATCTGACCCCTTATACCATCACAACTCAGCAAGCGTCATACTCCCCTCCCTTCCAGCTAACATTAGAAGATGTTGAAATTAACACCGAGCCAAAAGCTACTCTCATCCCCAAACTGACCGTCTGGTTGAGCCCAACGCTGTGGCAAAACAACCAAGCCTCATTTGACTCTGTCTTAATTGAAGGTGCCAATCTAGACATCAACGAACTAAATTCACCCTTGCTGCATACCATTAACTTGCAGCAACTGGCGCTGCAGCATGTCGACATTACTGCGCCGGGTTGGTCAGCTAGAGACGTCAATCTTCAGGTCAAAAAGCCTCAGTGGCTCAACCAAAAGCAAAACCTGCCTTATGGTGACATTCAACTGTCAGCCAAGCAGCTGTATATCAAAGGAGAAGCATTAGATAACCTGCTGATCGACGGGCAATATCAGGCACAAAACAGTACCATCTATGGTGCTTCATTCAACTGGCATGGCGCAGAAATTTCCGGTCAAGCGGAACAATTTAGCCAAGGATGGTCGTTGATCAACGTCACCGTCAGCAGGCTCGATTTACCGCCCAATAGCTCTGTAGAGACATTACTCTCAAGGCTTAAATCACTCGACCTACCGATTTATCATATCAATAGCCTCGACCTTCTCAGCAGCAACGTCCATTACGCAGGGTGGCAGTTCAATCATCTCGATGCGTCTTTAGAGAATCTCACACTCGAGCGCCCTTTGTGGCAACAAGAACAAGGCTATATCTCGTTTGATGCTGAGAGTGTGGACTTCGACCAACTAAGGTTTGTCGCACCGACAGCCAAGCTGGGCTTCACTCCAAATCGCATCTCAGTAGATGAGTTTGATACTGACTTCAAACAAGGCCGTGTCCAACTAAGTGGCACGCTGACACCAGAAAACATTGCACTTAACCGCTTAAACATAACAGGTGTTAAATGGCTGGAGCAAACCGATCAGCTGATGAGTACGCTTACGCAAATGTCACAACCTCTGCACTCACTTAAGATTGCTGAGCTCGACATCGAAAATGCCCAACTTATTCAAGTCGAACATCCTCCCTACTGGCAGTTATCTGGCCTCAATATCGAAGGACAGGAGCTGACTTTGATTCATGACGACCAAGTCGGGCTTTACGATGGCAGCCTGGAAATAAGTGCCAACAATGCCAGTATCGAACAGCTGCTGACTACCCAAGCGGTGCTAAAAGCGTCGGCCAAACAGGGCAACATTACCTTAGAGCGCGCTTTTATCCCGCTAGATCAAGGCTATATCGAGGCAAGCGGTCAATGGCAGCGTCAATCTGTCAGTGCCCCATGGCAACTGTCACTGCATGCCGATGGTTTTCAGGTCAATCAACCGCTATTACAAGCCCAATTACCGTTTAAGCTCGCCGGGCTAGCTGAAGTCGAACTGGAAATGAGTGGCTTGTCTGGTGATTATTCGATGCTGGCGCATAGCCTGAGCGGTACGCTCAATGGCTACCTGCATGATGGTGCGCTGGAAGCAAAAAGTGTCGATGGCGATCAAAGCTACCTGCAGCTCTGGCCATTAGATAAAATCACACTCCAAGCCGATCGTGGCCGGATTAAAATTGCATCGAAGGGACAACAAGCACAGCTAGCTGGGACATTAGATATGACCAAACCTGAATTTGGCACATTAATTTTTACCAGCGAGCATAACTGCCAGAGATTATGGTCCGATATATTCAATCTGACCAATGTGATTCAAGATGTGTGTGGCGAGCCGATTGAATCAACCGCACCCGCCAATGAAGCAAATCACTCTTCAGAAGATGAAGAGGCAGGCAAATCCAGCATCGACTTATAATTCGGTAGCAGCATATAAGTGCCAACAAACTCAACCGCTTGCGTATCGCCACTGTGAATAGTGACATGGATGACAATACGGGCTTTTCGACCGGAAGCGAGGCGGTCCAAGTCTCCACTGATCCCATCTAACGAGGTTGAAGCCACTGGGTTCTGCGTCACCGGATGACGGTAGCGAATCTGGCTGTCAGCTAGAACGATATCACCACTCAAACCACGCTCTTTCATCAACAACCACGTCATCCCCCACCCTGTCAGGGTCGCAAGGGTAAAGGCAGACCCTGCGAACATCGTGTTGTGCGGGTTGAGGTTAGGGTTGAGCTGAGAACAGCATTCGAATTGGTAACCCGTGTACTGATTGATCTTGATGCCCATCTTATCGCTGATAGGGATTTGATGTTCCCAGCGCTCTTGCAGCTCAGTACACCATTCGGGCTTACGCAGTACATTAGCCATTGGGTCGAGCTTTTTGACCATTTGCTGGTGACGCACAGGGCCACGTTCATCAGTTAATTCACCGCGCCGCTCAAAGCCGTTCTTTTCGTAGAAAGAAATGGCATCCTCACGCGCATTACACACCAGACGCTTAGCCCCTTCCTGTCGGGCAAGCGATTCCAGTGCCACCAGCACCAGCGAGCCCATACCTTTGCTACGACGATTGCCTTTCACCGCCATATAACGAATTTGCGCTTCGCTGTCCGGAGTGATGTAAAGTCGGCCGATTGCCATAGGTCGTCCACGACCATCGACAATCATGCGATGGTGGCTCATCGGATCATATTCATCACGCTCAGACCCTAGCGGCATGCGCCAAGGTTCGCGCAGCATTTGCCAGCGAAAATGGTAATACTTATTGAGTTGGTTATCTGTTTTTGGCGTGATCAGCTTAAACATAAAATTCCTTTTCCATGGAAACACACTCAGCGTTTCCCCTCTAGCCTATCTTTATAATTATACCTGTAACCAGAAAGTTACTGGGCCGTCATTGACCAGTGATACTTTCATATCTGCTGCGAAGCGCCCTCGCTCTGTCGGCAGCACTTGTGAGCACTGGTCTGCAAAGTAATCGTATAAACGCTCAGCATCCAATGGATGCGCTCCACGTGAGAAACCCGCACGGGTACCTTTTTTGGTATCGGCAGGCAAGGTAAATTGGGAAACCACCAGCACTTTACCTTCGACCTGTTTCACGTTGAGGTTCATCTTGCCTTCATCGTCACCAAACACTCGGTAAGTGGTCACACGCTCCATCAATCGCTTCGCTTTAGCTTCATCATCGTCCTTTTCTACACCCAGTAGAACAAGTAGACCTTGGTCGATCTCACCAACTACTTCACCGTCAACGCGAACTGCGGCTTCACTTACTCTTTGGATCAGCGCTATCACTGCTCTTTCCTTCTTGCTGCTGTTTGATCGTTTCCGTCGAGTGTACCATTTCTTGGTTGTCACTCCACTGCTCTCGCTCACCTAATGCCGCCGTGACCTCAGCACCAATCAAAACAATCAACCAGCACAAATAAACCCAGACAAACAAAATCGGAATTGCAGCCAGCGCGCCATAAATTAACTGATAGGACGGAAATTGAGTAATGTACGCCGCGAAGCCTTTTTTACTTGCCTCAAACAGCAATGCCGCAACAATAGCTCCGACTACCGCATGAGAGACATAGACTTTCTTATTCGGTACCAAGATGTACAAACCCATGAACGCAAAGAAAGACAGTAAAAAAGGCAGCCAGCGCAGCAGAAAGTCGTAAGCCCCTGAAATGGCCTCGCTATCGATAATTTTTAATGACGTCACATAAGAAGTCGCGGCGATACTCGCTCCAACCAAGATCGGCCCCAGAGTCAGCACCATCCAGTACATAGAAAATGAAAACACGGCACGCCGTTTGTGCTCCACTCGCCAGATGTAATTGAGGTTCTTATCGATGTTGGAGATCAGCATCAAAGCGGCGACAAATAAGAACAAACCACCCACAGCGGTCATTTTACCCGTATTAGCGACAAACTCGAGTAGCGCTTGCTTAACGGCATCCCCTGCTGCGGGCACAAAATGGGTAATGACAAAATCTTGAATCACATCCCCAGCGCTAGCGAATACAGAAAACGAAGACAGTACAGATAACAACACGGTTAACATAGGCACAATCGACAGTAAGGTGATATATGCCAGATAGCCCGCGTTGACGTTCACTCTGTCATGCCCCATTCGGGTGAGCAGATATCGCCCAAAGTTCAGACTTTGCTTGCTCAATTGCTCGATATTCAACTTGTAACTCCTCATCAACTCCGCCATCCTAACATCATCATTTTAAAGGAAAGGACACAATCATGCCGTACTTACTGGCGCTGATGCTCTCCATTTTTACCCTCACTGGCTGTCAATCTGCTTATTACTCAGCGATGGAACAAGTAGGCTATCACAAACGCGACATCATGGTAGACCGTGTCGAAGATGCCAAACAGTCCCAGCAAGAAGCACAACAAGAGTTCACCAGTGCACTAGAAGCGCTCTCAGCACTTACTCAGTTTGATGGTGGCGAGCTGCAAACCATCTACAACCAGATTAACGACAAGTACCAAGATAGTGAAAAAGCAGCACAAGAAGTCAGTGACCGAATTGCAGCCATTGAAGATGTGTCAGACGCATTGTTTGCTGAATGGCAAAGCGAGTTAGATCTCTATACCAGCACTAAGCTCAAACGCGCAAGTGAACAGAAACTCAAACAGACTCAGCGTTCATACAACACTATGTTAAGCGCAATGAAGCGTGCAGAAGACAAGATGACACCTGTACTCAATACATTGCGCGACAATACGCTGTACTTGAAACACAACCTCAACGCGAGTGCGATTGGTTCTCTGCAAGGCGAGTTTGCCAACTTGGAACAAGATATCCAGTACGCGATCAAGGATATGAATACAGCCATAGCAGAATCAGATAAATTCCTGCAAAAGCTCAATCAAAAGTAACAGTTTGACGCCTCTACCAAGCGAGGTTGTTTTCGTTTGTGGCCTCAGCGACCATAGCTGTTAGCTGACGAAAAAAAGCTACGCGTTCTTTTACTGTTGCGAATAACAAAAAGCCCTGAGTTGATATCAACTCAGGGCTTTAAAGCTTAGATAACGATTAAGTGAAATTACTTAGCGTTACGCGCTTCACGCTTACGATCGCTTTCCGTTAGGAACTTCTTACGAACACGGATACTTTCAGGCGTTACTTCTACTAGCTCATCATCATCGATGAACTCAAGTGCTTGCTCAAGAGTCATGATAATTGGTGGAGTAAGAACCTGCGCATCATCAGTACCAGAGGCACGAACGTTGGTTAGCTGTTTACCTTTCAGTACGTTTACTGTTAGGTCGTTATCACGGCTGTGGATACCAACAACCATACCTTCGTAAACTTCAACACCGTGACCGATGAACATACGACCACGCTCTTGTAGGTTGAATAGTGCGTTGGTTAGCGCTTTACCCATACCGTTAGAAATCAATACGCCGTTGATACGTTGACCGATCTCACCGCCTTTGTGAGGGCCGTAGTGATCAAACGTATGGTAAAGAAGACCAGAACCCGACGTTAGCGTCATGAATTCAGTTTGGAAACCAATCAGACCACGAGATGGCATGATGAAATCCATACGTACACGGCCTTTGCCATCTGGAGACATATCAGTCAGCTCACCTTTACGTAAGCCGATGTTCTCCATGATGCCGCCTTGGTGCTCTTCCATCACGTCGATAGTTACCGTTTCGTACGGTTCCATTAGCTGACCATCTTCTTCTTTGATGATAACTTCAGGACGGGATACCGCTAGCTCGAAACCTTCACGACGCATGTTTTCGATCAGGATAGATAGGTGAAGTTCACCACGGCCTGATACGCGGAACTTGTCTGGATCATCTAGTTGCTCAACGCGTAATGCTACGTTGTGTACGAGTTCTTTTTCTAGGCGTTCAAGGATGTTGCGTGACGTTACGAATTTACCTTCTTTACCAGCAAACGGAGACGTGTTTACTTGGAAGGTCATGGTTACCGTTGGCTCATCGACAGAAAGTGCTGGCAACGCTTCTACTTGGTTTTGTGCACAGATAGTGTCAGAAATTTTTAGCTCACCAAGACCTGTGATTGCAACGATGTCACCTGCGTTAGCTTGGTCAACTTCGTGACGTTCAAGGCCTAGGTAGCCCATTACTGTGCCGACTTTACCGTTGCGAGTCTTACCATCCGCACCGATAACAGTGACTTGTTGGTTAGGCTTAACGCTACCACGAGTGACACGAGCAACACCGATAACACCGACGTAAGAGCTGTAATCTAGCTGAGAAACTTGCATCTGTAGTGGACCGTCTAGGTCAACTTGCGGTGCTGTCACTTCTTCAACGATGGTTTCGAATAGCGGCTCCATATCTTCGCCAGTTGCGCCTTCTTCTAGAGAAGCCCAACCGTTAAGCGCTGATGCGTAAACCACTTTGAAGTCTAGCTGTTCATCAGTGGCACCTAGGTTGTCGAATAGGTCGAATACTTGATCCATAACCCAGTCAGGACGAGCGCCAGGACGGTCAATCTTGTTGATAACAACAATTGGTTTAAGACCGTGAGCAAACGCTTTTTGAGTTACGAAACGTGTTTGCGGCATAGGGCCATCAACAGCGTCAACAATCAGCAGCACTGAGTCTACCATTGACATGATACGCTCAACTTCACCACCGAAGTCCGCGTGTCCCGGAGTATCTACGATGTTGATGCGGTAGTCATTCCAGTTAATTGCTGTGTTTTTAGCAAGGATGGTAATGCCACGCTCTTTTTCGATGTCGTTCGAGTCCATGACTCGCTCTTCAGCTTCACCGCGAGACTCTAAAGTGCCTGATTGCTGTAGCAGTTTATCAACCAGTGTTGTTTTACCGTGGTCAACGTGCGCGATGATCGCGATATTTCTCAATTTATCAATCTGTGGAGTAGCCATGGATTTGATTCACTCGATAGTAGAAGCTCGCTTCAAACATGGTCGATGAATGAAGCGAGCTTACTTGATTAAAAAAACGGCCATAATGTACCAGATTTTAGCGAAAAACCCAGAAATATGTGATCTGATACGTTGGTTTTCTGAAGAATATGCTTTGATCGAACACAATATCGCTCTGAATATGCAAAATTGTGCATTGACATAGGTGGCGAATGGCGGCTGAATGGAATACGCTTTTGTTTCATATTGGTGCACCTTGAAAGCTCTGCACCAATAGAGTGCAATTAAAGGTCATTTTGGTGCAAGCTGGTGCACCAAAATGATAGCGAAACCACTAATTTATTGAAATTAATGGAATAAATTTTTTGGCATGGTTTTGGCTTTATTGATATCAGCATCGATTAATACGATTGAAATGAAATTAATCAATGCTGGATTTGTTCACCAATCGAGCTAACACCGCTTTAATAACACTGGAGGTTATCCAAGATGTCAGTTGAAAACGTTCTATCGCTGATCCAAGAAAACGAAGTTAAGTTTGTTGACCTACGCTTTACCGATACAAAAGGTAAAGAGCAGCACATCTCAATTCCTGCTCACCAGATCGATGCAGACTTCTTCGAAGAAGGTAAGATGTTCGATGGTTCTTCAGTTGCTGGCTGGAAAGGCATCAACGAGTCAGACATGGTTATGATGCCAGACGCATCATCCGCTGTACTTGACCCATTCACAGAAGATGCAACACTGAACATCCGTTGTGACATCCTTGAGCCTGCAACCATGCAAGGCTACGATCGCGATCCTCGCTCTATCGCCAAACGTGCTGAAGATTACATGCGCTCTACAGGTGTTGCAGATACCGTACTTATCGGTCCTGAGCCAGAATTCTTCCTATTCGACGACGTAAAGTTCGCGACTGATATGTCTGGGTCTTTCTTTAAGATCGACGACGTAGAAGCTGCATGGAACACAGGTTCTGATTACGAAGAAGGCAACAAAGGCCACCGTCCAGGCGTGAAAGGTGGTTACTTCCCAGTGGCTCCTGTCGATTCATCTCAAGACATCCGTTCTGCTATGTGTCTAATCATGGAAGAAATGGGTCTAGTCGTAGAAGCTCACCACCACGAAGTAGCGACTGCAGGTCAGAACGAAATCGCTACTCGTTTCAACACACTGACTTCGAAAGCAGACGAAATCCAAATCTACAAATACGTGGTTCATAACGTTGCTCACGCATTTGGTAAGACAGCAACCTTTATGCCTAAACCACTAGTTGGTGACAACGGATCTGGTATGCACGTTCACCAATCTCTCGCTAAAGATGGCGTTAACCTATTCGCGGGTGATAAGTACGGCGGCCTGTCTGAAACAGCTCTATATTACATCGGCGGTATCATCAAGCACGCTCGCGCAATCAACGCATTCGCGAACGCATCAACTAACTCATACAAGCGTCTTGTTCCGGGCTTCGAAGCGCCTGTAATGCTGGCGTACTCTGCTCGTAACCGCAGTGCTTCTATTCGTATCCCTGTGGTACCAAGCCCGAAAGCACGTCGTATCGAAGTTCGCTTCGGTGATCCTTCGGCTAACCCATACCTATGTTTTGCAGCAATGCTAATGGCTGGTCTTGACGGTATTAAGAACAAGATTCACCCGGGTGAAGCAATGGATAAAGACTTGTATGATCTACCAGCGGAAGAAGCAGCTGAAATCCCAACCGTCGCTTATTCACTAAAAGATGCACTAGATTCACTAGATGCAGACCGTGAGTTCCTAACAGCAGGCGGTGTGTTCTCTGACGACTTTATCGATTCTTACATCGGCCTTAAGTCTCAAGACGTTGAGCAAGTAAACATGACGACTCACCCACTTGAGTTTGAACTTTACTACTCTGTTTAATCGCTCAATCGATTAAACCCTTACTTCGAGGCTCACCTTTTTGGTGAGCCTTTTTTATGTCTTAGGCATCAGTGACACTTCACTTAAAATCTTTTTTATTCAGAGCTTTACGCTCGGCAAGCTTATTGCATCGTTACCCTTCATAACGGTGCAATTAACGGCAACGATGTTGAAAAGCCTATGATATCTGGACTTTTCACTTCTTCTGCATGAGTTATTGCGCCATACTTGGAATGTAAGCGCACCAAATTGGTGCATTGCACATTTTAAGGTCAAGGATGAGGGACGACAGTGAGCAGCGAACTCGATAACCTAATACTCAATCATCAGGTCACCTCCGTGATGATCATGAACGAATCGCTTCAGGTTCGTTACGCCAACCCAGCCGCAGAGCAGCTGTTTTCACAAAGCGCTAAACGTATCGTTGACCAGCCGTTGTCAAAGCTCATCCAACACGCTTCTATGGATCTCGCCTTATTGTCTCAACCGTTACAAAGCGGCCAAAGCATCACCGACAGCGATGTGACTTTTGTCGTCGATGGTAAACCCTTAATGCTTGAAGTGACCGTCAGCCCGATTTCTTGGCAAAAAGAGCTGATGCTACTGGTCGAAATGCGCAAAATTGGCCAGCAACGTCGCCTCTCGCAAGAACTCAATCAGCACGCTCAACAACAAGCGGCCAAACTGCTGGTTCGCGGTCTTGCTCATGAAATTAAAAACCCACTGGGTGGTTTGCGCGGCGCGGCTCAGTTACTCGAACGTATGCTGCCTGATCAATCTCTGATGGAATACACTCAAATCATCATCGAACAGGCAGACCGACTACGCTCCTTAGTCGACCGCCTACTTGGACCACAAAAGCCGGGTAGGAAGCAACAGGAAAATCTCCATCTGATTCTGGAAAAAGTGCGACAGTTAGTCGAACTCGAAGTTAGTCAGTCCATCACGATTGAGCGCGATTACGACCCTAGTTTGCCAGAGTTCTTGATGGATTCGGATCAGATTGAGCAAGCGCTTTTGAATATTGTCAGCAATGCTGGCCAGATTCTGCAAAAACAGAACAATGGCAATATCATCATTCGTACCAGAACGGTGCATCAAACCAATATTCATGGCCAGCGCTGCAAATTAGCGGCACGGGTGGAGATCATCGACAACGGACCGGGGATCCCCGCAGAGTTACAAGACACCCTTTTCTATCCAATGGTCAGCGGGAGAGAGGGGGGGACAGGATTGGGATTGTCTATTGCTCAAAACCTGATAGACCAGCACCAGGGAAAAATTGATGTCGAGAGCTGGCCTGGCAGAACCACATTCACCATATATCTGCCAATTTAAATTTTACGTTAGTGGCATTGCTGAAAGGATAAGTTTGTTATGAGTAAAGGATACGTTTGGGTAGTAGATGATGACAGCTCGATACGCTGGGTCATGGAGAAAACCCTTTCATCAGCAAATATAAAATGCGATACGTTTTCTGACGCAGAAAGCGTTCTACTGGCACTGGAGCGCGAAACACCGGACGTACTGGTGTCCGACATTCGTATGCCGGGTATTGATGGGATAGAGCTACTCAAACAAGTTAATGAACGCTCACCAGACTTACCAGTGATCATCATGACAGCGCACTCTGATCTGGATGCCGCGGTCAATGCCTATCAAAAAGGGGCGTTCGAATACCTGCCAAAGCCATTTGACGTCGATGAAACGCTAACCTTAGTCGAACGTGCCATTGCACATGGCCAGGAACAGAAACGCGAGCAGGCAAATGCTGATCCCAACAACCACAGTGCACCGGAGATTATTGGTGAAGCACCAGCGATGCAGGAAGTCTTCCGCGCTATCGGCCGCCTATCTCGCTCTTCAATTTCTGTCTTGATTAATGGTGAATCAGGGACAGGTAAAGAATTGGTCGCTCACGCCTTACATCGTCACAGCCCGAGAGCAAGTAAACCCTTCATCGCACTAAATATGGCTGCGATTCCCAAAGACCTGATTGAGTCAGAATTGTTTGGACATGAAAAAGGGGCATTTACTGGTGCCAACAGCATCAGACAAGGACGGTTTGAGCAGGCCAATGGTGGCACATTGTTCCTCGACGAAATTGGCGATATGCCGCTCGATATTCAAACGCGATTGCTACGAGTGCTTGCCGACGGCCAGTTTTATCGTGTCGGTGGCCACTCTCCAATCAGAGTAGATGTACGTATTGTCGCTGCAACCCACCAAAATCTCGAAAAGCTGGTTCACCAAGGTGATTTCCGTGAAGATTTATTCCATCGCCTTAACGTCATACGAGTTCACATTCCAGCATTGCGTGAGCGCAAACAAGACATAGAAAAACTCACCTTACATTTTCTTGCCTTGGCCTCAGAAGAGCTTGGTGTAGATATCAAAACCCTTCATCCTTCAACCATTGAAGTGCTCAACAGACTTAACTGGCCCGGTAACGTTAGGCAGTTAGAAAATGTTTGCCGTTGGCTCACCGTGATGGCAAGCGGGAGTGAAATTCTTCCTGCAGACCTACCCGCAGAGTTATTGGAGGAGAGATCCAACGTCAACAACTTTGATGCTGATGTGAGCTGGCAACAACAACTGTCCAGTTGGGCTAGGCAGTCATTGTCCCAAGGGGATACTGAATTGCTCACCTACGCACTTCCAGAATTTGAACGTATACTTTTGGAAGCGGCCTTGGAACATACCAATGGCCACAAGCAAGATGCAGCCAAAGTTCTTGGTTGGGGTAGAAACACTTTGACCAGAAAACTAAAAGAGCTTTATTAACCGCTGACTCAATTAACTTATTCCATAAAGTCGGTCGCATTGTACAATTGATAGGCATTTAAGGCTTTATGGGTCAGCATCAGTGCACTATGGCTGTTGGCTTGCAGACTCAAACTCGCTAATACGGATTTTAGTTTCAAGTACGTAAGGACAGCATGTCGGCAACTACACAAATTACATTGAGAACCGCGGTCGTTCTACCTTTTGTAATGATTTTTATCTTAACAATCGGGGTCATCGTTACTTTACAAAAACGCAGCTATGAAGAAATGGTGCGAGACATCAGTGACAAGCAGCTCACCGCACTGACAGATAATGTCACCCTAGAACTGAATGATTTCTTAACTCGCCCACTTCAGGCCAGTTTAGCTCTCAGTCACAACATTGGCTTTAATCAACTGTATGAGAAAGGGAACACCTCTGTCATACAACACTTTCTTCTCACCAGTTTCCAAGGTCTCTATCACTCTATCCCACAACTCGATGTCATCGGCTTCGGAGGTGAAGGTGGTGAATACGTTGGATTTCGCAAAGAAGCAGACCAAGGATATACCTTGATGATTCAGGATGACCGTACAGAGCAGAAGTTGGTCATTTATCGTGGGCAAGTTGTCAGTAATGATATTCGCTCAGTATTTGAAGGTTATGACCCACGTATTCGCCCATGGTATGCACCAGTCGCAGACAGTCTTTCGCCTATGTGGTCATCCATTTACGCTAACGCTGACGAACGTCAGGAAATCACTTTATCGGCGTTAACCCCCGTCTTTCAAGATCAGCGCTTTCAGGGAGTCGTTGTTACTGATGTTAGAATTAATACCTTCAATACCTTCCTTAAAAAACAGCAAGAGAAAACCCGTGCTACGCTCTACTTGTTTGATCAAGAGCAGCGGTTGGTTGCCCACTCCACTGGTGGAAGTGTCGTTTCTTGGGGAACACCACTGAGCGACAAAGGCCAACGCCTATTAGCGACTGAAAGTTCTAGCCCTGTGATAAAAGCCAGTGCCGAATTTGCATTTGCCCAGCACTATCACACATCACCGAACATTAATCGCTTTAACTTAGAGATTAATGGTGAGCGATATTTTAATCACATCACACCTTACACTGATGATTTCGGTCTCCAATGGTACATTGGCATCGCAATTTCAGAATCAGAGCTGCTTGGCCAATTGCCAGAGAGTCAGCGCGACAGTTGGGTAATAGGCATCATCGCGAGCTTTATAGGCATTCTGATTGGTTTACTCGCTTTTAATCGAGTTGTAAAACCGATCACCTCTACCGTTGCAGCAGCCAAGCACTTAGCTAGAGGCGATTGGGATAGCACGATGCCACAGCCCGGGTTTATCTACGAAACCAACATGTTGGTATTTGCCTTCAACGAAATGGCTAATAACCTCAAAGCGTCTTTTCGTGCGCTGCGCTCTCAGTTGCTATTTGATTCTCTGACTAGACTGTATAGCCGAGAAGGTTTGATCGAGACATGTGATACCTTACCCAAAATAAACGGCTGTCTGATGCTCATTGGGATCAACAAATTCCGTGATATCAATGACAGTTTGGGGCATTACAAAGGAGATCAGTTGCTCATCATCATCGCAGAGAGGTTAAAGGCCTTATTTGATGATGATTGTTACATGGCTAGAATAGGTGGTGACGAGTTTGCGGTTTATTTCACCGAACCTCTCAGCAAAGAGCAAATCACTTTTGCAACACACAGAGTTCAACAAATGTTTGCCGCTCCTTTTGTAATGGAACAGGACAGTGTAGTCGTCAACGTATCGATCGGTGTCGTGACCGAGAGCAAACACAGTAATATGACACTATGGCTGCGTAACGGAAGTATCGCATTAAGCACAGCCAAACAAGATCTCAATCAAGTTAGCCACTACAAACCAGAAATGGCGGACATTTCTCGTAGGCGCACCTTAATGCAAGCCAAAATCAAGGATGCCCTTGAGCACAAAGAATTTGTGCCATTTTACCAACCAATTGTCGACCTCAATACGGGCGCTATTATTGGCGCAGAAGCACTCGCTCGCTGGCTATCTCCCGCTTCAGGCCTCATCTCACCACTCGACTTTATTCCTATTGCAGAAGAAAGCGGGTTAATTGGCTCTATCGGTGAGCAAATACTTACCCAAGCCTGTAATGATACCGTGAAAGGCATGGAAGAAGGCAAATGGGACGAAGACTTCCATCTGCATGTCAATTTGTCAGTCAATCAGCTTTCTCAGCCAAACCTCATAGATTCACTGCGCTCGGTACTTTCTTCGTCAGGTTTACGCGCTGGCAACCTGACTTTAGAAATCACAGAGTCAAGGATTGTCGATAATGATCCCGTCATCGTCAAAAACATGCAGACTATTCGCGATCTGGGTATTCATATCGCCATTGACGATTTTGGTACGGGCTACAGCTCACTGGCGTATTTGCACAAGCTACCATTCGACTGCCTGAAGATAGATCGAACTTTCGTGCAAAAGATGGAAAGAGAGAATCTAGATACTTCCATTGTTGCTGCCATCATCAACATGACTCGTGGTATGAAAGTTGATTTGGTCGCTGAAGGTATAGAAACATCAGAGCAGGCGCAAATGCTGACTTCTCTCAATTGTCCTCAGGGGCAAGGGTACTTGTTTAGCCGACCAGTTCCGTTTGACGAGTGGCCAACAAATCTGGTTAACATGAAGTAAATAACATCACTCTTGGTCGGTTTTGCGAGCATTTGTTACTGACACTTCTGGCATTGATTCTTATACTTAGCTCAATTCAGACAATCGGAATTACTATAATGATAACCAAGAACATACCACTTACAGATTTGCACCGTCACCTTGACGGAAATATTCGCACCAAAACAATTTTAGAACTTGGCCAGAAATTTGGTATTGCCCTGCCAGCGTACGATGTTGAGTCACTAACGCCGCATGTTCAAATCGTTGAAGCAGAGCCGTCTCTTGTCGCGTTCCTATCTAAATTAGATTGGGGAGTATCTGTTCTTGGTGATCTGGATGCCTGTCGCCGCGTTGCTTACGAAAACGTTGAAGATGCATTGAATGCACAAATTGATTACGCTGAACTTCGCTTCTCACCTTACTACATGGCGATGAAACACAAACTGCCTGTGGCTGGTGTGGTTGAAGCAGTTGTCGATGGTGTGGAAGCTGGTATTCGTGATTTTGGTATCAAAGCTAACCTAATTGGTATTATGAGTCGTACATTCGGTACAGACGCATGTCAGCAAGAGTTAGATGCGATTCTGACCCAACGAGATAAAATCGTTGCTGTTGACTTAGCAGGAGATGAATTAGGTCAGCCAGGCGATCGCTTTGTGAAACATTTCACTCAAGTCAAAGATGCGGGTCTAAATGTCACTGTTCATGCAGGTGAAGCTGCCGGCGCTGAAAGCATGTGGCAAGCAATTCAAGAGCTAGGAGCCACTCGTATTGGCCATGGTGTCAAAGCGATTCACGATCCTAAACTGATGGATTACCTCGCAGAAAACCGTATTGGTATTGAGTCTTGTCTAACCTCTAACTTCCAGACCAGTACGGTAGAATCACTCACCAACCACCCGATCAAACAATTCCTTGATCACGGTGTACTCGCCTGTCTAAACACCGATGACCCAGCAGTGGAAGGTATTGAGCTACCATACGAATACGAAGTTGCTGCACCGCAAGCGGGCCTGTCACAAGAAGACATTCGTCAGGCACAGAACAATGGCTTAGAGCTGGCATTCATCTCGGATGCAGAGAAGCAAGAACTTAAGAATAAAGTCGCCAACCGCCCTTAATCTTTTTACTCGCTTTTTGGCCGACATGATGTGTCGGCTTTTTTGTATCTTCAGCAGCAAGATATAGAGGTAATAAGTTCAGTTTTTAGGTTTCCAAAGCTGCCCTTTATCAAAGCTAAATAGTGTTTGTTTTAATACTAGAAATGCAAAAAGCCCGTTGCGCTAGCAACGGGCTTTCTTAATAGTGGCGGAGAGATAGGGATTTGAACCCTAGATACGCTATTAACGTATGCCGGTTTTCAAGACCGGTGCTTTCAACCACTCAGCCATCTCTCCACAAATTGTCATCGCCAGATTAGTACACTGATGATGTAGTTACACGTATTACGAGTAACGA
>NZ_JAPPTP010000024.1:0-63108 GCF_027587155.1 Vibrio sp. T11.5
GATTTTTAGCAATTCAGTAAGATAAAACAAATCGCAGAAAAAAACCTGAAATGACAGCCTATATTCAAATAATGCTCCTGAATATCTTCTATTTATTATAGAACCTTTCCAAGCTTGAACTTTTTCTTTAAAAAAACTAACTCCTGGCGAAATCAATAGTATTTCTCTTTTAATATGCCTTGAACTAAGTTCTACATCAATATAATCATAAAAACGGTTATATAGGCTTTTTTGTGGCCACATTTCCTCATAAATCACATCTGTACTTTTTTTTCTCTTAAAAAAGGAAAAAAATACAGAAAAAAAACCAGAAACAAGTATAAATAAAAAAACAACTAAGTATAGAAAAACCCAAAGAATAAGGTTAGCATCAAACAACTGCCTATTATTTTTATACTGAACACTCATTATCTCATATAGAACAGAGTCCTGTGACAACTTAGAATCCAACCCATATATCTTTGCTAAGTGTTCAGATAAAGAGTCAAAATAACATTTATTCTTACGATATGTTTTTTTTGTTCCCTCCCAATACTCACTATTTGAAAGGTCATCTATGTCTAAACTATCATTTTTACTATTCATACTTTACAACTCACTTGTATCAGTGATAAATTCTAAGCATCGTTTCGATACAAAAAATCAAATGCACTCTACATCATCGTTATGTTTAACTGTAGAATAACTAATTTTATTATTCTACGTCTTACGTCACACAAAAATTCGCAATATTAACGTAATTCACTTACTACAAGAACTATCAATACCTACATGAAGCAGCGCTTAAACCACATCCAGTGCAATACTATAACAATCCAACATAGACCATCGTCATCTTAATAATTTAATTATGTACTAGCAGCATTACTCTCTAGACCTAGAAATATTATTAATATCTCATATAAAAATATAAAACCGTTACTCAATCAAATATTTCCTGTCTTATACGTCCTAGGACGTGGGCACCTTAATATCATAACCTTAAACTTTGAATTTTTAGTTTCTAGGCCAAAAAAATCCACCATCGCCTTACAAGGTTAAATCAAATACCTCTCATATTAGGCTACTATCATAATTATTAAAACTTAAGAAAAATTAATTACAAATCTATATATATAGCCCTTTGCCGAAGGTTACAAATTGCTCTTCTGCTACTTTTGATTCGGATAAATACCTTTTTAGTTCATCAGCTATTACAAAGGGAGGGGGAGCATCAAAAGTCTTAACTTCACTGATAAGCTCCAATTGATTGCTAAGTCTATGTAATTTAAACCACTCATAACCGCTCTTTGTAACCCCTAACCATTCAAAAAATGGCTTAATGAAAACTCTACTTCCTTTATAGTGGGACAGCAATGACAGACCATCTTCATTGGTTAAACGCCCGTGACGAATCTCCCTTGCCACGTGATCATTAACCTTACGATAGCCAATGCGCTTCATTTTCAGTAAATCATGAAATTGATAATATACCGAACTCCCAGCACGCTCATAGATATCGAAAGTTGCAGTATTTGTTTCTGGAATAAAACCAAACTCAGTCATCGCTTGGTTTTGTGCAATTGGATCCCAGCGCATATAGTTACTCAAGTAGAGCCCTCTGACTCCTCGACGAGCAATGGAGCTTATTTCTGGGTAACGATAATAGTTCAAATCGCGCTCATCAACCTGCGCTCCGTTGCCAATTAGATGCCCAGCTTCTACATTAAACAAGTCGTGCTCTCGGCGATTCCAGCGGCTCATTTCTGCTGCATCATGATGCGAGAACTTTCCTACTTGCTCGACGGCTTGATTTTGTCCCCAGATGATGAGCGGGATTTTCCGTTCATAGGCGACATGCACAGGAAAAGCTGTGTGTAACTGCAAGAAGGGCAGCATTATATGGTCAAACTTACGAAGTGATGTACGAACAAGGTCTTTGTATACCCGCATATCTGGGTTAAATACGAAAGAGTCGACATCAAAATGAGTTATCAAGTTGTGAAGGTTATGCCAACCTATGTCATTTTTGAAGTAATCATTTACACAAACGACTAAAGGGGACAAACCTGCGCCCAACACTTTACTTACGGTATAATAATCTTCAGCATCGCCAACAACAGGAACAATGCAGTCATAACGACTACGTTGTTTTTTAAATCTACCTAATATAAGGTCAAGTTCATTAGCTTTGTCATCCCAATTGATCTGATCTTTTTCTTTATGAGTCAAACACCCTGAACATTCTCGTTCATTGATTGTGAGCCCAAATGGGTGATTAAGTGGATAGTGACATTTAGGACAATTTGAAAGCATGTTTGTAGCTCGTAATCGAATATTCTTTATGTAAGACTTTGTTATCAATCAATACAGAAGCAAGACCTTTCTCGCTTGCTGCTCTCACCGACTCGTGACCAATACCACCACTCACGATGAGTTTGCTATTTTCAATTGGTAGCGCTGACAATAACTCAAAATCAAATTGGTTATGTTCACCTTCAGAGGCAACATCGAACAATATAATCTCATTCGCGTAAGATTGAATGAAAGAAAAATCTATATCATTAATGGTAACAAAGGTCGATTTTTCGGAACAGAATACTTCAAGGCTTCCATTGAGTGTTCTTATTGGGAGCAAGCATTGAATCGCCTGATGACCAAAAAGGTTCTTAGCTTCATCCAATAACATATGATCTTTAGCTAAGAATGCTGAAGAGAAAACCAACCGTTCAATGGGTAAATCATTCAATAAAGCCAGATGCTTAAACGAACGAATTCCTCCACCAAAACTAATTGGCGTCATCGTCTTCAACCGATGTAATACTTGAATGTCTGCTTCAAACTGAGCAAACGTATCTTGGTCTCTCACAGGACGAATTATTGCGACTTCATCACATTGATATTCCTCCAGTGAATCCAACACACTTTGTAAATCGCCCAGCGGACGCAAAAAACTCCAATGGTACGACTGCACGCAACGCTGGGCTTGCAACAATACGGTAGAACCAACACGCATATTCGCTCCCTATAAGATCATGTTGATTAAGTCTATACCCGAGATTTGACTTTTCTCCGGGTGAAACTGAAGACCAATGATATTGTCCTTAACCAACAAACCACTGTATTGAGAAAATGCGCTACTCACTGGAAGAGAAAAAGCGTCTTGACTTTTATTAATCACCCCATATTCATGGTTGTAAAAAACGCGTCCATTGAAAATACGCTTTTGTGTAAGGTGATGCCTACTACTAAATGACTGCCCAGCCATCCCTTGACGGCGGAACGAAAGTGGTTCCCATGCGTTGTGGGACTCTTGCCCAATCAAACGTTCTACATGCCCATCAAGAAATCCAAAGCCTTCAACATGCCCATCTTCTTCTGAGTATTCCATCATTATCTGAAAACCTAAGCAGATCCCCATCAAACGACACCCTTTATCAACATGAGCCTTGATGGCTTCATCAAAATTGCCAGCCTTCATACGTTGCATATAAGAACCTGCTGAGCCAACACCTGGCAATATTAACATTTCAGACTGTATATCATCAGGCTGAGTGACAATCCGTGTGGAAACGTTAGACTTCTCAATCCAGTTTTTAACCGAACGAATATTACCACTACCAATATCTAAGATATCAACTTTCATAATCGACTCCGACAGTAAACTTTCTGATTGGGCGTTGACCAGAGCGAATATCAAAAATAGAAGCGTTCACCCATTTATTGGCAATGTTCCAAAACTCATCAACCGTTATTCCGACATAGTCCGAATAGCTCTTAACAATACGGTCAGAACATAGACCGTCATACTTTTCAGCAATTTCTATACCTTGTTCACGCGTGAGTTTACCGGTTCGTATTTTTTCATTCACTGCGTCCGTTGCTCTACCAAACCCAAACTTGTAGTACTTGAGCATCATATTGATATTAGTAAATTCTTCATCAAGCATAGAAGCATTGGAAAGATCTCCCGTTTCTAATTCTTCTCCCGGGCGTAAAGTAAGCCCCTGTAATGAAGCATATATAGAGTTATCATCATTACTCCAGTCATCCCACGCAGGGCCTAAGTAGAAAATATTAATTTTCTTGCGTTCAAACTCAATTTCATCTGGGTATAAGTAATGCTCGGCATGATAAGGGTGCCTAACAGCTTCTTTTAGCCAATCAGTTCCGCCAGCGGTAAGAGTATTTAGACGGCGTAAGTTGTTGCCATCAAACTCATCAAACCCCTCGACAGCAGCATCGCCAACTTGTAAAGCTGGGTTCTCCCCCCAAAAGATGGTGTTAACCCCCAACTCAATAGCCAAACGAGGAACTGTCGAAAACAGAGACATTTCCGTCGACTTACATACATTACCAAATTGTTTAAATGACTCTAGAGCAAGTTTAGCTGCCGTTTGAGGTGCAGGGGTCGCAGCTATCACATCAAATCCCATTTCAATCAAGTTGGTGAGATTTTTAGCGCCAATTTCAGACATCTGTTTTGGTGGATAGGCACAACAAACCAATAACGGTCTCAACCCTAACCGGTCCCTAACCCAGTGAGCCTGACGTGTGCTATCTTTGCCTCCACTAACACCAACGATACAATCGTAAGCCCCTTTATTTCTTTGCTTTTGGCGGCTTTTTTGGATCTTGTCTTTTAGTAACTTAAGCTTCAACCTCACGTTCTCGTGATGCTCTGAAGCTGAATATCGACAAGCAATACAGATCCCACCTGAAAAAGACGCATTAGGTCGTAAATCTGTCGTCAGGCATTTTTGACAATATTTCATTACTTCACAGTCTCAATCACATCAAAAGTAAGAGGAGTTCCTCGACTAATATTTCTTTTCACTACTTGCCCCATAATCTCATCATAATACTTTGGGGCCAACCCAAAACCAGGGCGAATACTTCGGACATTCTCTGCCGTGAGCATTTCACCCGCTTTTACATCTTTGACTACGTACAAAGAGCGACGAAATTTCACATTACCTTTTTCCGCTTCAGTTCTTTCATAGTTGACCTTGCCAAGAGCTTGCCACGCTGTTTTGGTATCTTTACACAATGCCTGTAACTCTTGAGGCTCCAGTGAGAAGCTATCATCAGCGCCACCACCATTGCGATCCATCGTTACATGCTTCTCAATTAAGCAAGCGCCAAGAGCGATAGATGTAACTGCTGTCGCGTTATCAATAGTGTGATCAGATAAGCCTGAAAGAACATCAAAACGCTCAGCAATATCTGCAATCGTTCTTAGATTGTATTGGTCTGCAGGCGCTGGGTAACCACTGACACAATGAAGCACAACTAACTCCTGGCAACCATTATCTTTTGCTGTTTTGATAGCTTCAGCAATCTCTTCTTGATTCGCCATTCCCGTTGAAATGATCATTGGCTTGCCTGTTTGAGCAACACGTTTAACAAGAGGTAAATCAATCACTTCAAACGAAGCAATCTTATAGGCAGGAGCGTCGAGTTCTTCTAAAAGCTCTACCGCGCTAAAATCGAAAGGAGAACTAAAGATAGTAATACCCAACTCTCGAGCTTTTTCGAATAACGGCTTATGCCATTCCCACGGCATATGAGCACCTTTGTATAGTTCATACAAAGTCTGCCCATCCCATAAACCACCATGAATTTGAAACTCTTCAGAGTCACAATCCATGGTAATAGTTTCATGAGTATAGGTTTGTAATTTTATCGCATCTGCGCCCGCCTTCTTCGCTTCTTCCATGATTTGGAAAGCGCGATTGATATCCCCATTATGGTTAGCGGATAATTCTGCGATGATATAAGGAGGGAAGTCTGGCCCAACTTGACGGCCGTCAATAGTAATAAATGGTTTCATTTTTGCCTCAATCAATTGGTCGTCGAACGTAAGTTTCTTCATCGACTTGTCGGTAGCAACATTTTTGGAAGAGTCGTTGAGATGCGCTATTTGCTTTCAATACCGTAGCATGTAGGGTTACATCAGGATGAATTGCATCAACAATATTTAAAGCTTTAAACGCGATCCCTTTTCCATAGCTTTTAGGGTCTACAAATATTGAGACCAAATAATGTCCAGCTTCTATTCTATCTAAGCGCACCACTCCAACGTTGTTGCCATCATCCCTACTAACGATCATGTAAAAGTAGTCAGAGGCTGATTTCAGTTTTTTACACATCCAAGCTTGGTGATCACCCCATGTAGGGACCTCAGGAGTCAATGCGTACTTTCTAGTCTCTGGGTGACACTGCCAGTCATAAATCAACGCGATATCTTCTTGCGAAGTAGGCTTGAGAGATAATCCATCAGCTGTCTCATTAAGTAACAACTCAACCTCATAAGAGACTCGGCGTGCG
This sequence comes from Vibrio sp. T11.5, assembly GCF_027587155.1. Classification (NCBI taxonomy): domain Bacteria; kingdom Pseudomonadati; phylum Pseudomonadota; class Gammaproteobacteria; order Vibrionales; family Vibrionaceae; genus Vibrio; species Vibrio sp. T11.5. The sequence continues at coordinate 6,310 of NZ_JAPPTP010000024.1, forward strand.
CCTCGCCCATCGCAAAGAGAAAGATTAGCATCTTTGAATTGGGACCACTGCTTCAGAACTGTCAAGAACTCACTTTGCAATCTACTAGGGATATCCTCGATATCAACTTTTAATGACGCAGAGTGCTTTACTAACTGTTTACAGATTAGTTGCTGGTTCTCTGCTAAAGGAATGATTACGTTGGGTAGCCCAAGACAAGCTCTTTCCCAACTTGTGGTACCTGGAGCCCCTATAGCGATGTCATGCTCTAACATTAAACTTGCCATATCAGAGACAAACTCGAGATGCGAAACGTCAGATCTAGATGAACACCACTCTTTAACTTGGTTAAAGTGAGGCGCTTTTGGCGACAACAATACAGTGAACTTGGCCTCTACTTTTCCGCATAAAGATTCTAACACTTTGAAAGTGGTGTTAGGTGCATCGACCCCCCCCATGGATACCAGCACTTTCAGAGGATTGTTAGAAATCTCTCTAGAGAGTGCTGATTCTCGCTTACTCGCGAAGTCTGCTCTCAATAAAGCGAACTCACTACCCGCTAGGACTCTAGATTGAGATTCAGAGTAATCAGCTTCATCACGCCCTAACGTTTGATCCAAGATCAAGTCAGCTTTATGGCGTCGCCCGAGATCATCAATAGCAAGCATTCGGCAATCTAACGAAGCGATAACTTGTTCTTGCCATCCAACACCGATTGCATAGTGATCAGTAACAACAAGGTCTGCATAAGTGATTTCTGTTAGGAAATCTTGTGCATCTTCAGATACGCTCTTTTGAAGCCAGGCTGCATAATCAGCATCGTGAAGTGGCTCAATAGTTTGTCTTGGCTTGGCAAGTGTCGTCACCTGAAACCCAAGCTCACGAATAAACGCACGCATGTCTCCTTCTAATGGAGAACAAGCAAACTCGATGTCATATCCTTTGTTCGCAAATTCTTCAGCCAAGACGAGGCAACGCATAACATGCCCACTACCAACCAACAGAGATGCATCGACTCGAAAGACAACTTTCATACTTCATCCTAATTGTTAATTGGTGAGCTTTAGCACAGAAAACAAGGACTCAGCAAGCTCCCAATCTTCATGGGTATCAATATCTTGAACCCGATTGCGAGGTAAAAGTACCGCTTTCGAATGAGGAGAAAAAATAGAGTATTTTTCTAAAAATGCTCTGGTTTTACCCCAATAAAACTGTCCCGCATCGTGGTAAGCTTCTTCGAGGTCTTGAGATCTTACCTGTTCATTTTCAGGAGTAAACATCGAAACGGAGCCGTCTGAATCAAGTTTAATCGCGCGTTGAATTGGGAATGGAAATGAGGTAGCACTAAAAGCAAATTGCACATCTTCGCCTTGCAAAAGTGCATAGCCTTGTTGTAAATCCTTCGGCAATACAAATGGAGCCGTTGCATACAAACAACATACAGCGTCAATTTCCCAACCTTCATTTTGACACCAATGGATAGCATGAGCCATGACATCCATTGTTGTAGCATAGTCATCAGAAATATCTGCTGGACGGAAAAATGGAACATAAGCACCATGATCCTCGGCAACGGCTGCAATTTCCGCATCGTCGGTAGAAACGATAACTTTATCAAAGCAGCCAGAGGCAATGGCTGCTTCAATAGAGTAAGCAATCATGGGCTTACCATGAAATGCTTTGATATTTTTTCTTGGTATGCGCTTACTACCACCACGAGCTGGAATAATCGCGACTTTCATTAGCGCTCCTGCAATATTTCAGTGAGAACTTGAACGACTGCATCCTGCTGCTCTTCACTCATCGCATGGAACATAGGAAGAGAAATAGCTTCGCGGTAATAGCGCTCAGATTCAGGGAAATCACCTTCACTGAAACCCATTTTTTCATAGTAAGGCTGAGTATGGACTGGAATGTAGTGCAGATTGACGCCAATACCTTTGTCTCTTAGTGCATCAAACACCTCTTTGTGTGTCAAAGAGGTCTTGTCCAACTGCAAACGAATTACATAAAGGTGAAGGCCCGAGTAGGTATTCTCCAATTGATATGGCAATACCACGGGTAAAGACTTCAATAGCTGATTGTAACGATCTGCAAGGTGATGGCGAGAGGTAATAAAAGCGTCTAAACGATGCATCTGAGATACACCCAGTGCCGCCTGAAGCTCGGTCATACGATAGTTAAAACCTAAATCAACCTGTTGATAATACCAGCTACCATGGTTACCACTCTCCATTTGCTCAGGGTCACGAGTAATACCATGACTTCGAAGCAAAGTCATCTTGTCAGACAAAGCCTTTTGGTTGGTCATTGCTGCTCCACCTTCCGCCGTCGTTACAATTTTAACGGGGTGAAAGCTAAAGACTGTGATATCCGAGTATTCGCAATTCCCTATAGGCAAGCCTTGATATTTACCGCCAATTGCATGTGAAGCATCTTCAATGACTTTGAAGTTGTACTCTTTCGCCAGTTTGGCGATCGCCACCATATCGCATGGTTGGCCACATAAGTGCACCGGGACAACAACTTTTGGAAGCTTACCTTCAGCTTTCGCTTTGATTAACTTTTCCTCAAGGTGTTTTGGACACATATTGTAAGTATCAGGGTCAATATCTACGAAGTCGACTTGTGCACCACAGTATAAACCGCAGTTTGCTGACGCGACGAAGGTAATAGGGGACGTCCAAAGCCAATCCCCCTCACCGAGTCCCAGCGCAAGACAAGCAATGTGTAATGCTGATGTAGCGCTATTTACAGCGAGGGCATAGCTTGCACCGGTATGATCGATAAGTGCTTGCTCAAATGCTGGGACTTGGGGGCCCTGCGTCAGAAAATCCGACTTCAACACATCAATAACACTGTCAATGTCTTGCTGGTTAATATCTTGCTTACCGTAAGGAATCACTACTATTCTCACACTGTAAAGTTTGGATCAACGTGCTCTTTGATTAGCTCACGTAGGCCTTCAATACTTTCCCACTCTGTATTCGTACCTGAATTGTATTTGAAACCAAACGGTACTTTCTCAGCTTTATGGTGATCGAGGTATTCTTGCTCTGTATAGGTGAACGAAACAGAAGGCAAAATTGCGTAGTATTTACCAAGATCAATCGTATTCAGCGAATCAGTATCGGTGATCATCTCTTCATGAAGTTTTTCACCTGGGCGAATACCTACAACTTTAGTCTCACATTCTGGAGCAATCGCTTCTGCGATATCCAAAATCTTGTAAGATGGGATTTTTGGTACAAAAATCTCACCACCTAAATGGTTTTCAAGCGCGTACATCACCATGTTCACGCCATCTTGCAATGAGATATTAAAGCGTGTCATCTCTTCATGAGTGATCGGCAATACACCTTCTTCACGTCTACTCAAAAAGAATGGGATAACTGAGCCACGAGAGCCCATTACGTTACCATAGCGCACAACACTAAAACGGATATCTTTTGAACCTTTGATATTATTTGCTGCTGTAAATAGCTTATCTGAAGCCAGCTTAGTCGCACCATAAAGGTTGATTGGCGCACAAGCTTTGTCTGTCGATAGCGCTACTACATCTTTCACATTACAAGTTAGTGCCGCGTTAATTACATTTTCAGCGCCATCTACATTAGTACGAATACACTCCGTTGGATTATATTCAGCAGTATCTACCTGCTTAATTGCAGCTGCATGAATGATAACATCTACGCCTTCACAAGCCTGAACCATGCGGTTTCTATCACGAACATCTCCAATAAAAAAGCGAAGTTGAGGAAAGTCTTTTTGAGGATACTGCTGCCTCAACTCAAATTGTTTCAATTCATCACGAGAAAAAATAATAATTTTTTTCACGTCCGCATAGCGCTCTAAGATTGTACTGATGAACTTCTTACCAAACGACCCTGTACCGCCAGTGATAAGAACATTTTTATTATTTAACAAGTTAATTCCTTAAATTAAAATTTGTAAACAAGATAGAGATATAAATACTTAAATAACTCATTTGGAACCTATCTAAGTAAAATCCATATTAACCTCATTATCAAACTACGCAAATTTGTTCATTTCTCTAAAGGATGCGTTACTTTGAATCAAGTAATCATATCTACCTTCATCGACTATTTGGCCTTGTTCTAATACATAGATACGATCACAGTTTTTTATAGTTTTTAGTCGATGGGCAATCATAATAATAGTTTTCTTACCTGACAATTTCTCTATTGACTCCATAATTTGATTTTCAGTAATGCCATCTAGAGCACTCGTTGCCTCATCGAAGATCAAAATTTCAGACTCCGAATATAAAGCTCTTGCTATACTAATTCTTTGCCTTTGTCCGCCAGAAATCTGGATTCCATTTTCACCAATGTGACTATCAAGTCCATTTGAAAAACTAGCAATTAATTCTGTTAAACATGAAAGCTCAACAGCTTTATGTACTTTTTCCCAATCTATTTCTGAATATTCAACTCCAAAAGCAATGTTTTCCGCGATTGTGGCATCCATTAAGTTAACAGATTGAGGGACATAGGAAATATTATGATGCCAAGCAGACAAATCTTTGATTGGCTGCCCATCTATATTTAACTTGCCACTACTTAATGGCAACAGACCACAAATCACATCAATCAATGTTGATTTTCCTGAGCCTGAGTGGCCTACAATTCCAATTTTCTCGAACTTATTTACCCTGATACTTATTGAGTTTAGAGCTAGCTTTTTATTACCTGCATACGAGAAAGACCCTTGAGAAACTTCAAGATGCTCATTAAAAGGTATCAATTCTATATGGTCATTAGAATTCATCTTAGCCCTACTAGAAACTAAATCAGCTTCCAAAATATCCAACACTGAAATATTGCCTTTGATGGTTGCAATGCTATTGTAAACCTGCTGAAGGGAGGGCAGTAACTTAAAAGCGGCTAAACCATAGATAGTAAGCAGTGGAAGTATGGCAGAAAAATCATCACCTTTAATGATAAGATTGAGTATAATAATCATTATCATGCTTACATAGGCAAGCCATTCCATCATGTACCGTGGAGCTCCTGCAATAGTCATCGTACTTGCCTGAGCTTGGGATTGTTGTAAGCTTTGCTCATCAAAGGCGTTTATAAAATATTTCCTTTTCCCTAAAAGAATAGCTGGCTTTGTATTTGTGAATGCTTCTTTAACTATCTTACTTTTTAACTGATTTGCCTCTCCAACAATACGCCCATTTCGTTGCAGTCGCTTCTTAAGCACCTTAGAAATCATGACATAACTAAAAATGAAGAAGGTTATGATAAATAAGCTCGTCTCAATATCATAAGAGAAGATAGCCACACTGATTAGTAAAATAAAAACTAACCGAGAAAACATATTCACAATAGGAACTAGAACAGAACCAACTAAGCGACTGCTTTCTATAAGAACCTTATTTGTCAAAATACTTGAATTATTCCTTAAATAATATTCCCAATCTTGATTTTGATAGAAAAAAAATAGCCTACAGGTGAGTTCATGGCCGAAATTCAAGGATATTTGATTAATCTTTTTCGTCATAAAGACTGACAATAAAGAGCTTATAGTTAAAAGTAATAAAATCACACAAGAAATAAACAACAAAGTACTACTAAATGACATATTGTTTAGAAAAGAAATATTAACATAACTTAAGTACGTATCTAGCTTACTATTGTCTGAAACTACTCCCATAAATCCGGCAATCATACCAATAGTGACAAGTTCAAAAATTGATATTGCTACAACCATGATTTGCAACAATGCCAACTTTTTCCTTTGCTCAAAAGACAGAATGCTCCACAACCGTTTAATTTTTCTTCTCATTTAACGCAAACTCTACCTAGTATTTAAACCAAAATGTATTAAAAAAGCAAAAATGATGGTTTCACGCATTAAAGTCACATAAAAACAAGGTATTTGATACAAAAACCCTTATCTAATAGCAACTTACACCTCGATGAAAACACTCTCTCAATTAACTTATTATACCCACTTGTATTTTATTCCAAATAGTACCATTTTCAGATGGGCTACAATTTAAATAGTCAAATGAGTATTTTTTATATTTTTCAAAATTTACAGTTGGGAAACTTGTTAGATCCTCATAATCAGATCTGTTATCTATAGCTACCACTTTAGCACCTAATTTGGTAGCAAAACCACTTTGAACATACCTTTCGTAAGCATTTTCTATATCCCTTAGTTCTTTAGAGTCCAGAAGTAACAAAGGCTTATCATAAATTACAGCAACCCCCATTGATGTGCTAGCATGACTCAAGATCATTGCAGACTCTTTTGCAAGGCTTTCAAGAGCGCCAGCATAGGTTGCTCGATTATTAAAGTTACGTTTCAACTTTTCCAAGTCTGAAGTTGGGTGTGCTGCAATTATAACTTTCGTTTCGAATTTAGATTCAACATAATCGAAGAAATCATTTATTTTACGAAAATACTCATCTGATAGATAACTAAAGTCGAATCCGCAAATTTCATCATCTGGGTGCCCCATTAAGTTTTGATCCAAAAACAATATATGCTTTTTAGAGCAACCTGATAATTCAATAGCTACATCCTGACATTTCTGAAAATCCATAGAGTGTGCCATTATTTCTTTTCCCACGCTGTACATAGGTAAAATATCAGTTTTATTTCCACCTTTTACAAGATAGTCAATATATGGCCTGAAGCATTTTTTAATTAAGCACATGAAATAATATTTCACTCTTCTTACAATGCTTATTTTACTAATTTTTTTTTGTTCATCATAATGTATAGGTATAGGTGCTAGCTGTAAGGCAATTGTTTCAAGGTTATATTTATTGCAAATCTTAATTATAGGTAAGAATCTGATGGAGTTTATTGATGTTAAAACTACTACAGTTTTTTCTTCTATCTTTGACATATAATTGTCAAGTTCACGGCATGATTCAGGCTTGAATATTTCCTTGTTAGGTTCTTCTTCGACTCTCTTTGGATGAACAAGAGAGTTTAGATTAATTACATCGACTTGATGTCCATTACTTTCAAGCTCTTGAATACCCCATCGTTTTTTATCTCGCTCGGTATATGTTTTTTCTACGCAAAACAGAAATCTTTTTGTGTTCATAGTTCTCATAATACCTTCAAATCGAGAACCCATCGTCCACGATGATATTTTGACCAGTCACAAATCGGGAAAGATCAGATAACAGATAAACAATTGTACCAGTCATTTCCTCCACATTTAACATTCCCGTTCCATGTGTATTTTTACGATATGCCTCAAGGAAACCTGCTGGTTGCCTATCTAGAATACCACCAGGACTTACACTGTTAACTCTAAAGCGACTATCATTTATGTAGCTTGCTACATATTTATTGAGATGAATAATAGCCGACTTAATCGCAGCATATTCAACCGGCATGGTCATTACAGTATTCTCGTACACCGAAAACTTTGGAGCAATGACTCCATAAATAGAGGATATATTTACTAATGAGAAAGGGAGTTCTTTATCAACAAAGTATGCAGCACACTGCTGAGCAAACAAAAAAGCGCTACCCAAGTGAATACTTACATTTTCATTAAAACTATCTAGCGTTACATCAAAAAACTTAGCGCCATAGCTATTAGTTCTTGGGTAAGTACAATTGACTGCTCCTGTTATCCCCTCAACTTGTTGCCAAAATCGAGTTAGACCTTCGCTATCAGTAATGTCTAGCTCACAGATCGTAAGGTGAGCACTATTAACATCAACATCAACATCAACAGAAGACAAACGCGTCTTTAGATGCTCAATGGATATATCCGTTGCAACAACCTCACCTCCAGCCAATAGAACTGATTTAACAACATTAGCGCCTAGTAACCCACCCGCGCCGGCAACAACAATCTTCTTATCTTTAAGCGTTTGATTCATATATAATCTTTTTACCTACAAATAGATATCCTGCTTATGATAACCTTATCTGCTGAACATCAAATGCACCATACCGGCCGGCAGAAGCTACACCTATCGAGCTTACAGACCTTAATGGTAACGTATTAAAGTCAAAAGTATACGTATACTCTATTCCTGGTGTCTGAATGTCGAAGTTGTCATGATAATAGTTACCTTGTAGTGTTTTTATTGCTAAAAATGGCTGAGGTCCAAACAACTCACCACTAAGAACTCTGACCTTTAGAACATTTTGCTCTACAGAAGCCGCCAGTTTCAATGGTGTCCTGTTGGTATTCTCAGTAACGGCGACAGCAGCTTGCTCTGCTCCTGAAAACTTCACTTTTACACTAGGATACTCAGACCTCAGGGACTCCACTAATCCTCTTACGTAATTAACATTCGGCCTAATATCTCTATAATCATGATCCGCAAATGCTAAAATAGCGGACCCCATATTATCTGCCTCTGCAAATGCAGAAGCCACATGATGTTTTTTGAGTTCATTAAAACGCGTACCTACATTCAAGCAACGGAAAATATGGCGTCTGCAGTTCCCTAGAGATTGATAGTCATCATGACTGGGGTTGTAACCTCTCCATGAGGAGCTCGCTCTTCTCCAATCTCCAAAGCGGCCAGACACTAGATCCAATTGGCCATCATCAACCTCGTAGAATTGGTTAGCATAATCAAATGGGATCCATTGTTCTAAAAACATATGGATATCTTGACGCTCAGTGTGGAAACCAGGCCTATTTACAGTTGGGAACCACCCTTCGTCGATAACTCTCCTACATAAAGACTCTAACAAAACATCGTATGAATTGACGTAATTTGTTGCACACTGCAGAGGGTTTCTACTGAAAGATAATGGATGATAATGCCAATTTATCTCATCGCACTCACTATTCGTTTCCTTCAACTTTTGCCTGTAAAAACGGAAAACATTCCCAAACCCTAAATCTTTTCTTCTAGGGTTATCCGAGTACCCTACATGATCCATACAATGCCAGCTGTACACCCAACCTTCATTAGCATCATCAATAGTTTTCTTACGAAATGCCTCAGACAAAGCATCATCCAGCATCCTATCTATTTGTGACCAATTATTGTTATATTGAAGCAAATGCGGGGCAAGCATTTTACTAACTTCTTTTTCAAAGCCATCTAAGTTAAGTTCAGCGTTTTGCAACTTTCTTAAATTTTCTCGTGACGGCTCAATATCTTTAACCACATTACCATAGACATTCTTAAGCCGCTTAAAGGTATCCACTAAATCTTCAGTCAATGGCCCTTCAGTATCAATACAGTGTACTACATAAAGGGTTTTCTGTTTATTTTCATTCATTCAATTAATCCGAGCTTATGCAAATCAGAAATGATCTCAAAAAGTTAATTACTCTTACCTTAAGAAAAAGCTATCATCTATGACTACTGTATGTCCTGAAATGTCTTCGTACTTCCATAAAGCAAAAACACAACAGCACCAACAACTTCTTTAATGTCGAGCTTGCGTGTAATACGCCTTTAAGAACGCCGCTCATAAAGCATCCCATCCGGTTTAAACTTTTAATGTAGAAAAACTACACTTAGCATCTGAGGTAACACGTTTCTTTAGATGATTTAGTTTGAGAATGACGTAATTTAACAAAATTCTTAAACTAGCCCACCTCTCAAAATCAACTCTGCAAGCTTAAAGTCATAAATATCATCGATATCAACAGCCCGCTCTTTTGGTACTTCTATACATGTTACTTTACCAGAGAAAATACCATAGTTGTTTAGCACAAATTCAGGGGTCGTGGCATACACGACTGTCGTAATATCATAGACTTCTGGCGAATCTTGCCTTCGTGTAACATCAAACGTTGGAGGGCTTACAAGCTCGACAAATCCTTCATCATTATTTATCACCATGTTAAAAAAGGGACTACGTTGGGAAGGCGTAACAGAAATACAAATATCAGCATTCACCAATTCGCGCTTGATAATTGCACTCTCGACATCTAAGTGGTTTCGCAAAGGACTAGTGGTTGGCAAGCTAACAAACCCTGAAAAGTCACCATAACGCTCTTTCACCCAATTTATCGCATGTCGCCAAGATAGCCACTCAGGACTAGTGTCAGTAGCTAGCTCATGTGGCCTGCGAATAACGACTGCTCCAGAATCTTCCGCGATATCTGCAATAGTATCGTCATCTGTCGAAACAAATACTTGGCTAATATTAGACACTGATTGAGCTGTATCTATTGCATATAGTAATAATGGTTTTCCTGCCAAAGGCTTAATGTTTTTACCAGGGAGCCCTTTTGACCCTCCCCGAGCAAATATAAATGCAAAATTTCTCATATCAGCTCTCTATATATTCAGCATTCTTCTTGACATCAGAAATAAAACAGACTGTTTTCTTTGCTTCATCTAAGGTGGTACAACTATTTTTGTTGCCTTTTATTAGTTGTACAAAATCTTCAATCATTTCTAGATACATTTTATTCTTATCCCAATCAAACCCATTGTAAACAACCCTGACGCCTTCTGAAGTTGCAAGAGTTACACTGTTTTTGATTAGATCCCATTCTAACCGCCCTTTACTACCTATAAAGCTGCATCGTCGGTATGCTTCTCGTTGGATAAAATCCAAATGAAATGTTACGACTGTTTTACTCTGATTGAGAGCTACGATATCAACCATATCCTCAACATCCAAACCAAGCTCGACTGATGAACGTAAAATAGAATGCTGTAGTGTTAATGGTCCAAGAAGCCACTGAGCATAATCTAGTTCATGACTCAGCTCTAACAATGCTCCTCCACCCAATTCTCTACTCGAAGAAACACTATCGTAGTAGTTTTTGTTAGGGCGCCAATTAGGTAGATACTGACCAATTTCAATATGCGCATTGTATAAAACCCCAATGGCATGCTCAACTAACAACTTTTTTACCTGAATGGCTGAGGATAAATAGCGTAAACAATATCCTACGGCTACAGGTGTTTGGTGTTCTTCCATCGCCTGTTGAAGTTCACTAGCATCCTGTTTCGTCACAGTTACTGGCTTTTCAATTAACACAGGAATACCAGCTTCAATCAAAGGTAAAGCATGACTCGCATGAAACGGAGCAGGAGAAGCGACAATCACTAACTCTACTTCATGCAGAACTAGATCTTGAACATTAGAAACTAAAATATCGCAATCGCTAATAATTTCCTGAGGAACCCTACCACTAGCTGACATCGCAAAAAGAGTGGCGTCGGGAAACAGCCGTTTCAAATTGCTTCGATGTCTAATTGCTATATTACCCAAACCAATAACAGCTACTTTTTCCATTACTAGTCTAACCCTAATGAGTGAATATCAGCTTGAGCTCGATTGAAGTCATCCATACGACCAATATCAAGCCAATACTCATGAATCGGGAACATCAGCACATTATTTCGTTCGTGCATGTGCTGTTCTAAGAGTGTCGGCATGTCGATATGGTGATTCTTAGGTACTGAGGCAATAACACGTGGAGACACTACATAAATCCCAGCGTTCACAAAGAAGCGTTGTATTGGTTTCTCAACCATACTGCTGATCTTGTTTCCTTCACCATTAATAACACCATAAGGGATTTGGTAATCATACTCGCGGACACACATCGTAGCATCAGCGTCGTTTTCCACATGAAAATCAAGTAAACGTTGAAAGTCGACTTTAGTGAGTACATCGCCATTCATCATGATAAGTGGTAAACCTTCAGGTAGGTCTTTCGGAAGCAAACCTAATGCGCCGCCTGTACCAAGAGGTTGTTCTTCATGCACATAACTAATATTGACACCCAATTCACTACCATCACCAAAGTGAGCTTGGATTTGTTCTGGCATATAGTGAGTAGAAATATAAAAATTGACAAAGCCCGCTTTAATGAAATTTCGGATAACCGTTTCTAAAATAGGTTTATTACCGATGTGAAGCATTGGTTTAGGGCAAGTGTCAGTAAGAGGTTTTAAGCGAGTCCCAAAACCACCGGCCATAATAAATACTGGATTTCGATACAAAGCACGCCCAATGGTCCCGCGTAACGTTTCTAAACCAACTAACTTACCAGCATCTATTAAAGGGATAGACAAAATGCCTTTTTTTTCCATCTCTAAATAAAGCTGATCTTTTGGGGTGCTTACATCTGCTGTTACAGGGTTAGAATTCATAACCAAACTCACTTCATCATTCAGTGAAAGATTGTTTAATAAACCACGCCTCAAATCCCCATCAGTCACAACCCCGCATAACCTATCTAAATTGTCTGTCACCAAAGCAATTCTTAGAGACTCTGTGTTAATAATCTCTAGAGCATCACGTAACGTATCTGTAGGGTGAATTAGTACATTTTCCCAAGAGAAACTCATATTCTACCTGTTATTAATAAGTTTTAGTTTGAAGACATTAAACTAGTAGTTGCTTTAGGCGGATATAAAACGGCATCACATTCTAATGGTTTTGTGAGACAAGCCCCTGCACCTACAATAGCACCACTGCCGATAGAAATCCCTTGGATAACTATTGAACCAGCCCCAACATAAACATTTTCATTTGTCTCTACTTGACCACACAACGTTGCTTTTGGAGCGATATGATTATAAGCACCTATTTTACAATCATGCTCAACCAAAGCACCTGTGTTGATTATACTATGGCTACCCACTGTTGCCCCAGTCTGAATTATCGCCATGGGTAAAATCTGAGCACCAGCTTCGATTTTAGAAAACGGTGAAACGAGTGCACTATCGGCGATGATCGTCTCAAACTGGTAACCTAATGAAAGAAAGTGCTCATTAATTTTTTGCTTAAAACCGGATTTGGGCATCATCCCAACACCGTTGACCAAAAGAACTTTGTCTTTGTCAAACTTTAGAATATCTTCATCCTTTTCAAGGATAGAGATTCCTTTGAAAACAGTGCGTTGACTGACATCGTCAGGGCTGATCACGGCAAGGATTTCTCTTCCCTGAGTAAGCAATATTTCAGCTAGAACAGAGGCATGACCGCCTCCACCAATCATTACAATAGGAAGATTCAACTCATCACTCAATGATCAGCTCTCCTGTTTTGTATCCTTTGGTTGCTTTAGTGCCAAGAAGTTCCCAATAGCGATAAGGGGACATACCAATGCCTGGACGCTTAATTGTGAGGTTAGATTCTGTTAACTTTTCACCCTTTTCAATATCCGTTGCTGCTACTAAGCTTTTTCGTGCTACGGATTTGTTTTTCACTTCAGAAACTGTAGGAGTTTTTACGCTAGAGCCTAATGCAATCTCAATCTGACGGATGGCTTTTACCATTGCCTCTAGCTCTTGTGGTTCTAGAGAAGCCTTATGGTCTGGACCTTCCATGTTTTTATCTAACGTAAAATGCTTCTCTATAAGAACAGCACCACGAGCAACAGCCGCAATTGGAATCGTAATTCCTTCACTGTGGTCCGAATAGCCTGCCGCCAAGTCAAATGCTCGCCCTAGCGTATCCATTGCTCTTAGGTTGATTTCTTCCATTGGAGCAGGGTATTCCGTTGTACAATGAAGAATTGTTACTTTCTCTTTTAGCGCTTTTTGACCAGATTCTGATGCATAAGCTTCTTGGAAACCTAGCATCGAAGGTTCTGCTTTTTCATCTGCTGTATAACCAAAAGCAATCACTCCAAGAGCTGTCTCAATTTCGGAAAGTGTTGCCATACCTGTTGATACAATAAGATCGCAACCCGTACGAGCATGAGCCAATACAAGAGGAGCGTTCGTTAACTCACCAGAAGGCAACTTCAAGCGCGTTAAACCAAGATCATTGACTAAGAAATCTAAACTTTCTAAATCGAAAGCTGTTGATAGAAACTCAATACCAAGAGACTCACAGTATTTGACGAGATCATGGTGGGTCTCGTACGACAGTTCTAAACGGCTTAACATCGCTAACTGAGACTCTTGCTTTTGAGTATTTGTTACTTGATATTCAGCTTGCTTAGCCTCTTCAGTAACTAGGTTTTTTGCTTTAAAAGTTTGGAACTTTACTATATCCGCTCCGGCTTTGTGAGCAGCATCGACCAAAGAAAACGCTAGTTCTTCTTGGCCATTATGGTTTACACCCGCTTCGGCAATAATCAAAGTCATTATTGTCTCACTCTACTTTCTTGTTTAAGTCAGGTTCAATGTTTACATCATAAAAAGACTTACAAGGATCAAAATCCAGTCCTTTAATCATCTCTATGACTTTCTTGCTACTATTACCTTGGCCGTAGGGGTTAGCAATATTTTCATCTTCAGCTTTATACTCTCGGCTCACAGCGAGACCAATCGCGTTGCTGATGGATTCTTTCGTAGCAGTGGTGTTTAAAACACTTTTTGCGGCCAAGCGTCCCTTTTGTCTAGCCCCTATATTCACTGTAGGAACATCAAAAGCTGGTACTTCAATAATACCACTCGACGAATTACCAATAACTGCAGCCGCATGCTTTACCGAGCTCAGATAACGCACTTGCCCTAGGGATGGGATTGCCAAGACACGTTTTGGTTGGCTTGCTGCATAATCTTCTAGCATTGGGATAATTCGTCGACCCCCGTCATCTGCGTTAGGGTAAGTTAATATAACTTGATGATCAGGGTATTCATCCAAAGCATCTAAAAGCGATTGAAAGCTTTCCTTTGGAGATTCGTTACCCAGAGTAACAGGGTGATAAGTAACAACAAAATAAGGTTTTGTGAGCTCAAAACTTAGTGATTCACTCAACTCAGAAACCGTCATAAAAGACGCTCGGTTTAGGTGGTCTAAGCCAATTGCACCAATATTTCTTACACGCACTGGTGATTCACCAAGTTGAATCACCCGGTTTCGGTATTCGTCTGTCGATGTACCATGTAGGTAACTCAGCTTGGTAATCGCATGACGAATTGCATCGTCATAAGCACCTTCTGTTATTTCACCACCATGAAGGTGAATGATCGGAATACGAAGTATCATAGCTGTTTGCGCTGCAGCGAGCGCTTCAAAGCGATCCCCAAGAATGACAAGAACATCTGGCGCTTGTCGCGACAAGGCATCGGCAAACCCTAAGACCCCCAGCCCCATACTTTTCGCTGTACCTACAGCGGAATCAGAAGACAACAAAATCTCTATTTTCTCATCGATATTGAAGCCATCTTTTTCAATTTGTTTGTAAGTATCACCGAATTCCGGTGATAGGTGCATGCCAGAAACAAGCAATTGAAGTGTTAGGTCAGGATCGCTTTGTATGTCCTTTAATAGCCAAAAGAGCAAACCATACTCTGCTCTTGTACCAGTAAAGACCGCAACCTTTTTATGTGTCTGCGTCATGTATGTATTAAACCTACTTAGCCTTTGATTTCCACTGGAGTACTTGGAAGATTGATTAGGTGCGCTTCAATAAACTCTGAGTAAGTTAGGTCACCACGTATTGCATTCTCAAACATAGGTAATCTGTGCATGAGCTGCCAAATAGGTCGAGTCATCACGCCTGAACCATTTGTGCCTTTAAGTACCTCTTCGCGACGCTCTTTATCCGGACAAATGATTGCATTTAACCAATAGTTTGACTTCGCATACTCTGGCTCAGTGACAAATTTAAAATCTGTACCTTTGAAGAAGTTTTTATAGCGTTCTGCAAGCAATCTCTTTTGCTTCAAATACTGCTCGATAACTTCCATCTGTGCACATCCCAGAGCAGCATTCAGGTTAGGCATGCGGTAGTTAAAGCCAGGTTCATCATGGAAGAACTCATACGGATGAGGAACCTTTGCTGTCGTCGTGACATGCTTAGTACGCGCACCTAATTCTTGAGTCTTACATAACACCATGCCACCACCGCCTGTGGTGATGATCTTATTGCCATTGAAGCTGACAGCACCAAAATCACCCATAGTACCGGTGTGCTTGCCCTTATAAAACGAGCCTAGGCTTTCTGCGGCGTCTTCAACCAACGTGATGTTCCATTTCAAGCAAACGGCAACCAGTTCATCAAGCTCTACAGGGTGACCAAACGTGTGCATTGGTACAACGGCTTTGATTCTTCTACCTGTTTTTTTATGGATACACCCCGCGTCTGTGACTTCAGCATTCTCTTCTAAAAATGCATCCACAGCCTTAGGGCACAACCCTAAACTCACTGGAGATACATCCAGAAAAATAGGCTCAGCCCCCATATGATAAAGAGCATTACAGGTTGCAACAAAAGTCAAAGCTTGCGTGACGACCAAGTCGCCTCTTTGAACATCAGCCATGTACAATGCGGCATGCAATGCTGCTGTGCCATTCACTGTCGCTACAGCTTTAGCCGTACCAGTGTAAGCTTCAATTTTTCTCTCAAAATCATCAACAAATTTACCGACGCTAGAAACAAATGTACTTTCAATCGTTTCCATTACGTACGCTTTTTCGTTGCCATCGAACGTCGGTGCATGTAAGGGAATAAATTCGTCTGTTTTGTAAGTATCTCTCACAAATTCAACAATAGATGTCGCTTTCATTGAGTGCCCCACTTACATCTTGCTATCGAGGTATTTACCCGTTTCTTTGTGCCCAAAATCAGGGATCATGGTAAAGAACAGTTTCACAATCTGCTCTTTAGTCCAAGCTCGCTCACCTTTCATCTCAGAGATGCTGCTTTCAAACAAAGTAAGAAGCTCTTGCTCATAAAGAGGTTCATTTTTGATGATGCCCAGATTTTCGAATCGAGACATATCCAGCTCTTCTTTATCTGTAAAAAACTCTTCGAAATCTTTTTCACCTGTTGTATCACTTGCAGTAAACAAACATGGCCACTTGCCTTGCTCTGGAAGCGTATGTACAAGTTGACGTGCTTCTTCTTCTGTCCCACATAGGTGAGGTTCAAAACCAAGTTGCTCTAGGTATTTCACCGCAATATCTGCAAACGAAATAAGATGCAGAGCTTCACTCAGTTTCGGGAAGAAAATGTCACGGTTTTCACCAAAGATACAAGACATTAAGCATAGTTCACCCGACTCTTGAGGAGTAACAAAATAACGCTTTATGTCGTTTGGTGCTACGATAGGTTGACGCTTTTGGATACGTTGGTTAAATCCGTGTAGCAGCGAACCATCAGAGAATGCCACATTTGCAAAGCGAGCAGTTGAGATTGCCATTTGCTCACTTTTACGCATAAGGAACATTTCCATAATGCGCTTTGACGCCCCCATCATGTTAACAGGGTTTGCAGCTTTATCTGTTGAAACACAGAAGTACTTTTTCGTACCGGCATCAATAGACTGCTGAATTGTTTTGTCGGTATTAAAAACATTTACATCGATCATACGCATCAATGTATAAGGATCTTTTTCACTTCTAACATGCTTAAGCGCAGATAGGTTCAATACATAATCGAACTTACCATCGGCTTTAATGAATGCGTCGTACTCTAGAGAACCAATGTCCAAAGCAAATGTTTGGAAGTCACCATCGATGTAACCAAATGAACTACGAATATCTCGAACAAGCTCTACCATATTGTTTTCGCTAATATCAACAACATGTAGCTTCTTAGGATTGCGTTTGAAAATTTCTTTGGTTACGGCTTGGCCAATTGAGCCAGCACCACCCAAAACGAGGAAACTTGACGCAGAAACAATGCGTGATAATTCTGCTTCATGGTTTTCAATATCTTTTGTAAACAAGGCTTCGTCACGACCGATTAAAGACAAGGTGTTACTCACTCAGAAATTCCTTAATTGATATAGCTAGCAAAATTAGTGGGAGTATATCTAGAAAGCGGATTGAAAGACAGGTTACAAACAAACAAGCACGGTGATAGAATTAAAGAAATACACTTTAATTACAACTGAGGTCACCATGATCATCGTAACTGGCGGTGCTGGCATGATTGGCAGCAACATCATTAAAGCTCTTAACGAAAAGGGCATTAACGACATTTTGGTCGTAGATAACCTAAAAAATGGTAAAAAGTTCCAGAACCTTGTAGACCTTGATATCTCGGACTACATGGACCGTGACGATTTTCTTACGCAAATAATGGCAGGCGATGATTTTGGACCAATCGACGCTGTTTTTCATGAAGGAGCTTGCTCTGCCACCACAGAGTGGGATGGTAAGTATGTGATGCTCAATAATTATGAATATTCTAAAGAGTTACTTCACTACTGCCTAGAACGTGAAATCCCATTCCTTTATGCCTCTTCGGCTGCGACTTATGGCGAAACTGATACTTTCATCGAAGAGAAAGAGTACGAAGGCGCATTAAATGTATATGGTTACTCAAAGCAGCAATTTGATAACTACGTACGCCGTATTTGGAAAGATGCTGAAGAACATGGCGAACAACTGTCTCAAATAACTGGTTTCCGTTACTTCAACGTTTATGGTCCACGTGAACAACACAAAGGCTCAATGGCATCTGTTGCCTTCCACCTGAATAACCAGATGAACGCAGGTGAAAATCCAAAGCTATTTGCAGGCAGTGAGACTTTCAAGCGTGACTTCGTATACGTCATCGACGTTGCAGCAGTAAACCTATCGTTTTTGGAAAGCGGCCAGTCAGGGATCTTTAACCTAGGTACAGGCAATGCAGAATCTTTCGAAGAAGTCGCTAAAGCGGTGATCAAGTTCCATGGCAAAGGTGAGGTAGAAACTATTCCATTCCCTGAGCACCTTAAAGGCGCATACCAAGAATTTACTCAGGCAGACCTGACAAAACTTCGCGCTGCAGGCTGTGATCACCACTTCAAAACAGTCGCAGAAGGCGTTGCTGAATATATGCAGAAGATAAACAAGTAGCCTCTGATATTTTAAAAGCTTACTATAGAAAGGTGGTTTCAATACCACTTTTTTTATTGCCTCTTCACTAGATAAAGGTAAGTTGTGACAAAACCAGCAATTCTTCATATTTGTCTTTCCCAAGGTTGGGGGGGATTAGAGATGTATCCGATTAGAACTGGCAAAGAGTTTCTTGAGCGTGGCTACAAAGTTTACGGCCTATGTACCAGTGACACACAAGTTGCCAATGGAATGAGAAACGTTGGTATCGAGACCTTTGAGATATCAAGCAAAGCGCAATTAGTTACATCTCAGCTGTTAAAACTGAACCAATGGTTAAAACAAAGAAACGTTGAAATTATTCATTGCCATAAATCTGGTGATATTCTTATTTCTGCACTACTGAGTTTATTCACTAGACGGAAAACTTTTTTCACAGAGCACATGGGAGTTACTCGCCCTAAAAAAGACCTTTATCATAAATGGGCCTATTCACATATTGACCAGATTTTTTCGATCAGTGATGAAACCTATAAACGCAATCTAAAGGCACTCCCTGTACCTAAAAATAAAATCACCCGACTCTGGTTAGGTACTGACATTCCATTGCAGCCAATTGATAACCAAAATCAAATTTCTACTATAAAGTTTGAATTAGGGTTACCTAGGGATAGTATAATTATTGGTAATCTAGGTAGGATCTGCTCGGGTAAAGGTCAAATGGAGCTTTTAGAGGCGTTCAATTTACTGAAAGGCACATACCCCGAGCTTCATCTATTATTAGTTGGAGGTTTAGATGTTTCAAAAGGATCCGATAACACTTTCGTTAACCAGCTCAAGGATAAAATTGATCACTTCAATTTAACTCAGCACGTCCATCTAGCTGGATTTAGAGTAGATACCAATCGTATGCTCGCTGCTATGGATATTGTATGCCTACCAAATCACAATGAAGCTTTTGGTTTAACTGCAATAGAAGCCATGGCAGCCCAAAAGCCCATCGTAGCTGCTAATACTGGAGCACTGCCAGAAATACTAATATCAACAGCTTTATTAACGAACCCATTAGAACCTCAAAAAATAGCAGATAATATAGAATCTTATCTTCTTGACAATGAGTTGATGAAGAAGAACTCAGTTCTAGCTTATCAACGAGCACTGTCAGAGTTTTCGATGAATGCACACATTGAAAAGCTTGCAAAGCATTATCATGAGTTCTACCCCTCTCGACAAGGCTGACTTAATCTTAGCTCCGCTTGGTTCAGTGAAAATAGACCAGCCACAAGGGTGAATAAATAAGTTGTATGCGCATGGTGGAAAGGGACATCAGATAAGCCCGCAATGAAGACGAGCACAACCAGTACATGGGCTATGACACTCTCCTCTTCTTGAGTCTTATACAGCATTATTGGGTAAAAAAGCCAAACCATCATAAATAAAAAACCAAAAAAGCCGTATCTAGCGAGAATATCTATATATTGATTGTGGAGATGAGATTGTCGATGGGCAATCCCATGAGGAACTTCACTAATTCTTTTCTCTAATACAACGTCGCCAGCCCCAACAATAGGCATTTCAATCCACACGTCAGCCCCCAACGCCCAAAGTGCTAATCGTGCACCAATAGATGTTTCATAGTCCCCTTTACTTATAGAATTAAACTCAGAAACTGTTTTGTCAATACGTTCATTTATCATAGGCTTAAATGAAAAATAAATAGCACTCAAACCTATCAATGTGATACTCCCCAGCTTCACAAGTGATAAAGCGTTGAAGCTCCTATAAATTACGAACATCATTACTATTAGATATGCAACCCAGACTCCACGAGAATCAGTCAAGATTAACGCCCATAGAGATAATAAGAAGCCAGCAATACATAAACCCTGAATGGCTCTAGACTGAAAGTACTTAGTCAAAGCCAAGCAAGATAAAGAAACAAATGAGCAATAAAGAGCATAGGGTATTGGGTTAGTGGCCATACCGACTCTTTCTAGATCTAGGTAATAATGCTCAAAAATAGCATTAATTCCACATACATATGCAGATAATATAACCGTATTATAAATCCAAGCTCTAGAAAACTTACTCCAAGGGATAACAGACAAGTAAATCAAACATGTTAATAAAGTCCTAGGCAATCCAAAATTATCATCTCTCCAAAAATGCATAATAGAGAAGTATGCAAAAGCCAGACTGCTAGCTAAAAAGAATTTTTTGTAATTATGCTGGTTAAAATTACTCTTAATACATTGTCTATATCTTATTA
The DNA here is from genome assembly GCF_027587155.1 of Vibrio sp. T11.5. NCBI lineage: Bacteria > Pseudomonadati > Pseudomonadota > Gammaproteobacteria > Vibrionales > Vibrionaceae > Vibrio > Vibrio sp. T11.5. The sequence goes on from NZ_JAPPTP010000024.1 coordinate 27,230, forward strand.
TGCTGTAAATAATAACGATAGCAGCAACTCTTGAAACTAAATACTTAGTATCCGTGAAGTTAAATATTGAGATTAAAACTAAAAAAACTGGAGAGAAAAGAAATACTTTCTCCAAATATTGAACTATATTCTTCATCGATACTTTCTGTTGTAAATACGCAAGATAATTTTTCTATACAGTGAGTAAAGCTCTCGAGTCGGCTTTCGATACCACGCTGCTTTACTTTCTTCACCAAGTTGAATTGTTGTTGCGAATTCTTGAGGGTTTTCAACAACAGCAGGGGAAAGTATATAAGATGGCATATCATGTAGATACAAGGATCCTACATAATTATCTACTGGCATACACCATCGTTTAGAGTTACTGACAAGCTTTTTTGCTGCCCTAGGTGAAATAGCATAACACCGAAGCCCGCCATAGTTATTCGTCATAAAAGAGATGCTAAAGTTATCACCCTCTTCTTTAAGACACAAAACCCCTTTGTCTGTTTTAGGCTCTAAGCGCAAAAAACCATAACGTTCGATTTTTTCATCAACAACTTTCAAGCTACTTGGAAAGGAAGGTAAGATGGCAGCATCATCTTCAAAAACTATAATTGGCTCGTCAAGCTCAATCGATTTTTTCCATAGAAGGTAATGACTTCCGTATACACCGAGCTCCCCTTTTGAGGGCATTCGTCCACTTGTAAGCCATAGACGTTTAGCATAGCTATAATTATCGAACAATTTGTGAGGCGGCTCCGCTCTACCGTCTACTGCATCAAAAAAATCAAAATCAATATTAAGTTGGTCTAGTTGATTCTTGATGTACTCCCTACGTTCAGGGCTACGCTTTAAACTAATAACAAATATTTTCACCAAACACTACCAAACCAAGATAAATAGACGACATTAGACCATACATGACGAGCAAATTGAACCAAATTTCAGCAATTCTCACGCGAACCTAACGTTGTTCGTTCAACACTTGCCGATGGGCACTAATACCACCATAAAGAAAAAGCAACTAGTTTCACTCAAAGGTCTGTTTCATATGTTTAGCACAGCTCATTCATAGCTAAGATCAATAACTATAAACCCAGCTATGCTAACTGTTTTTCAATCACTAATAGCCAATATGATTACACAGTCATCGCTTTATATTTAAGCGAATGAACTATAACATATGTAGTGATATGGATTAATAGGTAAATACAATGTTCAGCTTGACCAACAAGTTAAGAAACAAAATAAAAGTATCGGGTCGTCATCGAATTATGGTGGACACATCCTCAAAAATAAGACAATGCAAGATTATTATTAAAGGAGAGAACAATACCTTAAAAATAGGAAAAAATGTAAATTTACGCCATAGCACAATTGAAATTGATGGAACCAATTGTCACTTAATAATCGATAATGACACTATCATAGGGCATGATTGCTACCTTTCTGTCAGAGAAAATGGAACTAAGCTCAAAATTGGCGAAGAGAGCATGCTATCTCGAAACGTGAAGATTATGACCAGTGACGGGCATAATATTATTAAAGGTGGAAAGCGCATCAACGGCGCTCAAAGCATCGAAATCGGCCCTAAGGTTTGGCTTACAGACAATGTAACTATTTTAAAAGGTGTTACTGTCGGAGAAGGATCTATCATTGGCATCAACTCTACCTTGACCAAATCAGTACCACCTAGAGCTATTGCTGCTGGTAACCCTGCCAAAGTAGTACAGAATGAAGTATCATGGCAGCATGAACTGACTTATTAGATGCCCCTATCTTCCTAAATGAAAATTCTCATTATCGGTCCCTCTTGGGTTGGCGACATGGTGATGTCGCAAAGCTTGTATGCAATTCTAAAAGATAAGTATCCAGATTGTGAGCTGGATGTCCTTGCTCCTGCTTGGTGTCAACCTATCCTAGAACGCATGCCAGAAGTAAACAAAGCCATTGAGATGCCGATTGGACATGGGGACTTCAACCTATTTGGTCGAAGAGTAATTGGGCATGAGTTACGTAAAAATCATTATAGTCATGCATTCATATTACCTAATTCGGCAAAGTCAGCCCTAATTCCATGGTTTGCTGGAATACCAATACGAACTGGCTGGAAAGGCGAGTTCAGATATGGGCTACTTACAGACCTTCGCCCTGATAAGCGTGTATTTCAATATATGGTTGAAAGGTACGCAGCTCTCGCTTCGACTTCTGAAAAAATGTTGGAAGAGGTTAGGTTAGCCCATTGCCCAAAACCCAGTTTGACTGTCGACACCACTTCACAAATCGTAGCTAGGCAAAGACTAAATCTAGATTTGCAACTTCCGGTTGTAGGCCTCTGCCCTGGCGCGGAGTTTGGCCCGGCCAAGCGTTGGCCAGACCAGCACTATTCTAAGCTTGCCAAACATCTCATAGATAAAGGCCAGCAAGTTTGGTTATTCGGCTCAGAAAAAGACAGAGCTGTCACCGAAAACATCAAATCCACTCTTACCCCAGAGCAACAACCATACTGCTTTAACTTAGCTGGTGAGACTTCGCTAATTGAAGCGGTCGACCTACTCGCAGCTTGCCATACTGTTGTATCTAATGATTCTGGCTTAATGCATGTTTCTGCAGCAGTAGGGTGCAATATAGTTGCGATTTATGGCTCTAGTTCACCAAAATATACTCCGCCTCTGACTGACAAGTTAGAAATGGTGCATACTGACATTGAGTGTCGACCGTGTTTCAAACGCGAATGTCCGCTTGGTCACCAAGACTGTCTCAATAAACTAATGCCTTCTCAGGTAATAAATGCTGTTGACAAATTTCTAGAGCAATAACTCATGAAACACCTATGGTTTGAGCGTGGTGCTTACGCTTCTAAAAAAGCACGCAAGTATATCCAAGAAGATTTTAAGCCTAAAGAAATCAAGAAGATAGCGGTGATTAGACACGCAGCCCTTGGTGATCAGGTTATTGTTCGCCCGTTTCTAGTTGAAGCTAGGAAGTTTTTTCCTAACGCTGAAATTACATTAGTTCCGGTATCCAACTACATGTATGGAATACCAAGTGACTTAGTTGACCGTGTTCATGTGATGCCTGGAAAAGAATCAGGAAAAACAACATCCACTAGAGAAAAAATTATAAATATCAAGCAACTAGGTGAGCAAGATATAATTTTCGATTTGGCAAGCACTAACCGCTCTCATTGGATGACAGCCTTAAGTACAGCCAAACTAAAGATCGGGTTCCCATACAAATGGTACTTCTGTGGTACTTTGTTTAATATTACCGTTCATCGTTCAGACTTTCAGCCAGAAGTGGAATGCATGTTAGACATGCTAAAGCTACTGGGTCACAACCCCGCTCATCCACTGGACTTCGCCTATCCGGATCATCGCGAACTGATGGACACCGAAGCTCCCTTTATACTCTATTTTAACGGGGCTTCGCAGCTGAGAAAAATATTATCCAAAGAGCAAATGTTTGCAGTGTTAGAAAAGGCAATCCAAGAGAACCCGCATCATACTCATGTGTACTTGGAAGGAAAAAATGACTTTGAGAAAGGGGATTTTTGTCAGGAATTGCTTAAGTATTCAAATTTTAAGATTCAACCTTGCTTACCTTTGGAGCAACTTGTCGAGTTGACGGCTAAAGCTACCTTGATGGTTGCTCCTGATACAGGTGTTCGTAACGTAGCCATTTCAACCCATACTCCGACCGTAGGTATCTTTTACTCAACTGTCCCGTTCAGATACACTCCGCTTTATGAGCAACACAGCATTGTTATGAAGTCCAATGGTGACGTTCCTTCAGTTGAGCAAATTACTCAGGCTATCCAAAGAGCATTGCAAAACTAGCTGCTCTCCATCCGATCATAGAAAGAGAACATGAATAATGAATAATTTGTCCATTCTGATCGCCAACCGATTGATTCGCTTAACTGGCAATATTTTCAAGGTGTTATCATACCCATTTCATTACCTGTTCCCAAACAAGCGCTTTACTATTCCGGCACATTCTCCAGCCAAAATAAAACTATCAAGCTCGAGAAGAATTCCTCGAAAAATCTGGCAAACAAACTTTACAGACCAAGCAGCTCTACCTGTTTATTTGAATTACCTTTTTAACCGTTTGCTCACTCTGCACTGCGATTATAACTATGTAAGTACCGAGGCTCGTGGAGAGTACCTAAAAGAAAATGCATCTGCAGAGGTTTATGACGCCTACTCAAGATTAACCAATGGTGCTGCACAAGCAGATTTGTGGCGCTTGGTGGTTCTAAATCAAAAAGGTGGGATATATATGGATATTGACGCTACGGTGGTTTGGTCTTTGGATAAGCTACTGGGTAATGACCACGACTCTCTGTATATAAAAATAGACAAAAACACCCGATTCACTAACTACTTTATTGCGACTGCCCCAAATAACCCTGACTTGGAAAAAGCAATAGAGCAAGCGGTATACAACGTAAATAATTATGAGCCTTCAATGGGAGTTTACCATTCGACAGGCCCAACCGTTTTACATAATTTGCTCATTAACAGAGACGACGTAAACGTTCGGGATCGTAAGTTCGTGTGTATTCAAGGAACTTTTACCAACGAATATTTTCAATACATCGACAAACCTCGTGGTAAATGGACCCACATTAACCCAGAAGAACTTGTCAAAAAGAAATGATCATTAGAATGCTTTATACGGTGCTGCTTTCATTCGCAGCACCTTTTCTACTTTACGGGCTCTTCAGAAAAAAGAGTGGCAAGCCCCACGTAGGGAAGCGCTGGAAAGAGCATTTTGGTATTTCTCCTAAGTTGAACACGACTAAGCCCTTGTGGATACACGCTGTTTCTGTAGGGGAAACGATCGCCGCAACCCCCCTAATTAAACAGATAAAGCAGTCTAGTCCTAACACCATCATTCTACTAACCACCACCACACCGACAGGCGCTAAGCAAGCGGAAACTCTTGGTGATTTAGTCGAACATCGCTATATGCCCGTTGATTTTAGCTTCGCAGTTCGAGCTTTCATCAAGCGATTTTCACCGTCACAGCTTCTAATTATTGAAACTGAACTGTGGCCCAACACTTTGGCCCAAACTCATAAAGCTAGCATCCCCGTTACCATCATTAATGCACGTCTATCAGAAAAGTCCTTCCGAGGTTACCAGCGCATTTTACCTTTGTTCAAGCAATGCATCTCACCTTTAACAAAGGTATTGTGCCAATATGAAAGCGATGCCAAGCGCTTTGAAAAACTCGGGGTGCCGAAAGAGAAACTGGCGGTTACGGGATCAATCAAATTTGATATCCAAATCAGTCAAGAATCAAAAGACAACGCACAGTGTCTTAAAGGAAACATAGGTTCGGAAAGGCCAATATGGATTGCTGCCAGTACACACAAAGGTGAAGATGAGATAGTACTGGAAGCACACAAACTATTATTACGAAGTTTGCCGGACGCATTATTGATCCTTGTCCCAAGGCATCCTGAACGATTTGGACAAGTAGAACAGCTTGCAGACACTTTGTTTTCAACCATTACACGGACCAGTACTCACAACGTACAGCCGTCAGTGCAAGTATATATCGGCAATACTATGGGTGAGATGATGACATTTTTAGGTTCATCCGATGTGTGTTTTATGGGAGGTAGCTTACTGGGTAAAAAGGTTGGCGGTCACAATCTGTTAGAGCCAGCTGCACTTGCTAAACCCACTCTGACAGGGCCAAGTTATTACAACTTTGCCGATATCACTGAGTCATTGATATCCTCTGGAGCATGTCAAATAATTAATAATGCTGAAGAGCTAGCTAAAGCATTACAATTTCTATTGGAACATCCAATGAAAGCTCAAGCACAGGGAATAGCAGCCTTGGAGATCGTTAATTTAAATGCCGGTGCTCTCAAAAACACACTCCACCACGTTAATCTATAAGTAAGGTATGCAATGAAAAAGCTAGTTGTTGATCTCGATGGTACATTAACCCAAGCCAATACTTCTGACTACAGAAATGTTCTACCTCGCTTAGATGTGATTGAACAGGTTCGGAATTATAAGAATCAAGGTTTTGAAATTGTCATAGCCACTGCTAGGAACATGCGTACTTACGAAGGTAACGTCGGAAAAATTAACATTCATACATTGCCTATCATTACTGAATGGCTAGATAAACACGATGTACCTTATGATGAAATCATTGTAGGTAAACCTTGGTGTGGGCACGAGGGGTTCTATATTGATGATCGTGCCTTGCGACCATCAGAATTTGCAACTCTAAGTACTGATGAAATTAACCAACTGTTTGAGAAAGAGAAGAAATGTTCTTAATCATGTCAGGGGCCTATGTGGGTCAAGAACTTGAATCAGAGTTTGGCAAGATCCCTCCTAGTTTTTTGCCTCTGGGTAACCGAAGACTCTTTCAACATCAACTAGCGTTAGCTCCTGAGGGTGTTGAACTGCTCCTATCTATTCCTGAATCATTTCAGATATCTTCAATAGATAAAGCATGGTTGGACGATCACCATGTCAATGTACTAGCAATTCCCGATGGTTTGAGTTTAGGCGCATCTCTGGTAGCAGCGCTAAATATATCTGGTCATAGCTTGTCCAAACCTCTTCACGTTCTATATGGAGACACTCTGTATCGGAAGTTACCAGTGGGAGACGATTTAGCTAGCATTTCTCATGCAAAAGATAGCTATAACTGGGCTGTATTAACCGATGACAGTGCACACTGGCTTAAGGATAGCAACACACAGACAACCAACGATTCTCAAAAAATTATTGATGGGTATTTTAAGTTTAGTAATCCGAGAGAATTGATTAAGAATATCACCCAGAGCGAATGGAACTTCATTGAGGGATTAAACCGTTATCATAGTAGCGTCGGTTTGACACCAGTAGAGTCTGACAACTGGCTTGACTTTGGTCATGTGAATACTTACTACCGTTCAAAAGCTCAGTTCACCACTCAGAGAGCCTTCAATGAACTGACTATCAATGCAAAATGGATTGAAAAGTCTAGCTCAAAGGACAGTAAAATAGCGGCGGAAGCTAACTGGTTCTCAGAGTTACCAGCTGAACTAAGGGGAAATATTCCTCAGTATCTAGGTACCACTAACAAAGACGGTAAAACATCCTACCGATTAGAATATCTGCATCTCACTGCTTTGAATGAGCTATTCGTCTTTTCTAAACTACCCGGACACATATGGAACCAGATACTTGCTAGCTGCATTGAGTTCTTATCTTTATGTGAAAAAAGTAAAGCCCCTAATAACTGTTCCGGTAACTCGCTAGATGCCTTATTTTCACAAAAAACTAAACAGAGATTGAACGATTATTGTCAATCACATGGTGTGTCCTTGGACCAACAATGGATATTTAACGAATCTGACAGCGTTTCGATTCGAGAGATACTGACAGAGAGTGATAAACATCTGCCGAAAAGTCCCAGCTTGGACTCTGTCTTACATGGAGACTTTTGCTTTAGTAATATTCTTTATGACTTCAGAGCAGGTAAAATCAAAACTATAGACCCTAGAGGCATGACCCCCAACGGTGAAAAAACCATTTTTGGTGATATACGTTATGATTTAGCCAAGTTGAGCCACTCTATTTTGGGCCTGTATGACTGGATCATTGCAGGCTACTGCTCAGTCAAGATTCAAGACGGCGAGATCTTTTTGCAAATCGCAGAAGAGAATCAGCATAAGGAAACTCAACAAGCTTTTATAGAGCTCATCGAAAGTGAGTTTGGCCTGACAGCTCATAACTTGTACGCAATGCAAATTCAGTTATTTCTTTCTATGCTGCCACTGCATGCCGATGATTCATCGCGCCAACAAGCTCTATTTGCTAACGCATTTCGTCTTTACCATGTCCTAGTAAGGTTAAAACAATGATTGTAATTCCAATGGCGGGCATGAGCTCTCGCTTCTTTAAAGCTGGTTACACCAAGCCTAAGTATATGCTTGAAGCTCATGGACAAACGCTGTTTGAACATTCAGTACAGAGTTTTCAGGCTTATTTCTCGACTGTACCATTTCTTTTCATTGTGAAAAACGTGTTCGATACTCCACAATTTGTGCGACAAAAAGCACAAGAAATGGGTATTACGGAATTCCATATCTCGATATTAGAGGAAGATACAAGAGGCCAAGCAGAAACCGTCGCACTGGGCATCGAGCAGCTACAGTCTAAGAGGATAGATCATAACGGCCCTATTACTATCTTTAATATTGATACTTTCAGACCAGACTTCCTATTGCCTGATGTAAGTACGAAAAGTGATGGCTACTTAGAAGTATTCAAAGGTGAAGGGGCTAACTGGTCATTTGCCAAACCAGAAAGTGAACATACAACGCGAGTTATACAAACAGCGGAAAAGAACCCAATCTCTGATTTGTGCAGTACGGGATTGTATCATTTTAATCACCAGAAAGACTTCTTAGATGCTTACTATCAATACCTTGCCAAGCCAGTTCATGACTGGGAAAAGGGCGAGCTCTACATTGCACCTCTCTACAATTTATTGATAGAACAAGGGTTGGATATTCACTATCATCTAATCGACCGCAATGACGTGATATTCTGTGGTGTACCTGATGAATATACAGACTTTTTAACCAAGGCGAAGTAATAATGAAAATAGCGGATAAAGATATCTCTTTTGTCGTTCAGGGGCCAGTTCAAGAGAACAAAGATAGAAAGCAACTATCCGGTATTACTGAAGAGTGTTTAAAATCAATACGCTATTATTTCCCACAGGCAACGATCATTCTTTCTACATGGAAAGGGCAAAATCTTTCAGGGTTAGATTACGATAAATTAATCGAGCTTGACGACCCTGGCCCTAACTATATCGTCCAAGATGGCACCAAGGTAAAACTCAATAACAATCGTCAGATTTACAGCTCCTATATGGGTCTTAATTCTGTTAAAACCAAATACTCAGCCAAGATTAGAACAGACAACAAACTGACAGGACGCGGATTTGTCGAACTTTTTGAGCAGTACTCTCAAATCCCAAGACAACCTGAGTTTAGTATGCTGAATTCTAGGGTAGTCACTAGCAGCACATTTTTCATTTCATCGCATGCTGGTAAACCAGTGTATTTCCATAAGAGTGATTTGTTTGACTTCGGTGAAACTCAGGATTTGCTAAAAATTTGGAGTGAGCACCTTATTCCAGAACTCAGCTTTAGTAAGAAGTCAGGCTATAAATCTCGTTACCCTGCGACAGAACAATTTCTCTGTCTAAGCTGGATTTCTCGTTTGCTTGGAAAAGACTATCATATCAATACTAAAGCGGATGATGACGCTGGTCTTGGGAAAGGTTATTGGAAGAACTTTATCGCCAACAATCTTATTGTCGACTTACCTGAGAACATCGGGCTAGATGTTACAGAACGCTTTTATAAGCGGGGGAATTTAGCGCTAGAGTATGATTTGAAGGATTGGCTTTATTTCAATAACCAAACGAAAAAGCCAATAGATAAAAAAAGACTTTATCGCTGCTACAGAGAACTGATAGGCCAGGGAATCAGGGCAATAAAGCCAAGTTAGCCCTGTTGTGTTGTGGCTAACTTCTCTTAACCAATTTCCTAATTTTTAGGCGCATTCCTTTTCTAAAAAACATCCATGTTGTCGCTAGAATCCACTTTGCCTTAAACAACAAGGGTATCCCTAGACTGACCCCAAAGCCCCTTTCATAAAGCCATTGCCAACGTTGGTAAGTATAGCAGTCATAGGGATAACCATTCTGCTGACGCAAACGCTCTGGCACCTCTAAACCTAGTACGTCCCCATTAACAATAACTAGATTATTTAGCATGACATTTCGAGAATTCTTTAAATCTTGCTTGGAACCATGTTCATCAACCAATTTAGCAGGAATAAACTGATTAACAAAGTGGCTCCATATTTTCTGTTCAACATGGACACTATCTTTGGGATAGTGCTCGTGTTGTTTTTTTCCACTTAGTTCTTCTCGAAAAACGTAGTCTGAGAAATACTCTATGTTCCATACTTTCAGCAGATCAGCAGTTTCCCCAAACTGGAAAAAATCTGAATAGAAATAGGGAATACGAAGCCCACGCTCATACTCTTTTGCATAAAAATTGGAGCAGACCAACCTTTTATTAAGAAACGAATAGCGTTCATCACGTTGGGGGTATTTTTCAAATAACTCGATAACATTCGTATTGTGAAGTACATTATCAGAGCGTAGCTTTGCAGCGTACTTAGTCTTCACTGCGTTTAAGCCGGTGTAAGTCGAAGCAATCTGGCGATTGACATTAACCTTAACCGCTTCATCCTTTTTGCTATATACAAAAGTAGTTGAACCTGGATCTTTATTAAAAATCACAACATCAACATTAAGCCCTGAGACGTCCTCACCTTCCCAAGTCGAAAGTATCACTTGACTCCCGGGAAACCTATTTCTTAATGTCAAAATTGAACGTTGAGTAATAGTTGGGTGTATTGGCCCTTGGACAACAAAGGTTATATCTTCAAACTTCATATTGATGAGTACTAATCGTGGATACTAAGGCCATTGTAGCCGTTGAAGAGCAAATCGTAGCCAGTGCAATCCCAAGAAATTTGACGCTTATCGACTTCCTTCTCAAACGACCTTTTCAATCTCTCCAAGTTACCTTGTTTCCAAGCATTTCCTGATTGCTGATAGCATTTATCAAAGTCGATGATCCAAACTTTGTCTTGCTCATCGATGAGGATATTATGAATATTGAGATCCGTATGATTGACCTGTGCATCATGCATTTTACGGATTTCGAGGCCAACCTTTCGATACATATCTTCAGAAAGTGGCTTTTCTATCAGAATGGAAACCAAATCCTTTGCATTAGGAATTTTCTCACTCAGTAGATCCGCTTTATAGGTTACGCCATTCTTTATTGCACGAGCAGCAATTGGTCTAGGTACATTGACACCAGCTTCAATCAAAGTGTTTAGTAACTGAAATTCCTGATAGCTGCGAGTTTTTTCCCAGCTTGAAAAGAGATAACTGTCTTCCACTAGTTTTCCAAACAAGCCACCACGACGATAATGCCTGAGTGCCGCGTCAATCGTTTCCGTTTGCACAAACCAAGTCGTGCCACGTCCTTGAGCGCTGCCGATGACTTTACCTGCACTTTGCCAAAACTCAGCGTCGAACACCTGCTTAGGATCTTCCTTGAGCAAGACATCATCATACCAGATGGTTTGGTTGTCCAATTGCGTGGTTTTCATGCGAGAGCATCTCTGATTAAATTCGAATGGCTATTTTACATTTATTGAGCGCCTCTGCATAATCTTCACCATTGCTAGCCAAGTGAATTATTTATGAGCCTTTTTTCTTCCGCCCCTGACTCTTTGTGTATTTTGCGCTTATCTGCCATTGGTGATGTGTGTAATACCCTTGCTGCAGTTCAAGCCATTCAGCGTCAGTGGCCACAAACCGACATCGTTTGGATCACCGGCAAGCTTGAAGCCAAACTGATTGAAGACCTACCTGGCATTCGTGTGATCGTGTTTGACAAGAAGGAAGGCTGGCAGGGCTATAAAAAACTCTGGGCTGCATTAAAAGGACAAAAATTTGATGCATTGCTGCACATGCAGTATGCATTTAGAGCCAGTGTAGCGACTCTTGGCATCAAGGCGAAATACAAGCTTGGCTTTGACTCCATCCGCAGTCAGGATTTTCAAACCTTGTTTACCAATATCAAAGTGCCTTCACCTAGTTCCATGCATGTCTTAGATGGACTGCTCGCCTTTGGCCATAAGCTTGGTATTCAAGATATGAACCCAGTCTGGACACTTCAATATTCAGATGCAGATGAACATTGGGCGCAGCAGCAATTATCGACTGGCAAGCGCAACTTGGTTGTCGTACCAGCAGCAAGTAAAGCCTACAAAAACTGGACAGCAGAAGGCTACGCCGAACTTATCCAGCACGCCGTCAACCAAGGCTGGCAAGTAACCTTAGCCGGTAGCCCTGCTCAGGTGGAACTAGATCTCGCGACGAAGGTTGAGAACAAGCTGACGTGTACAATCAACAATCAGGTCGGTCAAAGTTCACTAAAACAAATGCTGGCGCTGTTAGACAAAGCTGATTTGGTGCTCGCCCCCGATACCGGTCCTGCTCATATGGCCAATGCGGTCAATACACCGGTTATTGGCTTGTATGCCCACCATAATCCTGAACGCACTGGGCCTTATCAATATCGCCAATATGTGGTGTCTGCTTATAAAGAAGCCATTCAGGCTGAAACAGGAAAATCTGCAGAGCAACTCAGCTGGCGTGCCCGTGTCAAAGATAAAAACGCCATGCAGCGCATTCAACCACAGCAAGTCATCACCATGTTTGATAAAGTAACCACAGAACTCCATTTACAATAAACTCCGATAGACTTCAGAGGTACCACAGTGAGTAAACCAACCATTGCCGTCGCACTTATCGTTAAGAACGAAGCGCAGCACCTGAAAGCTTGTTTAGAAACCGTTCACGACTGGGTAGACGAGATTGTGGTTCTGGACTCTGGAAGTACAGACAATACCGAAGAGATTGCACGCAGTTTTACGGACAAGTTTTTCGTCAATCCTGAATGGCCTGGCTTTGGCCCTCAGCGCCGCTTAGCTCAGTCCTATGTTGAGTCGGACTACGTCCTTTGGTTAGATGCCGATGAGCGTGTCACTCCCGAGCTCAAGCAAAGCATTTTAGATTCAGTGAGTGCAAACAAGGTGGATACCATTTATCAAACGGCCCGTCTAAGCTGGGTGTTTGGACGCTATATTCGTCATTGCGGCTGGTACCCCGATCGTGTATTGCGCTTATACCCAACCAAGTTGACACAATACAATGACGCTCTGGTCCATGAAAAAGTTGAAGTAACAAAAACCATGAAAGTCGAAAACTTGAATGGCGACTTGATTCACTTTACCTATAACGACATGAATCACTACTTAGTGAAGTCGGCGGGCTATGCCAAAGCATGGGCTGAGCAGCGCGAGAAAAAAGGTAAGAAGAGCAGTATCTCACAAGGCATTTTGCACGCGTTTGGCTGCTTCTTGAAAATGTACGTTGTCAAAGCAGGCTTTCTTGACGGCAAGCAAGGATTCTTGCTCTCCCTGCTTTCGGCACACTCTACTTTTGTGAAATATGCGGACCTGTGGATTCGCAGTGAAACAGACAAGATGCCGGATAAATTCTAAGTCTTTCAATACAAACAAAGGGCGATATTTCTATCGCCCTTTTTTATTAATTCAGCTTACGACTTATCCATGGTTGTAACTCTCTCGAGACCACATCTATATCAATTCTGGCCATATTTTCCTGACTGGCTTTATCTTCAGCCTGAGGTGGGCAAAAAGCGACATGGTTGCCTGCCGAGTTAATCGGCTTCCAGCGTAGAGGAGTTGCTGATCGCTTGCTTGGGAAAAAGCCAACGGTCGGTACATCTATCGCCGCTGCGATATGGAGGGGCCCAGTAGAGCCTGCAACGAACAAGTCGGCACAAGCGATAGAACAAGAGAAATCGACCAAACCATCGTTCTTGTCATACACCACCGAGGCTCTGCTCTTTTCTTTCAGTAAGCTATGTAACTCAGCGGCTTTCTGTTCTTCTCCCGGCCCAGCCGTCAGTATAATTTCAAACGGCTCCGGCATATCGCAGATTAACTGAGTGTATTGTTGTAGAGATAAGTTATTGGCTGAACCACCGCTACCAGCATGAACGAACACCCATTGCTTCTCTACATTCAAGTTCAATTGTTGTGAGAGCTTATGCTTTTGTTGCTGCAGATCGTCAACTGAGAAGGAGAGATAGGGTGCGCTAGGCTCAACCACAGCTTGGCCAATATCCGTTAAAAACGCACGTACTAAGTCTAGGTTGTATTCGTATTCTGGTTTTGCTGATTGTGAACGCTTCTGTTTGATACGTTTGTTATAAAAGATCTGCGCCAACTTTGTCGCCGGAGCGAGGCGGTAAGGGATTTTTGCTTTCCAGACCAATTTAGCGTTATATGTCGTAGAGAAAAGGTTGATGGATGCATCAAAACGCTCCGCTTTTATTTGCTCAATCAAAATCGATTGCGCCTGATTAGAGCCCTTCTGCGTTGGATCAACCAACACTTTATCAATCCAAGGACACAGCTCTGCCAGCGCTACCGTGTAATTAGGCACCAGCGCGGTAATCTGGCAATCCGGCATCGACGCTTTCAGCATCGCAAAGCTGGGCCAAGCCAGCATGAAGTCGCCTATTTTGTCGTTACGAACCACCAGTATCTTTTTCATTACACTTCCTAACTCTCAGTCTTTGCTCCCAATGATAACGGCTAAGTTGGGTAAATGTGAGCCTTTTTGTTACCATTAAGCGATACCAAAGAATCATCTGAGTAATGAATTGTGAGCAAAAAACGTCTTTCCCGCGTGATCTATCCAGGAACTTTTGATCCGATTACTAATGGCCATTTAGATCTAATAGAACGAGCAGCAGACATGTTTGATGAGGTCATCATTGCTGTTGCGGCCAGTCCAAGTAAGAACACCATGTTTACGTTAGAAGAGCGCGTCGCTTTCGCACAACAAGTGACTCAGCATCTGGATAATGTCAGCTCTAAAGGCTTTTCCGGTTTAATGGTCGACTTTGCAAAGCAAGAAAATGCGAACGTTCTTATCCGTGGTTTACGTACCACTGTCGACTTTGAATACGAATTTGGTTTAACCAATATGTATCGCAGACTGATGCCCGGATTAGAGAGCGTCTTCCTGACACCCGCTGAAGAACATGCATTTATCTCTTCGACCATAGTCCGTGAGGTGGCCATTCATGGAGGGGATGTCACTAACTTTGTGCCTAAAGCGGTCGCGGAAGCGTTAAAAAGCAAAGCGAAAGTCTAGTTGTTATCGAGATATAGAGCTGAGCACAACCTCAGCTCTATATTTGACTATTTCTGACAATAGCTACAAAAAAACGTATTGCGCTGGCCAATTTTCTGCTCTTCAATCGCTTCACCACAACTAGGGCAGGCTTCACCCGCTTTACCATAAATTTGCAGCTCTTGAGCAAAATAGCCCGGTTTACCATCCGCTTGAGCAAAATCCTTTAACGTTGTTCCGCCCTGCTTGATGGCCGTATCGAGCACCTGTTTAATCTCTTTAACCAAACGTTGCCACTCTTTAGCCGTTAGCGTGCCTGCTGATCTTGTCGGATGGATACGTGCACTAAACAATGACTCGTTGGCATAGATATTTCCTACCCCAACTACGACTTTGTTATCCATGATGAACTGCTTCACTGCGACGCGCTTATTCTTTGCCTTATCCGCGATATATTGCGCATCAAAGTCTTCCGTTAGCGGCTCTGGCCCCATATGACCCAAAGCATCATGTTCACCATCTTCGGTCCACAGCCAAGCCCCAAATCGTCTCGGATCGTTATAGCGCAATATCTTGCCATTAGTTAGCATCAAGTCGACATGATCGTGCTTTCCCGGCTCCATGTAGGCATCCAGTACACGCAACGACCCCGACATACCCAAATGCACAATAGCGCTACCCATATCGGTTTCAATCAGCAGGTACTTAGCACGGCGGGAGATACTTCGAATCACCTGACCTTCCATTTTCTTTAGCTCATGTGGGATGTCCCAGCGCAGCTTAGGGGTGCGAAAAGTCAGCTTAGCAACGGTTTGTCCAGCCAAATGAGGAGTGATCCCCATACGGCTGACTTCAACTTCGGGTAATTCAGGCATAATGGTATAGTGATGGATAGCTCAGGGTATTTAAGGTATCAGATATTCAGAAGCAACTGAAACGGCTATCCATTGATCCTGCCAGTTTTTCAATAGCCAGAATTGCGGGGTTTGATAGAAGGTGATCCTTTGAGGTTCTTCCTGATCACGGTACCAAACTTCTATCGTCTGTGGTGAGGCTAATTGAGGCTTCAATCCATCAAACATTTTCTGATCAACTTCAGTCCCAACTAACCCCGACCAGCGTTCAAATAACTCCTGTGGAGCAAGGCTGCTTTGCTTCGTCAAACTCCACTCACCGTTCAAGTGCTCTAGTGACCAGTCAGAAAAATGCAGTGCTTTCAACTCCGCCGACGGATTGAGCAGATAAGGGTAAGGACTAACTTCAGCGACCGGTTCGTCATCAATCAAATAGGTTTTGATGATAGTCGGCAAATTGAGGATCGCGATAAACGCGATAATGCCCAATATCATGATGTTATTCCAGCGGCGACGCCGTGAGGTAGAAACACGCATGAATTTGTAATTCCTTATAGGTAACTATAAGAAAAAGTAGCAGAAAACAACAACGAGGGAAATGGAGAGAGGTAGGTTTGATCGTGGCAACGTTACAAAGTATCAGACAATAAAAAACCCAGCAAAATGCTGGGTTTCAAATACAGACTTCTGTTTAAGAAGCTTCAAAGAAGAATCAATTACTTGATTTTAGCTTCTTTGTACATAACGTGCTGGCGAACAACTGGATCAAACTTTTTGATCTCAAATTTGCCTGGCATGTTACGTTTGTTCTTGTCAGTAGTGTAGAAGTGACCAGTACCTGCAGAAGATACTAGACGGATTTTCTCACGTACGCCTTTCTTTGCCATTGCCTATTTCCTCTTAAACGTTTTCGCCGTTTGCGCGAATGTCAACAAGAACAGCATCAATGCCCTTCTTATCGATGATACGCATACCTTTAGCAGATAGACGTAGTTTAACAAAACGTTTTTCGCTCTCTACCCAGAAACGATGAGTTTGTAGGTTCGGCAGAAAACGACGCTTAGTAGCATTGCGTGCGTGTGAACGGTTGTTACCCGTTACTGGACGCTTACCAGTTACTTGGCATACTCGTGACATGAATGTCTTCTCCAAAATCGTTTCAGCTCGATATCAACCTTGGTGGCCGAACCTCTCAGTTTCTAAATATAGAAGTTTGAGGTCTTATACCGTTATGGAAACCCATACAAGGCTATCAAAGGTCGCGCATTATACTAACTTGACTAGCATTGCTCAAGACCCGAACAGATCCTTTTTCAAGGTTTTCGTGATCTTTTTTAGGCAGAGCTGATAATAGTTCAAAAAATGTCGGGGGATTGTAGCAGAATTCGCGCAACTCACAACAAATAATGTGATTTAAATCCATCCATGCTCAGCGAAAGAAAAAACATCACCATCTCCAACCACAAAATGGTCGAGAATTCGGATATCGACCAAAGCCAGTGCTTCACTAATACGCCGCGTAATTCGGCGGTCGGACTGACTCGGCTCCGCAACACCAGAAGGGTGATTGTGCGCAAGAATCAAAGCCGCTGCATTGAATTCTAACGCCCGTTTAACAACCTCCCTTGGATGAACAGACGCCGAATCAATCGTGCCCTCAAACATCATTTCCTCTTTAATTACTCGATGCTGACTATCGAGGAACAGAATATAGAAAGCTTCACGATGGCGATCGCGCAACACACTGGAAAGATACAGCTTAGTTTGCTGTGCGCTGGTCAGTGCCTCACCGCGTTGCAAAGTTTCACTCAGGTAGCGCCGTGTCATCTCAAGCACAGCTTGCAGTTGAACATATTTAGCCTCCCCTAATCCTTTGTGCTGACAGAACTCTTCCTTACTCGCTGCGAATAAGCTGCGCAGCGACCCGACATCCTTAAGCAGTTTGTCCGACAACTGCAGAACATTCATACCCTGAGTACCTGTGCGCAAAAAAATCGCCAACAGTTCAGCATCGGTGAGCGACTGTGGGCCTCGGCTGAGCAGTTTCTCTCTAGGCATCGACTCTCGAGGCAACATGCAAACGCTTATCCTTAAGACAATAAAATGAGTGACGTTAGCTTAAACTCTCCTGCTCACTCTCTGGCAATCAAAACCATTATCTTCGTCGCAGTGAAAGATTTTATGCAAATAATAGGTATATAAAAGAGCAAGAAAGAAAAGGGCAAAAACGCACAGAATCTGCAACAACACTTTCCATTTCTAGAGTCTCTATTGGCTGCGTGGTAATCTACGCGCAGTATTTTTTAAGGATGATCATCATGCAAACACTCGCGGGCAAAAAGATCCTACTTGGTATCGGTGGTGGTATTGCCGCTTATAAATGTGCCGACCTAACACGTCGTCTGATTGAACGTGGCGCTGAAGTTCAGATTGTGATGACGAAAGCAGCAAAAGAGTTCATTACGCCACTGACAATGCAGGCGGTCTCCGGACGTCCAGTCTCCGATAGCTTATTGGATCCGGCAGCAGAAGCCTCAATGGGCCATATTGAGTTGGCTAAATGGGCCGATTTGGTCCTACTTGCACCGGCCACCGCTGATCTAATTGCACGTATGGCAGCAGGGATGGGTAATGATTTACTCACCACACTGGTACTTGCGACCGATGCTCCAATTGCAGTCTCTCCGGCGATGAACCAACAGATGTATCGCAATCAAGCAACACAAGAGAACATTGCGACGCTAAAGAAACGCGGTATGTGCATCTGGGGGCCTGCAGCGGGTGAACAGGCCTGTGGCGATGTCGGTCCTGGCCGAATGTTAGAGCCAATGCAACTCGTGGGATTGTGCGAACAGTTCTGGGGCGACAAACCTCTCAAAGGTAAGTCAGTATTGATTTCTGCCGGGCCAACCCGCGAAGCCATCGACCCAGTACGTTACATCACTAATCACAGCTCAGGGAAAATGGGCTTCTCATTGGCTGAAGCAGCGGCTCAACTCGGTGCAACGGTCACGTTAGTCGCTGGGCCAGTGAATCTTAAAACACCAGCTGGATCGCAGCGCATTGATGTGGCGAGTGCAGAAGATATGTATAACGCCGTAATGGACAAGGCTGGCGAGCATGATGTTTTCATCAGTTGTGCAGCTGTCGCGGATTATCGCCCACAAGCGATTTCAGAGCAGAAGATTAAGAAGACGGATGACAGCGAACAAATGACCATCACTATGGTCAAAAACCCAGATATTGTTGCCTCCGTTGCTGGTATGACTCAACAGCGCCCGTTTACCGTGGGTTTTGCCGCGGAAACTCAGGATGTTGAACACTACGCGCGGACTAAACTGACCAAGAAAAATCTCGATATGATTTGTGCCAACGATGTCTCAGTAGAAGGACAAGGTTTCAACAGCAACGACAATGCAATTAACCTATACTGGAAAGATGGTGAGCAATCACTTACCCTTGCATCAAAACAACAAATTGCGAAGCAGATACTTACAATTATCGCCGCAAAGTTAGACAATTAAGTCGCTATTCTAACAATCAGATATTCGTCTATTCCGCCCGTCTTAGCCTGCTAAGTTGGGCGAATGCCCGTGTCTACGGGCATCAACAGTGGTAACAAAAGGAACACGTTCATGGCCGGAACAAGAAAAAGCAACCGCCGGGAAGAAATCTTACAAGCACTTGCACAAATGCTCGAATCTAACGATGGGGGATCTCGTATCACGACTGCCAAGCTTGCAAAACATGTTGGCGTCTCAGAGGCTGCGTTGTATCGCCATTTCCCGAGTAAAGCGCGCATGTTTGAAGGCCTGATCGAGTTCATCGAGGAATCCTTGATGTCGCGCATCAATCGCATTCTGGATGAAGAAAAAGATACCTTGACGCGCATCCGTTTAGTCCTGCAGCTGATTCTGGCCTTTGCAGAACGCAACCCTGGATTAACGCGTATTCTCTCCGGACACGCACTGATGTTTGAAAATGAACGATTGAGAGAGCGCATCAACCAACTGTTTGAACGTATTGAAACTTCCCTTCGTCAGATTCTGCGTGAGCGAAAAATCAGAGAAGAGAAATCCTTCCCCGTTGATGAAAGCATTCTGGCAGCACAGTTGCTTGGTCAAGTTGAAGGTAGCCTAAACCGTTTCGTTCGCTCAGATTTTAAATATCAACCCACGGCCAACTTTGAAGAATACTGGTCACTCTTGAGTGCACAAATTAAGTAATCACTATGAGCAAAAAAAATAGCGTCGAAAAACCTCAATTTACCCCAGCCCTGCTTCACCCTAAATATTGGGGCGTATGGTTTGGGTTTGGTTTGCTGGCCCTGACCGTCAATCTGCTTCCTTACGCCCTATTACTTAAAATCGGCCGAGGTATTGGTGCGTTAGGCATGAAGTTGGGTAAATCCCGCGTCAAAATCGCCAAACGTAACCTTGAGCTGGCTTTTCCTGAGATGGAGGCCAAAGAAGTCGACCGCATGGTCGTAGAGAACTTCAAAAACACGGGTATGGCTTTAATTGAGACTGGCATTACTTGGTTTTGGCCCACTTGGCGTTTTAAGCGTATTTTGATTGCAAAAGACATCAAAGAGCTCCAGCGGCTCAACGATGAAGGTAAGGGTGTGCTGCTCTGTTGTGTGCATGCGCTGAACTTAGAAATTACTGCTCGTGCATTTGGTGTTCTGGGTTTACCTGGATACGGCGCTTACCGCCCCCACACCAATCCTGCTTACGAGTTCATCCAATACAGAGGGCGCACACGTAACGGCAACCAACTCATTTATCGTCGTGATCTTAAACAAATGGTGCGCGTATTACGCCAAGGCCATCGCCTGTTCTACCTGCCGGATCAGGACTACGGCCACAATAAATCTGTGTTTGTGCCTTTCTTTGCTGTTGAAGAAGCTTGTACAACAACAGGAACCAGCATCCTTGCTTACACTAGTAAGAGTGCCATCGTGCCGGGTTCAGGGTTCCGCAACCAAAGCGGCAAATACGAAATCATGGCCGATAAGTCTATCGACCAAGATTTTCCACAAAAAGATGAAACGGCGGCCGCTACCTACATGAATAAATTCGTCGAAGAGATTATCATGCGCGCTCCGGAACAGTGGATGTGGCTACACAAGCGATTTAAATCGTTGCCAGACCACTCTCTTACTAACTCAAGATATCAATAACATAGGTGCTGCTTTCAATGAGCAACAACGATAAAAATAGCATCGATAAACATTTGCATAACCCTACCTTTGAGTGGGCATTTTTACACCCTAAACACTGGGGTACATGGCTGGGCATTTTATTTGCCACCTTGTTGGCCTTTATTCCCTACCGCTGGCGCGATAACTTGGCGCGAAAACTGTCTGTATTTGTGGTACGCAAAAATGGTCGTGTGGTACGTCGTGCGCGAGTGAATCTCAAATACTGTTTCCCTGAAAAGTCAGACCAAGAACGTCAGGAGATTTTGGAAGAAACCTTTGTTAAGGCCGCTCAGTACCTATTTGGCTATTCTGAATTTCTGATTCGCTCAACCAAACACAACCAAGACCGCGGTGTCATGATCGGCGAAGAGAACATCTTACCGCTGCTCGACGCGGGGGAAAAAGTGATCATCTTAGCGCCTCACGCTTGGGCCGTTGATTATCCAGCCGTGATGCTGGCGGCGAAGGGCTATAAAGTCACCACCATCATGAAGCCGCAGCGCAACCCAATCGGCGATTGGCTAATGCAAGTGCAGCGTATGCAATATGGTGGTCGTATCTTCGCTCGGGAAGCGGGGGTAAAACCTTTCGTACGCTCAATTAAAGATGGGTATCTTGGCTACTGGCTACCAGATGAAGACTTCGGCGCCGCCAACTCGGTATTTGTCCCATTCTTTGGTACAGAGAAAGCAACTCTAAAAGGCTTTGGCAAGATGGCGCGCCTATCGAAAGCCAAGGTGATTCCGGTTTTGCCTGCTTACAACGACAAATCGGGTAAGTACGAAGTGCACATTCTGCCAGCCTTGGAAAACTTCCCAACCGGCGATGAAGAAGCTGATGCTCGTGCAATGAACCAAGCGATCGAAGATTTGGTCAGACCGCATCCTGAACAATACATGTGGAACCTGTCGTTATTAAAAACGCAGCGCGACGGAAGCGAAATCTACGATAACTCTCACTAGGTAATAAAAGCTCGTGAGAGGCAAGAAGCCAAAAGGGTTGATGCATCGGCATCAACCCTTTTTAATATTTGCAGCGTGAGGCTCAATCACTTGTTTTACTGTGGCTAAACCTCTTCTATAGCGCTCTATTAGATGCCGTATTCAGCACGATAAGCTTTTACCGCTTCCAGGTGCTCGGTCGCATTACCTTTCTCTTCAAGATAAGTCACTAAGTCACCTAAGCTAACAATGGAGATCACTGCACAGCCAAAGTCACGCTCAACTTCTTGAATCGCAGACAACTCACCTTTGCCTTTTTCCTGACGGTCAATCGCCACCAATACACCAGCCAAGTCTGCTCCATTGGCTTTGATAATTTCCATCGACTCACGAATCGCAGTACCCGCAGTAATCACATCATCAACCAGCATAATACGGCCTTCTAGCGCACTACCAACAAGGTTGCCGCCTTCGCCGTGGTCTTTCGCCTCTTTGCGGTTAAAGCAGTATGGCGTGTCTATCTCGTGATGATCCGCCAATGCAACGGCTGTGGTCGTCGCAATTGGAATCCCTTTGTATGCTGGGCCAAACAAAACATCAAACTCGATGCCAGAATCTGCCAGCGCAGCGGCATAGAATCGACCCAAACGCGCTAAATCTCGACCCGTATTGAAAAGACCAGCGTTAAAGAAATACGGGCTCTTACGACCTGACTTTAAAGTAAACTCACCAAACTTTAGTACTTCTTTCTCTAATGCAAACTCAATAAATTCACGCTGGTATGCTTTCATCACTTTCTCTCTAAATAAAAGGTCTAGTTGTCTAGACGGTTTATAAACAGTTCAAAACCTAGCCTTGGCCAAATTTTGATAAAAAAATAGCCCCCGTTGTGGGAGCTATCTAAATCAATTTTCTAACGCCGCCTTCTGCGCCGCTACAATCTCGGTGACCCCTTTAGTCGCCGACTCCAATAACTTCATCAGTTCAGCATGGGTGAACGGTTCGCCCTCTGCGGTACCCTGAACTTCAATCATGCGGCCATCTTCCGTCATGACCACGTTCATATCCGTGTCAGCGGCAGAGTCTTCGACATACTCTAGGTCACACAACACATCTTCACCTAGGATACCGACTGAAACAGCAGCAACATGGCCTTTCATCGGGTTTTTCTTCAGCTTACCGTTTTCAATTAGGTGCTTGAACGCATCGGCCATTGCCACGCTAGCGCCTGAAATCGATGCGGTACGTGTACCGCCATCAGCCTGAATTACGTCACAGTCGACAGTGACCATAATCTCACCCATCGCTTCTAGGTCAACCACGGCACGAAGACTACGTGCAATCAGACGCTGGATTTCCATGGTACGACCACCCTGTTTACCACTTGCAGCTTCACGACGCATACGTGAATGCGTTGAACGTGGCAACATGCCGTATTCAGCCGTCACCCAGCCCTTGCCCTGACCTTTTAGCCAGCGTGGCACATTCTCTTCAACGGTCGCATTACACAATACTTTTGTGTTGCCGAATTCCACTAAAACTGAGCCTTCAGCGTAAGCCGTGTAATTACGAGTGATTTTGATTGGGCGAATTTGATCCGCCTGACGGTCATTTGGACGCATGGGCATCTACCTTAGTTATCTACCTAACGAGAGGGGGAGACGAATTTGGTTGGAGCAGGATTCTAGCAGAAAGCAGGATATCGGGAAAGCACCCCACGGTGTTGCGTTCCAAATCTCGTGCATTCTGCTACTATTGCAACGCGTTATTTTCAAAGATGATGAAATAGGAAAATTCGATGATCTACAGTATGACCGCCTACGCACGTAAAGAAGTGAAAGGCGATTGGGGTACCGCTGTGTGGGAAATCCGCAGTGTGAATCAACGTTACTTGGAAACCTACTTCCGCCTACCGGAACAGTTCCGAGGTTTAGAACCCGTTCTTCGCGAGCGTTTTCGCAAGCGCCTAGCACGCGGTAAAGTCGAATGTGCATTGCGTTTTGAAGCTAACCCAGCAGCAAAAGGCGAGCTAAGCATTAACGAAGGCTTGGCACAACAAGTGATCAATGCCGCTAGCCAAGTGATGAAGATGACGGGTGACGAAAGCCGTCTTAACCCCTTCCAGATCATGAACTGGCCGGGTGTGATGGAAACTTCTGAGCAGGACATGGATGCGGTAAACAAGGATTTGTTGGCGGCTTTTGACCAAGCAGTAAGCGAATTTATCGAAGCCCGTGGCCGTGAAGGCGAAAACATGAAGGCGCTAATTGAACAGCGTTTATCAGCCATTACTGACGAAGTAGTTAAAGTTCGTGCTCGCATGCCGGAAATTCTCGATTGGCAACGTGAGCGCCTGTTTGCCAAATTTGAAGATGCTAAAGTTGAACTTGACCCTTCAAGGGTCGAACAAGAGCTGATTTTATTGGCGCAGAAGTCAGACGTAGCAGAAGAGCTGGACCGCTTGGACTCTCACGTTAAAGAAGCGACCAATATCCTGAAAAAAGGTGGCGCTTGTGGTCGTCGTCTCGACTTTATGATGCAAGAGTTCAACCGTGAGTCGAACACGCTCGCATCCAAGTCTATCAGTACTGACATCACCGCATCTGGCGTTGAACTAAAAGTGCTGATTGAGCAGATGCGCGAGCAGATCCAGAATATTGAATAGCATTTCATCGTTATTCATTTAACTTAAATGCTTTGAAAATAAAGGGTTCCTATTGGAGCCCTTTATTTTTTGGGGAGGATTATAATGCCGTTATGACCCATCAATTAACACCCGAATCTCTATCGCTTTTTATTAGCCACCCTTCCAATGACATGATTCAAGGCATACCCCGCGATTGGATTACCTTGTCACGCTTCATCAATTCTCCACTGCGCATTTTTCGCCATAATAACCAATAAAACCATCAGTAGCCTTATGAATGATGACTGTGTAGGCGGACAGTAAAGAGAAGGCAACACATTGCTGGGAAATATTCTTTATGGTGCCTGTCTTTGTTATTTATTTTTAGATCAAATATTAAACACACGTACGGTCGCCCTGTATGATTTACACTCTCACAAGAAAAGAGTTTATTAATATATAAAATATAATAATATTAGTTACATTGAACATAATCACCCATATTACGCACCAAGAAAAATAGTTATGATTTCATGCTCTTTATTCAATAATGTGAGTAAATCATGAGCAGGAATCCTCCACCGAAAGGTCGAAGCTATCCATTCGCACAGCGCGGTAGTGCTTTTTGGGAAAAGTGTCATGTCACATATGATCAAGCGGTTGATATGTATTATGACCAAACCGCGATGCAGCAACATTTAGGGCATAATCCTATTGTGAATTCATTGGTTTATAAAAGAGTCACATATCCAAACATTTTTGATGCCCAAAGAGCATATACACCGGATCAGAATGCTTTTTACCAAAAGAAAGAGCAGGAACAGCTTGCGTTTGAAGCAAGAGGCATCAAGGCATTTAAAAATATGAATGATGCGATCCGTGGTCGCTTAAATCCTACGGAAGATGGTTTGGCTAATCCGCTTGAGCGTCCTTTAAAACCAATGGGTGACGTATCAAAGGGCATTTTCGAACAGTTTACGAATGAAGTTGTTCATGAGCCGTCAGATAGAAGTGCAGAGACAGCCTCCGTTCAGCCCAATTTGCCTGAAATTCAAGCCAGCGAAGATGGACGCGAATCCGTTCAAGAACAGTGGCAACCTGTGGCGGGAGATTTTCCGTTATTGGTTTTTGAAACAAAAAATAATATGGATGATTTTGATGCTCCGGATATGAATTTCGGAGATGAAGATCGTTTTAAAATAGAGTCTTACGGATTTATGCAGCCATTTAAAGACAGTTACGCTGCGCCTCAAGCTGGCTATCCTGCTTCTAATTATACAGTGTCAGAAGACCAATTTTCCTTACCTGCAAGTGAACATTTCGAACGTATGAGGTTTTTAGGGAAGGTTTTCTCTAACGTTACCGTCGGTAGCATTTTAGGGTTTGAAACAAGCTCTGTTTTTTCTGAAATGGTTGATAAATTTGAGCGTAATGAGGGCGGTTACTACAGTAACCCATTGCTAACTAATGCGTTAAAGGAACACAAAACTACTTCTAATTTTCATCAAGCCCTAAAAAAATGCTTAGAAGAGAGCCTTAAAAACGGGAGATTGCCCGATGATATCGTTAGCGTTTCAAGTCAATACATGATGTCCTCAGAAGGTGAGAGGCTGCCTAAGTTTGATTCAAGTCCACGTAGCAGAGACCTTTATAATGGTACAGTGCTTAGTATTCACGATATTTGGTCATTGCGTGTTTATGTTGAGCGACTTGAATACAAAGGAAATAAAATTAGAGGGATATTTAAGTATGAAGTTCAAGATCACTTTGGACTCGATACTAATGACATTAATCATGATTTTAGCGATGGTATTAAAAAGCAATACGAACAGTTGGAAGGATTTCGCTCTTGGTATTTGCTTCAACACTTTAAAGGATACGGTTATAAACCATTCATCACTAAAATAGACTTTGAACTATGAGAATATTAATTAGATATATTTTGCTTGCTATCCCTCTGCTTTTTCTAGGTTTGGCGTGGTTTGGTGTGGTCTTTGGAATAGATTTAATCCCTGATGGCGTTTTACTTGATGATACATTTGAATATAGTGGAGATGGAAAAAAACCAACAGGTTATATATCTCAAAGCTGGTTTGATTCCGTATCCATTGTAGTTATGGTTCCCGGTTTTTTTATAGGCTCTATATATACCGCCTACAAAAAACTTTGGTGGTGGTTTGGGGCTTATATGCTTATCGGTGGTTTACCCGTTGGTATTTTTTCTATCGCGGTGTATTTGGGATGATTTAACTACAATTCTTTAATCCGTATCGACATGTAGGAGCCAAGGCGGGATCGCACTTGGTTAACTAATGTGATCTAATTATGCTAAACCCTTAGAAATACAGTCAGTTTAAACCTTATGGAGCGGCATTCTTTATGGTACCTGTCCTTGTTATTTTAAAGAGCTTAATTTTGAGATTGCGCTAAAGGCCAACCAAGAAGACCAATGCAAAGGGCACTTTTGGGAAAGCCGCTACAAATGTCAGGCCTTACTCGACGAAAAGGCTCTGTTAGCTGCGATGGCCTATACAGATTTAAACCCTGTCAGGGCAAACATCGCCGATACTCCAGAGCAGTCTCCTCATACTTCGATAAAACTGAGATTGGATGCCATTGCCAGCCATCAATTAACACCGGAACCCCTAGCGCCTTTTATTGGCAACCCTTCCAACGACATGATTCAAGGCATTCCTTTTCGATTGGTTGATTACATCGAATTGGTCGATTGGAGTGCGAGGCAGTTCAGGCAAGGAAAAGCGAGTATAAGTAAAAAGCTCCCGCCAATTTTGCAGCGGCTATCCCTTTCTCAGTCAGAATGGTTAAAGGTCGTTACTCAGCTTGAATCTAAGCGCGTGTTTTACATAGCGTCTCGCCACACTCTGAACCGCTTCAAATCTAGTTTGAATAGGCAAAGGGTGCACGCCTTTCAAATTGAGTGAGCCTGAGTGAACTCAGCATTTAAAATGCGTACCTAACGGTTGCCTGCCTTGTCACGCCTCATCAATTCTTCATTTCGCATTTATCGTCATAATAGCCGACAAAACCATCAGTAGGTTCATGATTGATGGTTATGTAGGCTGAAAATAAGGAGAGGGTAATGAGTTGCTAGTCGGTATTCTTTATGGTGCCTGTCCTTGTTATTGTATGTTATTGTCTAAATTATTCTTTATCTGAATAAACTCTATTCTCTAGATCATATACAACCGAGAAATCTCTAACTGTTGTCTTACTTGCACTAAAGACAATATTTAACCCTTCACATGAATATGAACACCAGCTAAAGAATAGTTCTATTTCGTTACCGAGGTTTAAGCAACTAGGATATGGAATATCGAAGCAAAAATTACCATCGAAATCATAAACCTTTCCCGCCTCTAGTGAATGTTTACTACCAAGATCATCAAAAACACATAAGAGCTTCATCTCGGTTAAAGCCATACAGTATGAAAAACGATACGCTAAATTGATTTCCTTAATTTTATCGCCATCAGAGAAGGATAACACCCCCTCTTTCTTTGGCCTGAGATACTGATAATTTATATCACTCATTTAGTTTACCTTTGCAATCCAGTATTGCTCCACAATCACCCAACTTACTAACACTCTTAGGTAACGGTTTTGCAACACCAACGGGAATTAATTGCTCCTGTCTTTGTCCTGGTTCAATGAGCGGTTCAATTTGATTTTTCCCACCAGGGTATATCGTACCGTCACTTCCAACTTGAGGACCGATAACACTCTCTTGTACTTGCGTTCTAGGCTTAATCTCAAACTCCTGTACATGAGTTTTCTGTGGTCCCCACTCAGGTTTTACAGCAAAATCATACACTACTTCATCCTGGCTATTAATTGTATCTCTTGTGAAGAAACCACCGATTCGGTCTACTTGACCAGTTTCAGGATTAATTTGACCTTCAGCAACCGCTTGCCAGACCCGCATACCTTCTGGTGCCGGATAAGCAGTAATTGGGTGCTCTGGTGATTCTGGTGGTCGATATGTTGGATCACCGTGTCCAACATCAAACAGCTTAGGCGCATCAACATCCGGCAAATCATCAAAGTCAAAATCAACATCCGTTACATCTTTAGCAATCTTATTCCCAAGCTTTAACGTCTCCTTGGCAGCCGCTTTAGCTGGTGCTTTCGCAATTGGTCCACCAAAACTACTAACATCCTCAATCAATCGCTCTGCCGCAGCATCTATGGCTGCATCCTGATCACCCATCAGCTCAGCAACATGTTGCTGCTCTTGTGGTGTGCCATTGCTGTCGCTAAAGATCAGTTGCTCTGGGTTCTCAACGAAGTTTTCTACAGCATCAACAACACCATCCGCAAATTGCTCGGCGAAACCAATAGGATCCTCTTTAACAGCATCAACAATCTTAGAGCCATTATCTACCACTTGCTCCGCAGCATCACCAATACCAACTTCAAGCGGTTTTTCACCGTTTTCTGTTGCGTACTTGGTGTAAAACCCTTGCTCACCCGTGGCCAAGCCAGCGTCAATAGTAACCACTTCTCCTGCATTAATGGTGCTATCGTTGAAGGTCGCTTCATCGTTTGGTTTAAAGTACTCACTGGTTTCAGTATCAAAGACCACATCAAGGAAAGTACGATCCCCCACAGACTCCGATGCGGGATCAGTTTGAGAGGCTGCCAGTGATTCTAAAGCTGCTCTAGCTCTTGGATTCTCTGAGATATGCTCTTGCTCAGACCAACCTTTATCAACCTGAAGCAATGCTTGCTGCATTAACTCAGCTTTTGCTTCCTCGACTGTCAAACCATATTCGGTCGCATAATCTTCAGCATGACCCGCAATTACTCGGGCTTCATCAGCATAGAGCTGACGGTAATTAACAACTCCATCACCCTGCGCATCACGATTTATATCCTGATACATATCAGTGGTATTTTTAAGCAGTTGAATTTTATCCTGACTACTTATTTGACCATTCTCAGTCTTAGGATTATTCAACTGTACATTGGTATAACTACCAGCGGAAAACTCTATACCATCAGCTGAATATTCACCAAAGGTATCTGCGTACTCTTCGGCCAATTCACCTTCACGGAGTCGGGTTTGCCCTTGATCTATCCGTACGTGAGCGGCTTCATGCCCCATGGTTTCAGCAACACCTGTTGCACCATCATTATTGTTATAATCTATATAAACTCTGGAATCGGTTGCTTTGCCCTGCGCCGAGTTAGAGTACGTCATCCCTTGGAATTTTTCAGTCGCAACCGCTTTGGCACTTTCAATCGTCACGCCATAAACGCTTGCATAAGCCTGAGCATACTGATTTAACGCTTGGTCATACTCTTCAACGCTGTAGTTCTGTTTATTCTCTAGAATATCAACAGATTTACCACCATCAGAGAGCGCAAGGTTCTTCTGGACATCCAGATCTTTTTGCACGTCATCAATATGATCCAAGGTATCAGTTAGAACGATGGAGTCTTTGGTTGCCACATCTCCAACAGCTTGACCTAACCTTTTTGTTCTCTCGACATCTTCCGTTATCGCTTTTCGCCCATCTTCGGTCAACAACCGATGATCAACCGTAACATCGATATCCCCCTGCTGACGGTCAACACTAAACAAGTCTTTATCTGTATGTTCAATGTCGCGATTTAGGCGTGAGGTGTCGTCGGAGTTTTCTGAGTCCACAATAGTCAAATTACCTTGACCAATTGTCGCCAGTGTCTTGGATTTGCTGTAACCCGACGTATTCTTGTATTGAACAGACGTTGAATTATTGGTTGAATCCAGTTCACCGTCATTTACTCCGACACTCGTGTTTAACCCCATGCTTCTATTTTGGTTGTAACTGGTGTTCGAAAGGTCTGCATAAGTGAAGGAGCCTGTGGATAGGTTAAGCTGACCACTGTCTTTGCCCTCATCGTCTAGAGCTGCAATGGTGGCACCTTTAAGATCCGTGTTACCGACAACATCAATATCTAAGCTACCGTTTGAGGTCAAACGGGTTTCAATCGTTTGCTTGTTGCTTGTGCGTCCATTGGAAGCGTTGATGCCTGAACTGCCTCCAGTCAGCTGTCCGGCGTCACTCCCCCCTGTAAGCGATAAGCCGCCACTTATACCTTGCCCTTTATTGGTCGAGCTATGACGGTCTTGCACTGAGGCGATATTCAGGTCTCCGCCAACATTCACCACCAAACTATCGTTGGCCGCGACGTTAGCACCATTCACATTGGTATCGGCTTGCGAGGTAATAGCAATATGCTGCCCACTCAACTTGCTATTGGTGTGTGTCGTCGCTGTTGTTGTTTCTTCACTACGGTTGGAACTGCCCGTGAGGTTTATTCCTGATGATGCTCCATACACGGTGAGAGAAGCACCTACAGAGCCAGATTCTGTTTGAGACTGGCGATGGTAAGTGTCTTGAGATGCTTCTAAATTGACCTCATTGGCAGCTACCGTCAGGCTCTCTTTAGCCTCAACTATCGAGCCCCGCACTAAGGCTTGATCGCCGTTTTTCTGTCCTGCGTTTAATACGACATTCTGACCTGACAGATTTGACCCAATTGACGTAGTCTGCTGCGTGGTAGAATCAGTTTGGCTAGCTTGAATATCAAGGTGAAGACCCGCATTAAACCCATAAGTAGCGGCACTTTGTGATGCAGCTGCGCTCTGCTGAGCAAGTAGTGTTGTCTTGGATGTGACATCTTCGGCCGCTAAGGCAACCCCTGAGACATACCAAGCTTCATCACTCTTAACGTCAGACACTAAATCACGAAGTTCTTCCACATCTTCAAATGAGACACCCGGCTTGTTGTCAGAATACTCTTGCTCTAGACGCGCTAGGGTTGAAGAAAGTGAATCGAGTCCTTTTTTGTACTGCTTATAGTCTTGCTGCGCTTTCTTAAGACGCTTGGTTGAGTCTTTTAGTGCTTCGGCTGCTTTGGCTACTTCCGCAGCCTGATGCTGAACCACCAAACTGACTTCTGCCGAACCATGTATTTCTTCTTTTTGCTCGTTGAACTGATCGACGACTTCTTTGACGATGATGCTATCTTTCGCCTCTAGGTTTAGATCCCCTATGCGATCACTATCTGCATCTGCGCGTAAGTCTGAGCCTTCAACCCGAATGTCTGACTCTGCAGATAAAGATAAATTACCTCTCGATGTAATAGCGCTGCCTTGATGGCGTATCTCTTCGCTTTGTGTGGTAACTTTATCGTATTTTGCTTCTCCCAATGTGACTTTAAGGGTACCGTCATCAAAGCTAATTCCCTGATTAAAGTCGCCCAGGCCGACAGATAGTTTTTCTTCGCTTTCGAAGCGAGAAATAGATTCCTTCGCTGAAAGTACTTCAACATTACCCGTGTCTGCTTTTAGCGAAGCATCTTGCCCAGCAGTGAGGCCTGAACCCACCACTTTAATCGAACCTGCCTCAACATTTAGGTTACCGCCAGCCGAAATTTGGCTTGCTTGTGCAGTTGAAGATTGCTCACCTTGACGCTTTTTCTCCATTTCAAACAAGTTACCGCCACTCAGGAAGGAAGATTTCTCATCCCACTGCTGACTCTGCTTCAAGACCTCACCGGCTGCCACTAACACATCGTCAATGGCGTTCAAATTAACGTCACCCCCGCTAGTCACTTCACTCGCCAGAACACCAATACTCTGACCTGAAGTAACAGAGACATCGCCAGAGTTAATCACATAACTGCTATTGAGTAGGGTCGCATCATCGATACTTCCTTTGCGATGACCGCTTAATCCACCAAAGCCTTTCTTGATTGACTCGTGACGTTCATATGTTTTATATGACTGAGCGGCTAATGTGACATCACCATCCGCTGTTAGGCTGACCTGTTCTTGAGCATTGAGCTCTGAACCAATCAAACGGATATCGCTGTCGCCACCTGGAGTCAAAGTTGAATCTAGGTTTTGTGCCGTCAGTGTGATGTCCTCACCAGCCGCAATAACGCTTCCTTTCGCCTGCTCATGATAGGTTTCGTTGATTGTGGTCTTGCTTCGGCCGAATGATTTCTTACTTACCGTTTTATCAAAGTGATATTGGCTATCATTAACGGCAAGTACATTGATATCCTGTTTCGCTTTCAGCGAAGCCGACCCTTCGGCCATGATCTGGCTTCCAGATAAAGTGATATCTGACCCCGAAGTCAGGACGACATCAGAGCCACTTAATGAAGACCCTTGATGACTTGTTGAACGGTTTAATTCTGAATAACCAGAGCGATACAGGTGATCGGATTGTAGATTCTTTGCTGTCTGAACCGTCACATCCCCAATGGCGTGTATGTTCAAATCCCCAATGGCACTAATCTCACTGGCAGTGACAGAAACATCACGCCCTGCAACTATAGATAGTTGGCCACCTGAACCAATGCTAGAACCAATATGCTCTGTCGTTTTCTCTCCAACGCGTTTTCGTCCCAGATCTACATCAAATGCATGTGTATTGGCTTTTGTATCCAGAACAATATCTTGAACTGCAGCCAGAGAAACATCGCCACCCGCAGAGATTGACGCAGCGATGTTCTCGATGTTTTCTCCTGCATTAATACTTAGAGAGTTACCAGAACCAATGTTGGCAGTACGCC
Organism: Vibrio sp. T11.5; assembly: GCF_027587155.1. NCBI lineage: Bacteria > Pseudomonadati > Pseudomonadota > Gammaproteobacteria > Vibrionales > Vibrionaceae > Vibrio > Vibrio sp. T11.5. Next base: position 60,296 of record NZ_JAPPTP010000024.1, read on the forward strand.
CAATATCTGTGAAAACACTTTCTCCTCCGCCATGCATTGCGCGGAGCTCTTTCACTAAAGTTTCATTGATCACACTGCCAGATGAGCTGGTTAGGGCAAGGTTCTCACCTAAAATATCACCGCTGAGGTTCAGGATATCGTTCTCGGCTGTTAGCGATACGCTACCACCACGTATCGTTCCTCTCTTGTTGCTAATCCCATCTTGGCTAACAACTTTTAGTGAGCCGGAGCCCACTATTTCACCAGAATTGTCTAGGTCGCCAGATTGAATGTCTGTGTGAGTGGCAGCGATTTGTGCTCCAGAAACAATATGCTTCTTCGTCACTTCAGCAAGGTACAGTTTCGGAGCTAAAACAGACTTTCCGTTCACCTCAATGGTTTCGTACCAAACAATATCTTGCCTCAGGCTTGCCACTTGTTGTGCAGACAACGCAATACCAACTTGTAAATCCAGCGCTTGCTTTTCTGCTGCTGCTGAATCCATCAGCTGTTGCATTTGAGCCAGATCGCTACCCACATTTTTACCTAGGTATCGCTGGCCTGTTTGCTCAAAGATAGCCTGGGTAATAACTCGAGTATCATAGAAAGCGTCGCCTAGGAAAGTGACGTCTTCTTCTGGGTAATAGTCCACCTGACTTTGAAAGTAGTCTGATCCTAAGAACTGATCCAAGTTAGTCAGCAACGGATTGGTTTCTATGACATATCGCCCTTCAGGTTTAGGGCTAAAAACAAACAATCCATTTGGCTGAGTAGGTAAGCGAAACTCAGGAAACGGAACAGGTCCCCGACTGATTAAGCGAATATCTGGGCGGGGGTGCTCATTGAACACAGGAGCCTGTGCAACCGATGGGGCACTGACAGTGCTCTTACGTGAAATGGTAGTTTGGCGACTTTCTTCTCGTATGATGTTGTTGCTAATCTCAACGCTATCAGGAGAATTTAAGTTTATCTCAGTTGCACTCTCGGGCTGTTCTACTCTAGCCAACCGAGTATTAGAAACTGTCTGCGTCTCTATATCAGCTGATTGAATAGTGTCTACATCCCCCAAATATTCCAAGCTTAGATTATCAGGGCCTGAAACCACAGCACTTTGCGTTGCTTGCAATTGACGAGACTGCGCAGTACTGCCGCTAGCGGCACTATTCGCTCTAATTGTCGAATTGTTGACGGTATTCGAGACATTTAGGTTTAAACGATTAGTAGCCGTTATTGAACTATTGAGCTGGCTACCTCCATGATTGACGCGACGAGTATTTACCCTGTTGAATTGAAGTGTGCGTATACTCCAACCATCAATCAGTTTGTAATCATAGTAAGTAGTGTGTTCTGAAAACTGATAACCTTTGTTAGTCAGTGAGCTCGCACTGATAGAAACATTTTTCCCCGCTATCTGACTCGAATTATTTAAAACGGTTCCTGCGCCGATGACGAGGTCTTCTTTTGCCAGAATTTTACTCACAGAAGAGGCATTTTTAAGGCGCACGGCTTCCTTGTAAGCAAGTACTGTAAACTCATCTCCAGAAAGGATCCTATATGCCCATGAACACTGACTACCTCTCTCTTTATCTGTGCAATTATCAGTTTTATAATACTCTGTGGTAGGTTCATGCTGTGTCCCTCTGGAATTATAAAGTGCTGGGTACTGAGCTCTTTTATCTTGCGACGCTACCGTCTGAACCTCTAAAGTTGTCCTCTTATTTGTCAGATTACCAGTATATATTGAAACATCACCACCTGAAGATTCCATGGTACCTGAACTGTTCGTGACACTGGTGTTCCGTTCATTAGCTGCATTCCGAGCAATCACCATATCCTGCCCGGATAGTACATCGCTATAGTTGTTCAGATTTTCACTAAATAGATTGGCATTACCACCCGCATACAGCAATCCATGGTTTGTCAGCGTTCCACCGCTCTGCAGTGTTAAATCAGAAAGCGATACCAACGCACCACTGTTATGCAACGAATCTGAGGTCAATCCCAACGCCGTAATCGCTTGCAGCGTTCCTGAGTTAGCCACATCACCAGCTTGGATTTCTGTGGTATCGCCTGAGATTAAACCTCCAGACTGGTTGGTTAGTCCTTCATCTAGCTCTACTCGAGTCAAATTGCGACTACTAATCTCCGAACTATTTTCTAAGCGCGCTGCTTTCAGATGTAAATTACGCCCAGCAATCAGAGCGTGCTGATTGTTGTATTCACCATTCACTGTAATATCTAAATCGCGATTTGAAGCCAACGTGCCTTGATGTGCCAGCTGGTGCGCTTGAACTTCAAAGTCTTGGTGGGATTGTAATTGCCCCTGATTATTCAACTGCTTGGCAATAACCTTGCTATCACCACCACTTAGCCACTTTCCTTGGTGATGAAATTGTTTTGAATTAGCTGCTAAGTCAACTCCCGCTTTTAATGAGCTTTGGCTTTGTGTCATCAGTGAATTGTCAGCGGTTATAAGCATGCTCTGGCCTGACTGGATCTCACCAGAAACCACTATTTGAGCCGCCTTTAAGGTCATATCCCCTAAAGATAAGGTACGACCAGTTTGTGTTAGCGTCTTAGCTTGAGCGATCAGGGTGGACAAGCTGCTCACCACACCAGAGATTTGTATTGAATCAGCCGCTATGCTCATGGCTTTGCCCGACAACAACTTCTGGGTGCTCGACAGCACGCCCGTCTCGACAGATAACGCACCACCTGACTCAACATCACCTGTCAGTGACACCGAGTCTCGTTGCGATAACGTCATGCCCCCAACACTGGCTAACACACCACTTTGTGATAACGACTGACCTCGCACCGTCACAGCATCCTGT
>NZ_JAPPTP010000025.1:0-60608 GCF_027587155.1 Vibrio sp. T11.5
CGCGCTGATCGCTGGCGTCGGTTATTTCGCCACTAAGCCCTATTTTGCCGAACAAGCTCGCATAGAGGGCTTAGCGGAATGGTTGGTAACCAATAGAGGTAAGACCGATAGTTGGCTCCACCGTTATGATTTCGATATTCCAGATAACCCCACAGTGGCCGATTGGAGTACCGAGCAGCTCAAATTACCACAGGTGTTGTTTACCATCACTAACCCAGAAGATGAAACCAAGGTCAGCTATTGGGCGCTGAGTATTGATGGCACCAACCCTCAATTATTGATCCCTGATGGGGTCCTGCCACCACCACCATTCAGAAGTACCACTGATTACAGTAAATATATGTCGCGTTCACCCAACGGGCGTTATCTGGTGATTCCACAAAAAGGCGGTAGCGTCTTATATGACCTCGCCAATGGCGAAATCACCAAGCTGGGTAAGGTTGGCAGAGATATCCATCACAGCATGTGGGATATCGACAGTACTCAGGTAGTGGTTAAAAAAGGAGAGGAGCTACTGCTGGTGAAATTGGACACCAAAGCTGTGCTTAAGTTTGATGAAGTAAATGGGCCAATGGCACAGCGAGCAGCGTCTTTTAGCAAAGCGTATATGAGCCAGTCAGAGCAAATGATCTATCTAAGTTTTGACCGTGATATGGCGGGGGGCAATTTTTATTGTGGCGAATCTGAGGATTATATTGCAACCTTTGGCGACCATGGTGTACCTAATTGTGGCAATACCTTGGTGATTGATGCTAAAACACTGCAATTGATCGATCGCGGCGATTTCAGCCCAAGTGCTTTTGACTGCTATCTTAGGGGCAGTAAATTCTCCGATGGATTTTACTGCTCGGGTCATGGGCAGGGGCAAGTGTATCGTGTTGGCAGGCCCTCCCAGCAAGCTGGCCAACACCTAGCAAACGCGACCTTACTGGCGTTAAACGGCAGTGATATCTGGATGACTTCGATGAAACAGAGGAATATTTCACGTGTTTTAGAGCAGCTAAGCGAAAACAGCCCGACCAAAGAGATGCTCTATACATTTCGTGGTTTGCATGATGGTGAGCGAGCAGAAATGTCGGCGTTTGGCTTTGGCTTTAGCCGCTATGTGATTGAACATAAAGACAGCGATAGTTGGAGTGAATCTTTGTACCCATTGCCGACTTATGATGACCTTGAAAAAGCTAAAGCCGTATTACAGCAACGCAACCAGCGCTAACACAGCGGTTGCGTTGCCATCGCCTTGCGGAGTAACACAACTGAGGGTAACACCTCGCCATGGGCCTATAGCACCGGCAACCATTTCGCTGGCGGTGAGTGGCACCATTAACCCCCCGTTTTGTTTTGCTGAGGCGCTTTTGCCACCTAATAGATCATTAATGGCCTGGTTAAAATAACTATATTGCTAGTGATATTGCCTATTTCACTGTTCTATATGACTTTTTTCTTTTTCTTGGTTGCTATTGTCTTGCCAAGTGATTAGGATGTGGATTACCAAATCGTTAAGTAAACCTCCGGGTTTATCCGTTACCGCAATCAAAACACATTAATGATGGTTGTGGAGAACTCAAATGTTATTAGTTTGCAAATTTGTCCCAGGGAACACGGCTTCTCGGGAAATGCTAGACTACTTACTCTCGCCAGATGAATGTATCGGGCAGCTTTCGCGTGCGCACAATCCTAAGGATTTGCTCACAGCGCTACCTAAACCTTTATCTGATTCTATTCCTGATTCGGCGAAAAAAAACAACTACAGCTTACTGTCGAGCATTAAACAGTCCCTCGAACGAGGTGATTGGTTGGCGCTATCTACTTTTAGGCGGCAATACCCGCTCTCAGAAGCGGACCTGATCCGTTACCCTTTACTCAAAAAGCGGGTTGAGCGGTTGGCCGCCCAGCCAGCGAAGAAATTCCTTAAAGCCAACTACGATGCCGTAAGAGACGACGTCTATTTGGCACCAAACATCAGTTATACACCGGTTGAGCCTTCTCCAGACAAAAAGATAGTGGTCGAGTTTGCTGGCCAGTGGCGGTCTCACGCTGCCCGCCTTCTGTTGACGAAGACCGAGTGTCAGTCTGAAACCACCGCCACTCCGCAGAAAGACAGCAGTAAAAGTCATCGCAGCGTGTCGGTGTTTAAAGATCTCGAAGATGAGCCTCGCAACCTGTATTTGTCGATACCTATGAGTGGCTTACCTATGCCGCTTAAGCTGTTACTGGCCAAAAATGTCGAGCCTGTAGATGGTAGCGTCGATAAACCAGAGTGGGATAACGTCTTAGTGCCAGTCCGGCCGCTGGCTTATCTCGATGGCAGCAAAAATAAAGACAAAGCGTCTGAATTACGTGGCGGTTACCTTTACGTGTTCTGGAAAGGTAAGTTGTGGCGTGAAATGGCAATCACCGACAAAGGCTACTATCAGGATATCGACGTCGAGTATTACCGCGCCTTGTATAAACAGGAACAGGCGAAAAAGCAGCCGAAAGCGATTCATCGTGAAGCGGAAGGGTTTCCGCTGCCGCATTTTTGGGTGCCTTACAAGCTTCTAGGCGAAGTGCAACAAGGGGAAAATGGCGTCAAAGTATTATTTTCGCCTAAACCGAAGCGCTTCAATCAGATAGAGGCATTAGAATCTGATCCTGCATTGCTCGACAAATCCAGCACCCCCCTTGATGAGCTCGCGAGTTACAGCTCAGCGCAGGCGTTTTCTGCGCAGGACAACACCTCAGACGTTGATAGCGCCAAAGTCCATGCGGTTGGTGAAGACGATATGCCATGGCTGAGTGATCAACAACTGCTAGTGCGCAGCTTCGACAAGAGCAATACCGTGATTGCCTATGTCGATGGTAAAAACGATGGGTTGATGTTTAGAGTTGACGTTGGAACTTCCGGTACCACAGCGCTGAACACGCTCTATATTGTCGACCATAACAGTGACTATAAAGATGCGTTTGAACTGGAACTGTTTCATGGCCCGGATCATAACTGGCAGCAAGCCCTGTTAAGCGGCTTGTCCCCAGAAGGTGTCTTTACCATTTCACTGGTTTGCGACCAAGACCCCGACAGCCGACATATCTTGTTTGATCAAGTGGCTTATCAAGATTTGTTTGCACAACCACAAGGCTTTGCTGAACCTGAGCTAAGCCCTACACCGGATCAGATGCCCAAGCCGTTAAGCCGCGAAGATAAGCAGCGCTTTGAGTCGTTATTTATGGATTGGTCGTTTTAACTGAATAATAAAGTGAAACACAAATGAACAAGAAACTCTTACTTGGGCTTGGTGTCGCCACAGCGCTGGTCGCTGGCGTCAGTTATTTGGTCACTAAGCCCTATTTTGCCGAACAAGCTCGCATAGAGCTGCTTGCTGACCAGTTAGAATATCGAAATAAAACTCGATATGCTGGCGGAGTACGTTGGCACTACCTTTATGATTTTGATATTCCAGATAACCCCACAGTGGCCGACTGGAATACCGAGCAGCTCACGCTGCCCCAGATTCTATTTACCATAACTAACCCAGAAGATGAAACCAAGGTCAGCTATTGGGCGCTGAGTATTGATGGCACCAACCCTCAATTATTGATCCCTGATGGGGTTCTGCCACCACCGCCGCGTCGGGGCAATATAGATTTTAGTAAATATATGTCGCGCTCGCCCAATGGACGTTATCTGGTGATTCCACAAAAAGGCGGTAGTGTCTTGTATGACCTCGCCAATGGCGAAATCACCAAGCTGGGTAAGGTTGGCAGAGATATCCATCACAGCATGTGGGATATCGACAGTACTCAGGTAGTGGTTAAAAAAGGAGAGGAACTACTGCTGGTGAAATTAGCCACCAAAGCGGTGCTTAAATTTAATGAAGTAAACGGCCCATTAGCAAGACGAGCTGCGCTGTTTGGCAGCGCGTATATGAGCCAGTCAGAGCAAATGATCTATCTAAGTTTTGACCGTGATATGGCGGGGGGCAATTTTTATTGCGGCGAGTCTGAGGATTATATTGCAACCTTTGGCGACCATGGTGTACCTAATTGCGGCAATACCTTGGTGATTGATGCTAAAACACTGCAATTGGTTGACCGCGGCGATTTTAGCCCCAATGCCTACTATTGCCACCTCAGGGGCAGCAAGTTTTCCGATGGCTTTTACTGCTCGGGTGCTGGCGAGGGCAAAGTCTTTCGTGTCGGCAGACCCTCCCAACAGGTCGGCCAACACCCAGCAAACGCGACCTTACTGGCGCTAAACGGCGGTGATATCTGGTTGACTGAGCTGAGGCAGAGAAGAATTTCACGCGTGTTAGCACAGCCAAGTGAAAACAGTCCGACCAAAGAGATGGTCTATTTCCACCGTGCTTTGCACGATGGTGAGCAAGCAGAAATGTCGGCGTTTGGCTTTGGCTTTAGCCGCTATGTGATTGAACATAAAGACAGTGATAGTTGGAGTGAATCTTTGTACCCATTACCGACTTATGACGATCTCGAAAAAGCCAAGTTGGTTTTACAGGAGCGTAATCATGGCGATCGCTAAAATCGAAAATAAAGCTCTCTACTTGATGGGGCAATTGGTTGGGCCGGATGGAAAGGTGATTGACGGTAACGGCCTCTACCCATTACCCGGTTTTACCTTTGCATTACCAGAGCGGGTTGCCGCCGAAGTGGCGGATGAGAGTAGCAGTACTAACAGCGCCCCGCTGTACTTTAGTGATTCGGCCGGGCGGCTGCAAAGCTGGAACAGTGAAATTCGTTCCGTTGAGCAACTTGGTATAGGCAAGCAACAGAAAGGGGAGTCGTATTCTCTTTCCTCTTCACCGTTAACGGTCTTGCCTAATACGACCACGCTGAAACCGGTTTTTATTCCACCTTACTTAATCCCAGCTGCGGTGATGTCGCAAGAGCAAGACTGGACAACTAAGCTGGTCTCGTATGCAAAAAATATTCAGGATGCGCGCTTAGCAAGTGGGGCGCCGAATGAGATCGAAATTTCTACCGTTTCAAACGAGGTGATCACTAGAGATATTGACAGCGAAAAGCCGCTGCGGCGTTTTTTAGACCCTGATTTGGCTGCATTTTTTATTCAAACTGCGGAAAAGGCCGAACAGGAACTCGGGCTTAACGCTGGCGCCTATAGCACTCTTTACCAGCAGCTCTATAGTGGCGACTACAAACATGACTTTCACTATTTGCGTATTCCGCAAGTGTGGACAATCAACTTGTTTTTCTCCGCGGAGTATTTTGAAGGCGCGCAAGTGACGCTATCAGGCCAGCCGGAAAATTTAATCATCACAGGTGACGCCGACGATATTAAAGATAGGATCACCAGCCGTGTGCGGCCAGTTACCTACTTTGATATTGCCAATCAAACCGATGACGCGGCTCAAGCCGAACAAGTGACTCAATATGTCGCGACGTTTTGGATCATAGGCGGGCATCTCGACTCTGATGAGCAGATTAAACAGCTAATACGCTTTGATATCAACTTAGACAGTATTAAAGATTATTGGGGGAGTGACAAGCAATCGGCGAGCAGAGCATTAGACTCCGTTAGTAAATTACGTATTCCCAATAACCAATACTCGATATCTGAGCAAGTATTGCACCTGCCAATATTCTCGATTGCTGGGCGCAGTGTACTGGTCTCCGGCGACCCTATCTGTGTTGAAGAGGCATTGTTTCAACATGCACCAAGCCTGTTTAGCGACTGGGTCGATTGGAGCAAAAATCAGCCCCACACCGGTGACAACAAGGTTGACTCCGTTAGCCAACCTTCACTGGATATTCTGAATACCCTTGGTACCTATAAAGGCTTGCTAGAGGCGTCGGCCTCTGGGGTGATGGACCCATTCAGTATGACCACGGTGCATAAAGCCTTTAGTGCTGGTCTGAATGATATTCAGGCGGGTAACTTGGGGGAAGTCATCAAGCTGGCGGTGGGTATTGATGCCAGCGCGCGAGATTTCTTAGACTTTGCCGGAGGACTGTCAGCGCCAACGCAAGAGCGGGTTCCGATGGTCACGAGTATTGTCCAGAAACTTAACTGGAGTGGGGTGATCGCCTCAAACATACCTGACGCGTTTACTATTCCGCCAGCTTTGGAGCATTTTTGGCACAAGGTAGATGACAAGATACTGACACCGTTAAAGCCTTTCGCAAAAGTGATTGAGGTTAGCTTAGACAAACCCTTTGGTTACGCTGAGTTTGTTTCATCAGGGCTCAGTGTCTATAACGGTGTCCAAGACGCGCAAAAGGCGTTTGCTGCCTACAATAGCAAGTCAATCGAGTACAGCCAGAAGACACAATCTGTCGTTTCAACGATTGCCTTAAGTGAAGAATCGGAACAGCAACGGTTGCTCGAAGCTGAAGAAGAGCATAAAAAAGCCCTTTTGAATGCCTTTTCTGACCGTGCCAACCAGCATAAAGTGCTGCTTAATGGTAAGCCAATTGCTCAAAAACAAGCCGCCAAACCCGGTGAGGCGAGTTACTTAACCCTGTTGTTTGAGTTTGATAGTGCTGAAGACCGATTATCGCCATCGGACACGCAATTAGTGAGTAAAGTAGCTGATTATCTGCGCAACACGACGTCTGAAATGGTGCTCGAAATTAACGGCTTTACGTGTGATGTTGGTACGCTGGAATACAACTTGGTGCTGTCTGAAAAGCGAGCCTCAGCCCTCAAATCGGCTATTTTAAGCCGTTTAGCGACGGATGCAGCAAAATGGGAACCCCGTTTACTGGTGGTTGGCCGCGGGGTTGCCCCGAATAACGACAAGAGCCAGCGTCGTGCCAGCAGACGTGCAGAAATGCGCTTTTTCCTCAATTCTGCCTTTGATTATCCTCCTTGTCGCAGCTGGTTACTGGGCCTAGAGAAAAGTCGTCAGGTGTCCGTGTCGGCAGAAATGAAAGTACAAGATGAAGTGTGGAACTTCGCCGGTCAAGCCTTTGATATCGCGCTTGGTTTAGCCGCTCCTGTTTTGGGGCCGTCTGCTGCTATCGCATACACTTTTTATTGGGGAGGCGGCGTGCTCCTTTCTGCTTACCAAGGGGTAGAACAGATCCTCAATGAGGACATCATCAAATACAAGGAAGCGCAAAAGCAGTATTCAGAATTAGACGTTATCGGCCAGGCATTATTGCTGAAAGATGATGTCGCTTTTAATGAGTTGAGTGTATTGAGTAAGGCGTACATTAAACGCGCCATTGCGCTTAATGGTTTGGTACGTTTACTGCTCTTGGAAGCCTCAAACCCGGAAGAGGCAAGTAAAGTTATCGCTGGCAGTGATACGGTAAGTACCGCTTACGCCAATACCTCTAGTAAGTCCCAACAGCTTGATATCTTAGGTTATATTCGAACCTATCTTCTCAGTGATGACTGGGATATCGGTGGTACATGGTTGCCTTCGTTTCATTTAGATGAGGCTTGGTTGGAAACAAAGGATGACGTTGACAGTGCGGATAACAGCATCAAAAGTTTTCTTGCCTCGACAAGCTATTTTGTTTACAAAGCAAAGCAATCTGAGTTAGGTGAAAGGGCACTTGAACACTCTCAGAGTTATCAAAAATACTGTCCGATTCATACGCTGTCTGACCCATCGTTAAGCCAAATTAGAAAGCTTATTAAAACCCCAGCGTTGGGCAAATTAGGTGAGGATATTTATACTACTCACTTTGTTTCTATCCAGAAAGATGGGGTGTGGAAGTCGCTGGAGATGATCGTTAACGCTGGCGAACAAGTGTCGCCACTTGACCCTGTCAGAGTGCTGGTAGTTCTCGACATGAAGGATAAGAATCTAGCGAAATTTAAACAGGAAGGTACTTTAAGTTTGGTACCAATCGGTGTAAGGCCAGTTAGGAAGAACCGATTTATTGATGATGTTGGCGCATATACAACGGAATATGTTCGTCAATTGTCTCCCGACTCATTGCACGAGCTGGAACGGAATCATCTCTCTGAGAAAGGCTTACTTGCAGATGATAGCCCACTATTTGGTGTTTGTATTACACCGACTTATTACTTGGGTATCAATGTCATCAATGGTATCAAGCCTATGTCTGACGATTACGGCAGTAAGGATTGGGAGTCGGTCTTTGGTGCGGCGAATAAACAAGAACGCGCTTCTTACATTATGCGATACTTGCTGGAAGTTGGGGTACCCAATAACTCTGATACCGAAAAGGGCTTAACGTTTACAAGACGTCTTTACTACACCGACAACAATGGTAAGAGAGCGGAAATCTCGGCAGACAATTCTTCAATGTTTGAGCTCGCGATGTCAAAAGAGCATGAGTTCCTATACGAGAAAACCTTCTTAACCAGAACGGAAGAGAAAAAACGTCAATACCCTGAGCTATTTGAAGACTCTAAACTGGGGCTCTACGTCCACGATACCAATGTGCAATCACTCATACCGGGTGAGAGCCATACTAAACCAATGGAAGAGTTGGGCTGGACAAAGCAAAGGCCAGTAAGAGATCTTTCAACCCAAGCGACGAAGCTCTTGATGTTGGTGAGTACCAAGTCTGTGAAGAACGCGCAAACGCTGCTTAAAAATGGTGGTTTTGACACAGAAAGTATCGTCGTCGACACATGGTTGAGAGCGAATGATACTGAAGGGGATTATAAAGTGTCTCTATCTGGTAGCTTGCATCCACTGGGTACACTGACTTTTGATGCTGAAAACAGACAAGTCAGCTTTGTGACTAAGCCAGTGACAGAGAACTTTGTGCGATTGTCGCAGCATATTAAAAAACATGCCGTAAGCCTTATTAAGGATCTGGCGATAACCGAAAGCAGTTTTACTGACTGGGAGGCTAAGCCAGTCGATACGGATCTCTACGCAATGGAAGTATCGCTCGAATACGTCAATGCAACGGGTAACAAAACTCCGGGTATGCGTCCGTTTGTTGCTAACGATGATGAGAAGCCATGTATTTGGGTGGAGATGGAAGGTAAAGACGGCCTAGGCTTAAGTGCGTCCTCACAAGAAGTGTCTGTTGTTGGCGTAAATGAAGACAGTGACAATATTCCTTTCAAGCCGCAATGGTATGAAATGGACAAGCAAGATTTTGATAATGTAAGAGCCTACACTGCGTCCACGACGGATGATTTCGATGAGAACATCAAGTCGTCAAAAGATAAACAGATTAAACACAAATCTTCCAAACTCAATAACTGGATCAAAGCCTCGCCTGAGTTATTGAGTTACGTGAAAGCTGAAGATCTGTCACTTTCTGATGAACGTAAGAGCATGTTGAGAGATTGGTTGTATAACGAGCTCGATTAGTAACAAAACCGCCAGAAATGGCGGTTTTTTTTACACTAACAGCCTGCTGTGCTGTCTGATTCTCACTATGGTGAAAGGCTAGGTAAAATGTCGTTAGCGCTGGTGTTTTTGTCTATTTGGCTATTCTATCTGACGGTTGGCGTTTTTCTGCGCCAGTTTTCCTCGTTTGCTGCCATAACACCCGCCAATAGTGAATTGGTAATCACCGACAAAGGCTACTATCAGGATATCGACGTCGAGTATTACCGCGCCTTGTATAAACAGGAACAGGCGAAAAAGCAGCCGAAAGCGATTCATCGTGAAGCGGAAGGGTTTCCGCTGCCGCATTTTTGGGTGCCTTACAAGCTTCTAGGCGAAGTGCAACAAGGGGAAAATGGCGTCAAAGTATTATTTTCGCCTAAACCGAAGCGCTTCAATCAGATAGAGGCATTAGAATCTGATCCTGCATTGCTCGACAAATCCAGCACCCCCCTTGATGAGCTCGCGAGTTACAGCTCAGCGCAGGCGTTTTCTGCGCAGGACAACACCTCAGACGTTGATAGCGCCAAAGTCCATGCGGTTGGTGAAGACGATATGCCATGGCTGAGTGATCAACAACTGCTAGTGCGCAGCTTCGACAAGAGTAATACCGTGATTGCCTATGTCGATGGTAAAAATAGTGGTTTTAAACTTTCCGTCGAGACTGGGCTAATGGATTTTGATACCGCCATTACCCACTATGCCGTACTGTCTGACAGTGAAAGTGATTGGGTACTGAGTGAGCCATTAGAATACAGCGAAGACAACCCCCATTTTGCGACGGCGATATTGGGCGGCTTCCCACCTAAGGGCAAGTTTACTTTGCAAATTTCCTCGTCAGGGCACACCCACCATTCTGAATTGGTTTTTAGTGACCTAACCTTCGAGCAAATACTGGCATGGTCTCAATCAGCTAGTCCCGCTCCGGCGCTGGAACCGCGGCCTGAAGTGAGTGCCGAAGATCAAGCCGCAGTGGAGAACCTCAAAAGCTATATGTCGCTGTGGCAAAAAGAATTAGGACTATCAAAATGAACAAAAAAATCATTCTCAGTGTCTCGGCCCTAGTGGCGGTGGCGCTGGGTGTCGGTCTCGCTTATCGGCCACAGATTAACCAGTGGTTAGAAGCCAGAGCCGAAGAACAAGCAAAACAAGCAAGATACGATGCGGCTTTAAAAACGGTCGTTTCATATATGGATTCTTTTCCTGAAGAATCATCAGCTTTGACTGATTGGGTTTTAGCGGTCGCTGACCCAAGAACTGCACCGCTAGCCGAGTGGGACAAACCGAGCGATAAACCGCAGCTAATGACGCAAATTTATGAGCAAGAAAATAGAAAGCAAGCTGGCCTATATACCATGAACCTCGATGGGACTAACTTGCAAACGCTGTTAACCGCTGACGAAGTCAAAGGTTCGATAAGCTTTACAAAGAATCTGCGCCCACAGCGCTCACCCAATGGCCGTTATGTGTTTTTTAATACAGGGCTATTTTCCCAGCAAAAAGGTTGCGTTTTAGCGGATTTAAAAACCCGTCAAATCGAACGTTTTGGCGGCGATTGTAACTTTGGTGGCTGGTTACCTGATAGTAGTAAAGCCTATGTTTCCGAGCTGGTTACAGCGTATGAAATAGATACTGCGGCAATGACGATAAGCCCTTTACCACTTGCTGTGCCTAACCCAGATACCCCAGAGTTAAGAAAAGCCTGGTTTGATGGCAATGACCATGCGAAAGATAAGATAAAACGGGTACGCTTGGTAAATAATGGCACTCAGCTAGTGGTTAATATCAAGACTAGTTATAACAAGTCCTCCCTACAGGTAAACGCTAAGCCGACCTATTTAAGTTATAACGTTGGCGATTGGCAACACTACCAAAAAGAGAGTTTTTATCCTCAAGAGTGCATTCGTGAAGATTATATTTATTGGCGTGAAGATGGCGGCGCCTTTAGCTGCAATACCGCTGATGGCTATCGTGGCTATAATGCGAATGACTTAAGTCAATCTGCTTTACTGGCCGATAATACTCGCTACCCGCTTCAGCTTGGGGTGTTGAGCGGTCACGAAGATGTCACACCTAGATTTGGTCGTCAGCGTCAGCCAGATGAGTCATCGCCAATAGATACACTGCGTTACTTTTATAAGTTGCCTAACCCGCGCGATAAAATCTACGGTTTTTCACTGTATGTTCCACCAACTATCAGCTCGGACTTTAACCACTATAACCTAGTGCAACAGCTGCCCGCTTTACCTACTTACGGCCAATATCAAACCGCGTTTGACCTCAATTACCAAGAGCAATTAGACAAGTGTGAGCAGTTATGGCAAACCAAACACGAGGGTAAATGGAGCGATATGGATATTTATGGCTGCAAAAGCCTATGCCAGATAGAAAGGCATGGCAGTCACTTTATTGCTGTTAATTGTCAGTCAACAAAGGAGAATCGCCGTGGCTAATGGGAAAACTATTTATGATATCTACCTATGGAAAAAGGCTAGGTAAAATGTCGTTAGCGCTGGTGTTTTTGTCTATTTGGCTATTCTATCTGACGGTTGGCGTTTTTCTGCGCTAGTTTTCCTTATTTGCTGCCATAACCCCCGCCAATAGTGAAGCCGATTTTTAGGCGCAACGACCAACACCAGAGAGCAAGGGGGACAGTTGAGTAAATGGTGTAAAAAAACCGCCAGAGATGGCGGTTTTTATGTTGAGCGGCGGAGAAGTGGTTAACCTGCGGTAGAAATATCGTACTTTTTCATCTTGTGGCTTAATGTACTGATTGGCAGCGAAAGCTGCTCGGCGGCACGTTTAATTTGCCAGTTTGATGAGTTGAGACAGTCAATAATGACGGTTTTCTCATACTCGCTGACCGCTTCTTTGAGACCTTTGGAATAGTCCATATGTTCTGCTTCCAGTGTGGTCTGTGATTGCTCTGGCTGGGGCGAATCTGTCGATGCTGGCTCTTGCTGATCGGCTGGTTGCGGCTCGCGTTCCAAGACGGGTTGAGGGGAGACCTCTGGCGCCTGTGGTGTCGGTTGAGGGAGATTGGCGAGTGCTGCCGCTTCTCCAAATTCAACCTGATTGATGGTTTCGAAATCTGAGAGTAACAAAGCCCGTTCAACGATGTTCTTTAGCTCACGAACGTTACCCGGGTAAGGGTATTGCTGAAGTTGCAGCTGTACGTTTGCACTTAAACCGGGCGCTTGAGCTAGGCCCAAGTTGGCGGCACTCTGTTTTACGAAGTGTTCCGCCAGCGGTAAAATGTCGGCTTCACGCTCTCTCAAAGGAGGAAGGTTGATAGGGAAGACATTGAGGCGATAGAACAAGTCGGCACGGAATTCGCCATTTTTGATTTTATCCATCAAATGGCAATGGGTAGCGGCTACGACGCGTACATCGACTTCCACTTCCTTGCTGGCACCTACCGGACGCACTTTGCGTTCCTGCAAAACACGCAATAGCTTAGCTTGCAGCAACAATGGCATGTCGCCAATCTCATCAAGGAATAAGGTGCCTCCATGAGCGGCTTCAAACAAACCTACTTTGTCTTTGTCTGCACCGGTAAATGAGCCTTTTTTATGCCCAAACAGCTCTGATTCGAGCAGTTGTTCCGGAATGGCAGCACAGTTCTGAACGATTAGCGGTTGGTCAGCTCGGTTGGAGTTGTCGTGAATGTACTTGGCGATCACCTCTTTACCCGCACCGGTTTCACCGCGTAGCAGTACGTCTACCGGCAATGCCAGCACCTTGTCTAACCGACGCAGTACTTCTAGCATCTGTTCACTTTCCGCAATCGGGCCTTTGTAATGGCTCTGTTTGCGTTTTTTAAGATGCTCATTCTCGCGCACTAATGCAGCGTTATCGGCGCTCAGGCTTTTGATCATATGGCCATATTCTTCGAGCCAAACGGCTTGTCGAATGCTGTTAGCCGCCATATTACAAAACGCAGTGAGTGCCGATTCGTTGTCGATGACGCTCAAATCGAACAGCGCCAACAAACCTATGGTTTTACCGCTGTCATCGACCAAGGGCCAAGCAAGGAGGTTGCTGCTTTTGATGCCGAGCGCTAACTCTGTCTCATACACGGCCTCACAATCGTAACCGTTGTACTGATACAGCTCGTTGATCAACACCACTTCGCCATTTTGGATGGCGTAGTTGAATGGGTCGGTTTGGCTGGTTTGGTTAAACGATAGCGGCTGCCATGGGTGAGAAACGAGAGCTTGTTCATTGTGATGCACAATACTCGGTATGAGTGCCTGTCCCGTTTGATCAAGAACGTAGATGATGCCGTGTTTAGAAAACGTCATCTGACGCGCTGCTGTGAGCACCGCGTCCAAAGTTTGCGCCAGCTGAGTGCGATCAGCCAGAGACTGGCTGATCGCTAGTAACGCATTACTCAGATCGTTCTGATTAGCTGAACGCATAAGATAGCGTTCCTTGCTCATCGACAGATACAGTGATCTGACTGTGCGACTCATCCCTGTCGTGCACGAGCAGCTGTGTGGATAGCTGAGGAAGTAACTGACGGTTAATCACCGCATCAATGTTACGTGCTCCCGTTTCTGCCAAGCGACAATTGCCAAGTACGAATTCCACTAAGGTGTCTTCGTAGTTCAACGACAGTTTATGGTGGCTTTGCAGACGCTCTGACACTTTGCCCAACTTGTGGTGGATGATGTCAGTCATGGCTTCGTCAGACAGAGGAACAAACGGCAGCACTGACATACGCGCCAATAACGCTGGCTTGAAGTGCTGGTTTAGCGTTGGACGAATTGCCTCGGCAATCACGCCAGCGTTGATGTCCTTCGATTGCTGAACGAGTGATTCAATCTCATGAGTCGCAAGGTTACTGGTCATGATGATTAAGGTGTTTTTAAAGTCGATAGTGCGACCTTCACCGTCGTTGAGTGTGCCTTTATCGAATACTTGATAGAAAAGGTTCAGTACTTCTGGATCCGCTTTTTCTACTTCATCTAACAGGACAACAGAGTATGGACGTTGACGCACCGCTTCGGTCAGCATGCCGCCTTCGCCGTAACCGACGTAACCCGGAGGTGAACCGATTAGGCGCGATACCGTATGTTTTTCTTGGAATTCAGACATGTTGATGGTGGTCATAAAGCGCTCACCACCGAACAGTTGATCGGCAATTGCACGCGCAGTTTCGGTTTTACCGACGCCGCTTGGGCCGACAAGTAAGAATACGCCTGTTGGTGCATCTGGGTTACCGAGTCCAGCTTTGGCAGTTTGAATGCCTTCTGCTAAGGCATCGATGGCGTACTCTTGGCCTTTGATATTGTTGGTGAGGCTGTCTTTTAGCTTCAGCGTGGTTTCGGCTTCATCCTGAAGCATTTTACCCATAGGGATGCCAGTCCAGTCAGAGATCACGTGGCTTACTTCATCTGGGCCAACTTCGAAATGCACCAGCGGGTTACCACCACGAATCGCATCTAGTTGCTCCTGACAGGCGGCAATGGCGATACGCACTTCTTCTTCGTCCATTTCTGCATACGGGGAAGCTTCTGTTTCTTCGCCTTCTTCATCCGCTTGTGCAACTTCAATTTCTTCTCCAGAAACCAGTTCATGAAGACGAGTACGCAACGCGATCATCTGTTCGATTTGCTCTTTCTCGCTCTTCCACTGGGCTTCTTGGATGTCGAGCTCAGCTTGGGTTTTCTCCATCGCCACTTTGAGATCTGGGATAGACGCTAGGCTGTGTTTGTCACCCGTTTGCTGCAGTTGGTCACGTTCCAAGGCTTCTAGCTCACGAGTTTGCGCGGCCAGTTCTTGTTGTAAGGATTCAACCGACGCTGGTACCGCATTTAAGCTAATGTTAACCCGTGCACAGGCGGTATCTAGAACGTCGATGGCTTTGTCCGGTAGTTGACGGCCAGAGATGTAACGCGCGGAAAGCGCTGCCGCTGCAGTAATGGCGTCGTCACGTACGTAAACGTTGTGGGACTTTTCGTACGCTGGTCGTAGACCACGGATGATAAGCGCCGCTTGCTGTGGAGATGGCTCATCGAGTTTAACCAGTTGGAAACGTCGCGCTAGTGCAGGGTCTTTCTCGAAGTACTTCTTATACTCAGACCAAGTTGTCGCGGCAATGGTTTTTACTTCGCCACGGGCTAGGGCTGGTTTGAGTAGGTTGGCGGCATCGCTACCGCCAGCTTGGTTACCACCACCGACAAGCGTGTGGGCTTCATCAATAAAGAGGATGATAGGCGTTGGTGAGTTTTTCACTTCGTCGAGTACTGCATTGAGGCGCTTTTCGAATTCGCCTTTGACGCTCGCGCCCGCTTGAAGTAGGCCCATATCTAAACCATAAAGTTCTACCCCTTTAAGGTTATCAGGCACTTCACCTTGTACGATTTTTAGTGCCAGACCTTCAACCACGGCGGTTTTACCGACACCAGGTTCGCCGACAGCGATAGGGTTGTTTTTACGACGACGCGCAAGAATATCAACGATTTGGCGGATCTCTTGATCGCGGCAGAATACTGGATCGATCTCGCCTTTACGTGCCTTGCCAGTAAAGTCGGTGGTGAACTTGCTGAGCGCTGAACCTTCTTCACGAGCTTGTGTCTTTTCAGATGTTGCCACTTGTGCTTCAAGTGAATGGCTAGTCAGTTCGCCAAAATTACGCTTCAAGCTGTCCGCACTGATATTGTCGAGAAGGTCAGAGTAGCTATGCTGGCCGTAACGGAGTGGGTTGCTGACAAGAGTCAGTAGTAGCGCACCTGAGCGGATCTGCGTTTGTGATAAGTCTAAAGAAGACACTAGCCAGCTTTCTTGTAGCCATTCGATCAACAAAGCAGAAAATACAGGTTTGCCACCATTACCTGTTGGGCTTGTATCTAAAGTAGAACGAATAGATTGACGTAGAATGTTTTCCGAACAGTCAAAGTGTGCGAGTAGAACGTCGAAATCACTGTTTGGTCTTTCAAGTAAGCTTAACAGTAAGTGTTCAATTCGAACTTCGTTAGCCTTTTCTGATACAGCCAGAGCGGCGGCGTCTTCTAGCGCGACTTTTGCGATAGGGTGCAGACGTTGTATTAATGAAGAGAGATTAATATTTATCATTGTCTTTATCGAGCTTATGGTTTGTTTAAAATTGGCTCGATTATACTAAATATTAAAAATAGTTTTTTTTGATAGACTATTTTAACCACTATTTTATGGTTGTTTTTCAGGCGATATTGATTAGATCAAAACCAAATTTGATATATGTAATAGTCACTATGATTATTGTGTTAGTTATTCTGTCTTAAATGCCCGTTAATAACGCTTTTTTTACTCGATTGCCTATCGTTGTTTTATCAAAATGGATAAGTAACAATAAATTGTTTGCTGAACACAAGAAGTTGTGAAATTTTCCAATTTATTGAATTGATAAGGTTATCTAATAATAAGATAAACACTTTAAGTTATTGATTTATATAGGTTGTAAAGTTGGCACGCTCTTTGTATTAGGTTAATAGCGTCGCGGTTAAGCGATTTGGTAAATTTAAATAAATTAGAAGGAATACAAGATGCCAACTCCTGCATATATGTCTATCACAGGTGAAACTCAAGGCGATATCACAAAAGATGCTTACTCAGCTGACTCAGTTGGTAACTCTTGGCAAGAAGCTCACGTTGATGAGTTCCTAGTTCAAGAACTTGATCACGTACTAACTATTCCACGTGATCCACAAAGCGGTCAGCCAACAGGTCAACGCGTTCACAAACCAGTAATTGTGACTAAAGCACAAGACTGCTGTTCACCGCTTCTATTTAACGCACTAGTTTCTGGTGAGAAACTGCCTGAGTGTAACATCAAATTCTACCGTACTTCTGTACAAGGTAAGCAAGAGCACTACTACACAATCAAACTGATTGATGCTCTTCTAGTTGATATGCAAACTCGCATGGCTCACTGTCAAGATGCTGCAACTTCTGATCGTGTAACTGAAGAAGTACTTAGCTTCACTTACCGCGCAATCGAAGTAACTCACGAAGTTATGGGTAAAGGCGGTAACGACGACTGGCGTGCTCCACGCGAAGCGTAAGCTTGTCTTACCAAACGCTAAGGGCCAACTTATGTTGGCCCTGATCTCATTATTTGTATCAGGTAAAAGGTATGACAATAGACGTAGAATTTAAGTTTGAAGTTCAAGGCAGTGAGCATGAATTTCGTGTTGAAAGTTTTCAAGTGAATGAAGAACTGTCTAAAGACTTTCAAGTCAGCCTCTCATTACTTTCACTTGATGCTGATATTACATTTGAAGAACTTATCCGCAAGCCTGCACTGCTGACTCTGTTTGGTCAAGGTGTGGGTTCTGCTCGTTTTTTCCACGGTGTGGTCAATGAGGTTCGATTCCTTGGCACAGGCCGGAGATTCTCTCGTTACCAGATTATTCTGGTGCCACAAAGCTGGTTCTTGACCCAACGCCAAGATTGTCGCATTTTCCAAAATCTAGCGGCTCCAGATATCATTTCTCAAGTCTTGGACGACGCGTCTGTTACTGACTATCGTCTTGAATTGTCTGGTGTGTATCCACAAAAAGAATACGTTCTTCAGTATCGTGAAACCGACAGTGTATTCGTGCACCGAATACTGGCTGAACATGGTATGTGGTACTACTACGAGCATACTGAAAGCAATCACACCTTAGTGATCGTCGATAGCAACGATGCCATTCCAGAATTGCTCAGTACTCCGCTTAACGCCTCTTACTTAGGCCCGTTGGTTTATCATTCAGATGCGGGTGGTGTTGCTGATCGGGAACATATTGTCGATTTGACGGCCATCAACCGAGTGAGAACCGGCAGCACGACTTACACCGATTACAACTATGAACAGCCAAAGATCCCACAACAAATGTCGAGTGACGGCACTCTAGATCAGGATCTTAAATTGTTCGACTATCCAGGTCGTTACGTCGACCCAGTGATGGGGCAGGTGCGTGCATCAGAATGGATCGCTGAGCATCAGGTCGATAATAATCAGATCGCCGCGGTGTCGAACATTATGCGCGTGGTGCCGGGTTATAGTTTCAATATTAGTGAGCATCCACGCAGTGCGGTCAATCGTGACTACACCATGCTATCTATCAACCACAATGGTCATGATCCCCAAGTTCATGAAGATGAAAACAGTGGTCTGCCGACGCATTACGATAACAGTTTTATTTGCATCCCACGTGATGTGATTTTTAAAGCAAAAAAACCGTCTCCACCTGTAGTTGAGGGGCCTCACACTGCGGTTGTGGTCGGGCCTGCTGGCGAAGAGATTTATACCGATGAACTTGGACGAATTAAAGTTCAGTTCCACTGGGATCGATACGGCAACAATGACGAAAATTCAAGTTGTTGGATTCGTGTCAGCCAATCGATGGCAGCGCCGTCTTGGGGGGCAGTGTACCTGCCGCGTATTGGCCATGAAGTCGTGGTCACCTTCCTTGAAGGCGACCCAGACCGTCCGCTGGTTACAGGCGCTGTTTACCATGGTCTGCACTATCCTCCGTATTCATTGCCAGAGAACAAAACTCGTACCACATTCCGTACCCAAACGCACAAGGGCACTGGCTATAACGAGATGAGTTTTGAGGATGAAGCGAATCAGGAAGAGATTTACTTCCATGCTCAAAAAGACATGGCGACTAAGGTACTCAACAACCGTTACCGCGATATTGGTCAGGATGAGTTCCTTGAAGTGGGCCGCAACCAGACTAACGAAGTTCATGGCGACCATAAAGAAACGATCGATGGTCACAAAACCACTCAGGTGAACAGCACTTTTACTGAAACCGTTGAACAGGATGTGACCGTTACTTATAACGCTAATGAAACACAGTCTGTTAAGAACAACTCAACACTTGAGATTGGCGATAACCGCTCGACTAAGATTGGCAAAAACGACGATCTAGACGTCGGTGAGAACAGCAACCTGGTCGTTGGTGCTTCGCGCTCTGCTGACATTGGTAAAGACGATAACCAAACGGTCGGTGGCGACCTCACTGTTTCAGTAAAAGGCAACACATCGTATAAAGCCGATGCTGCAACTCAGGTGGTCAGTGGTGACAAAATTGTCCTTAAGACCGGCGGCTCTTCCTTAGTGATGAATAGCGATGGAAGTATCAAGCTGACTGGTTCTTCGATTACGGTTGAAGGCAGCGACAAAGTTGTGATTAAAGGTGGCAATGTAGCGATTAACTAATGAAACAACAAATACACCAACAACAGTTTGAACAAGAAACGCAGCAAGCCGAGAAATCGGCTTGCTTTTCCCGTTTTGGCACGATAGTCGGCGTGAATGAAGCGAAAGATAGCGTCAGAGTCGATTTTGAAGGAAACCCATTTGGTCAGCCTCTTTCTGCAAAGCTAGGCCGAGGCTTTACTCGATCAGAACTTAAGTTTGCTATGGATAACAAGCTTCATTGTCGTATTGAGTTCGTTAACCAAGATATCAGCTTACCCATAGTGACGGATGTGTTCTTCTCTATGCTGAGCGAGGATCAAGAGATCATTCTTCGCGCGGAGAAGATGACAATAGAAACCAATCAAGAACTGACGCTAAAAAGTGGTGATACCCAAACTCGCTACAGCGGCAGAGATGGGCGAGTGACGACTGAAGCGAAGTATGTGACTTCGCAAGCAGAAAAAGCGCAGAAAATTCAGGGCGGTACGGTTGCCATCAACTAACCACTTACGCAGATAGAGTATGAGACAAAGAATTACCAAACAACAGCTTAGCTCAGCGTTAAGTGACAGTGATTTAACCCAAGTCATACAAACATTAGATGAGCAAATAGCGCTACTGAGCGATATGCGCCCAGCATGGCTTGAGTTTTGTCATGAGAAATCAGCGGTCGCGATAGAGTCCTTGTCCTTTCTGTTTAAGCAATGGGTAAGGTTGCATCGCAAAGGATATCCAGCGACTTCGCAGGACTACCTCCGTTTGGTTGAACGCCAGATGGCAGAGATTAAGCAGGTTTACATCGCCTTCTATAAGCTTCATCCGGGGCTGGTGTACGAGCTAAAAGACACCGCACCAGCGCTTTTCGTTTGGCTGATGTTAGAGCCTGAATTCGAGCCGCACACGGCCTACCTTCTTGCAGCAATAAAGGTGGCTGAAACCATCGACGCCAATGAGGCTACTCTGTTGTTACTGCACTCCAAACGACACACGCTGGATATCACATTAACGCAGCTTGTCGAGGGCAAAGTCTCAATGAGAAGCTTGTGCTTTGAAGCGTTGCGGCTGCGCCAGACATTAAGTATTGGTTTGGCCAAACACTGGTTGAAGGAAACCTCGCTTGAAGCACAGGAAGTGCATCCGGTGTTAGCCAAGTTTGATGTCGAAGACAGTATCGAGTGGATTAATGAAATCGACAACGATGAACAGTACTTGTTTGAGTTGTTGCTCTGTAAGCATGATCGTGGAACTTGGTTTAGAAAGCGTTTTGGTATTGAACAGCAAGCGCTGCTCAGTGAGCAGGTGGCGACATACGCTAAATTGCTTGAGTTGGTCGAGTTTGACCAGTTTGATCCTAGTCTCGAAATGGCGCCAATCCAGATGGTGTTAACCGGCCGCCCAGACTGGATTGAAACGGCTTTGGAACACCTCATGACGCTGGAAGATGGGCAGGAGGAGTGGTTGTTTGCCCTTTATGTTGTCTACGGTGAGCGCTTTCCGCTCAACCCACATCTGTTGGGGGTTGAGTATCAATGGGAACAAGCGGTGGCGGTGCTTGAAAACTGGTGTGATTGTGGTGAAAGCGATGTCAACACAGCGATTCGCCATGGCGTGCCTGTGACGTTTGAATCGAGTGTCCAAGCCATGATGGATCACAATATCCCCGCTAACTACCGAACCTGGATATGGCGTCATCTCTGTATTCATGGTCGTGTCTACATTCCTTGGAATTGGGCCATGCCTGCAATACAACAAAACTGGCTGTTTAGTAAGCTATCTGAGCAATCCGCTGCGATTGAACGATTTAACCTAAGGAATCAGAATGCAACTTTGGGATATTGAACAAGAAACGGAATTGCTAGTAAAAGGTCGCTTCCAGCGTGATCAAAATGGTCACGAAGTGTGGGTGATAGCGGCTAAACGACAATGGCAGCTCAACGAGGGTTCATGGCAAGAGGTCCCGGCTGAGGAGATCTACGATGACCCTGTTTATCTCGGTGAAGCTGGTATGTCGGCGATGAAAGTCGACCATGAGTTTCCAGTATCAAAGCAAAATACCGACGTTTTGGTGTACGGCAAAGCACGCGCTTACGCTAAGCGCCCAGTGACTTATCACGAGTGTCGTCTCCTCATCGATAGTCATATCGACAAGACGATTGCTGTTCATGGTGAACGTAAGTGGGTCGAACACGGTGGTACAGTGACGGTTTCTCATCCAACAGCGTATGTTGAAGCTGAGATTGATTACTCTAGAGCATTGGGTGGGGATGAGCGTAACCGTGTTGGTTGTGGCGTGGCGAAAAGCAGTGCTGAGTTGATGGCAATGCCAGTTCCGTCAGTGTTTTATCCTAATGAAGAATGGGCACCTAACACCAAAAACTTGCGCGTAGCAGGCCTTGGGCCTATCCCGCCCTTTTTTACTCAGAGGGTTAAGTACGCAGGGACATTTGATGATGCTTGGCAAGAGCATAGACGCCCCTTATTGCCCGAAGACTTTAACCCGAAGTTTTACCAATCTGCCCCTGAAGACCAGCAGTGTAATGGCTTCTTAGAAGGTGGTGAGCGCCTGATGATGAGTGGTTTCTCTCATGACGACGTGTTGGCTTTTCGCATTCCGGCAGAGAAGTATGTCGCTGTGGCCGATTTTGGTGAAGAGAAGCTGAGCGCTGCTATGGCAATGTACACACTGTTTGTTGATACTGAAGAACAACGTCTTACGATTAGCTACAACGCTTCATTCCCTTGTCAGGGCAAAGAACACCTGCTGGTGTCTTCCACGATTTCTAAAGCGAGAGAAAGCGCATGAGTAATGTATATGGTCGATACGTTCTTGATGTTGATGTATTGACGCCAATGGGCATGAACCTAGATATTTCACTCGCTGTCGCCAAAGCTGACCTTGCACGATTCAATCAGCACCCCGCTGAAAATGGTATCGATAAGTTTACTTTCGCTAAAGCGGACTTTATTAAAGCAGACAAAAAGCAAGAAAGGGTAGTCGAAATGATCGATTCGCTGCTTTCTTCTATGTTAGCTAAGCTACCCAAAACGCTTAGGCCTGTTCCCGTGGTGATCTCTGTCCCTGAGTCGACGGATAATAACCGTCTACAAGCTTGGGTAGAGGCGAGTAAACACGCCAAATGGTTGTCAAAGATCGACATTACCCATATTGGCGGACCGCGTTTTATCCATGATTCCCTAACTATCCTAAATCAGCAAGATGCGGTTCTTTGTATCGCGGTTGACTCTTTATTTAGTGAGTTAGCCCCACTGATTGCCGATGACAATGTGCAAGGAACTCAAAATCCATGGGGGTTGATCCCCAGTGAAGGTGGTGGGGGTGTCATTTTCACTAAGAAAAACATTGTTGACACTCTCAAGTTAAAGCCCGTTGCATCGCTTGACTACTTTGTGGCTGAATGGAACACGTCGGATCGCAGAGGTATGATGCGCTTGGTTCGCAAAGCTGGAGCGGCTTTTGACCACTTAGGCTATATCTATTCTGACTTGAATAATTCTCGACATCATACCGAGGATTATGGCTTTGCCCTCGGCGCAAGAGCAGAGAAATTCACTAACCCTGAGCAGCCTGTGCTTATCAATGGTTTATGGGGAACATTAGGGCAATCGTCTGCGATGGCTTTGCTGTGCAGCTTCTCCCAAATGCATCCTTCATCGGACCCAGCTTGCTTGTTTATGTATGGGTTAGATGGTGATCGCGGTTTATTAAGAATATCTCGGTGTGAAGATGCCTAATTGGTTTAAATCTACTGGATGGTAGATCCATTTGAATAAAAAGTGTTGCTCTCAAACCGTCAAAATAGAAACACGTAAGGTCGGTTCTACAGTCATTATGCCTAAATTGATAGGGATAGTGGGCTTTTTATTTTTATGCGGTTGAAAAGCAATATTTAAACTAATTATTATGCTTCCCTAGTTATTATTATCATTTGGCTAAAGAGTGGAACGTGTCTGATCAAAATGGATCAAGCGACAGCTATATCAATCAGCTAGTTCATAAAGCGATTGAGAGAAAAAAACAGCTAGAGCTGCAGGAAGCGCAGAGAAACAAGCCCAAGTTGGAATATGTTTTATTCTCACAATTCGACGTGCTTGAATCTTTTCCTTCAAAAAATGGCAATACAACCTTATATCACCTAGCAAAACAAGGTGAGCCTGATAAACAGGTGTGTTGTAAAGTTGCCAATGAAGGCACTTCTAGCCATGAACATTCGTCACTGATTGGTGAAGCCAGTAAGCTTGAAATCTCTCAGCATCCAAGCGTAGCTGATTTTATTAAGATCGGTAACGAGTTTGATCGCCCCTACATCATGTATGAATGGATACATGGTGAATCCTTAGCTGAAAAAATAGAAAGACACTCGAAGAAGGGCTTCCGTCACGATCATATCGCCTGGATGATTTATCAGCTTGCTGGTGCGCTGGAGTACATGCACACCCGAGGCGTATGCCATCTAGATATTAAGCCTGCCAATGTGCTGGTGGCTGAAGATGATAGCGTCAAACTGATTGATTTTGGCGCAGCTCGTTACACTGAGGAATCGCAGGGCCCAGCAGAGGTGAGTATGAATTACGCCTCACCTATGTATGTCGAGAGTGGCGTAGCGAAACCGCAAGATGACGTTTACTCATTAGCCTTATTGACAGGTCATCTCTTCCTCGGCTCGTCCTACGGCGACGTTTGGCGTCAGTTGTTGGGACAAAACAAGCGTTGCCAGCTGATACCGAAACATGTTTGGTCACTGCTTAAAAGTGTTATTAACAGACCTCGCTCCCATGGCTACACGGCAATTTCGTTTGCACAGGCATTAGCCCGTATTGATACGCAGGCGTTAAAGTCGGATAACAGTGCGCCTATTTTTTCAAATCTTAGAAATGCCGATCTGGTACTGACGCAGCACAGCGTGAGTGACAAATTTGCCTTCGGTCGATTTAAGTATTTGGAAGCGACGTTAGTGGCTTCGGTTCTTCTGGTAACGGGGACTTACTTTTACGATTATATGCAGCCCGAGTGGAAGCCTTCAGCCAAGCCAGGCTTTAGTGAATCGAGCGCCTTGGCCAATACAATCAAACCTGCTCAAACTGCATCATTTCTTGCACAATCACCATGGCAAATTGAGCAAGCATTAAATGACATGTCGAATGATGTCGTCATGATGGCCCCTTATCAGGATGCCTATCAAGTGCAGCAAACCAAACTGCTTAATGTTTTTCAGCATAATGAAGACGCGTTGAACTTGAGACGCGAACTCGCGGGCAGTTTTCCTCAGGTACTCAACGAGATGCGTTCCCAACTTGTTTCGCTTCATGCAAGTTTGAACAATGATGGCGTATTGTTTGCAAAATCCGAGCGTTCATTCAACAAGGTGATGTCAAACCTGAACACATTAACGGTTGAAGCGCAAAAAATGACTAGTTACATGGGTAAACAGGATGCTGAACTAGTCAGTTTGATCTTGAGTGGCCAAGCTAGAGCCGTTGATGATTACATGAAGAGTGCATGGGCCAATCATCAGGCTGAATCTTATTACTATAGCCAAGTGTTACCTAGTGCCGTCTTGAATAAGGTTTACGCAACCATTGATGCTAATGCTGAGCAGCATTATTACTCACGCGCCATTGATCAGGCAGAAGCCGCCAAGCAGTATTTTGGAAATACTGCCGATTTGAACGCTAAGGTTCGCGCACTCAAGGTTGCGCGTAGCGAGTACATTCTATTCAGCACGGTGACAGAGCAAGTGATTTTCGAGAAGGCGAAGCTTAATTCATCGCTCAACGATCTCGAAGTCAATGCACCGAAAAAATTCAGCGAAGTCACTCAATTACTGAATAGCATGGCGAGTGATGCTATCCGCAAGAGTCATAAAAAATCCAAGCCTGCACGAGGCGCGTTGGCGGTCAAACGTGCAATTAGCGATTATGAGCCAGATGCAAGGAGCTAACGGATGTCTGTTGAAATTAACGCGCTTTTAGAACCTATCAATGAGGCATCACCGACCGGTGAAGATGCCCGTTACGAATTTAGCTTCGAAATGATGGAAGCGGAAGTTAAGAAGTTTGGTTCTTTGTTTGGTGAAACGGTTGACTGGTCAGTGGTTCAAAATCATGCCACTGAAGTGATTACTCAGCATAGTAAAGACTTCAAAGCCATGTGCTACCTGTCGCGCGCTATGGTTGAAAGTGACGGATTAAGTGGTCTCGAAAAGGGGCTCTCACTGCTGGCTGAGTCTTTAGCGCGCTTTGGTGCGGATTTGTACCCACGTCGTAAACGTGGTCGAGACGGCGCCGTAGAGTGGCTTAACCATCAGCTTAAGCTTGCCTTGCCTAAACTGCCCAATGAACAACTGACTTGGCAAGCGTTGTCACAGTGTAATGATCGTGTTGAAGAGATTCAGCGTCACTTTGATGAGGTTTTTCAAGACTCGGAAGCGGACTTCTTTGAACTACGCACTGAGATCAACCGCTTGATGCAATCCGCAAATGTTGACATGTCACACTCGGCATCTACTGAGCCGGAACTGGCGCAAGAGCCAGTGGCTACCGAGCCAGCCCCTGCCGAAACTCAACCAGAGCCAAAAGCTGCTCAGGTGACACCTGTACAACCCAAGCCTTCGGTCGCTGCACCGATAAGACGCCCCGCAAAAGAAGTGGACATTGACACCGATTTTTCATCGCCGACGGCGTCGAAGCGTACATTGAAAAAAGTGGCCGAAACCCTATTAAGTGCAGAGCCTGAGTTGGCTTTGTCTTATCGTATCCATAGGCATTTGACCTGGTCAGATATAGAAGAGTTACCAGACCATCAGAATAACGAAACGCCGCTGATCCTTGCTGTCTCGCAAGACAAACAGTCTGAGTATAGAGATAAAGCCAAGCAAGAAAGTGATCTTGATACGATTAAACGTCTTGAACGTACTTTGACGGATGCGCCTTTTTGGCTCACTGGGCATTTCTACGTTTATCAGATGTTAAAAAACCTCAACCTTGAAGAAGCGGCTCAAGCGGTTTCGGAAGAGGTAAAAGCCTTCGCCCAGTCTCTGCCGGGTATTGAAGTGCTGTCATTTAAGAATTCGATTCCATTTGCCAACGAAGCAACGATTGAATGGCTGAATAAAGCGCGTTCATCGGCGACCGGTAACGGGCAGCAAGTACTGCCTAGCGTCGTGGTGCAAGAAGGCGATTTGGTGTCAATGGACGATGTAACTCTCGAAAACTTGGGAGAACGCGTAGCAGAAGTCGCGCAAAACCTTGAACTGGATAGCTCAGGGCGAGGGCAATTTATGCTGCATTTACAAATCGTAAAAGCTTACCAAGCTGTTGGTCTTTATGCGCTCTGTTTGCCTTATCTTGAAAAGTTATGGGTTATCAGGGACGAAATGAGTCTTAGCGGCTGGGAACCACACCTCTCTTTGCAATTAGACGAATTAACTCAAAAAATTCTGAAGCAGCTGTATCCAAACAAGGAATTGCTGCCTGCAAAGTTTGAGGCGTGGGAGTCAATCTATAACTAAACAACACAATTAGATAAGGAACTAATTATGTCACGCGATGGCTCGGTAGCTCCTAAAGAGCGAATTAATATCCGTTACGTTCCAGCGACTGGTGATGCGCAAGAAGACGTTGAACTGCCGTTGAATATGATGGTGGTTGGTGACTTCACAGCACGTGCTGATGAGACACCAATTGAAGAACGTACGCCAATTAATATTGATAAAGACAACTTTAACGAAGTGTTGGAAGGCTATGCTCCAAACCTCAAAGTTAATGTTGAAAACCGTCTTTCTGATGAAGAGGGTGCACAGCTTGGTGTTGATCTAACGTTCAAGAACATGAAGGACTTTACTCCTGAGGCGATTGCTAAAAGTGTTCCAGAACTCAACAGTCTGCTAGAGCTTCGTGAAGCACTGGTTGCACTAAAAGGTCCACTAGGCAACGTTCCTGCTTTCCGTAAGAAGATCGCTGCTGTTCTTCAGGATGAAGAAGCTCGTAAGAAATTACTAGAAGAACTCAGCATTGGTGAAAACCAAGACGCTGAAAAGGCCGAATAAGAGGATATTATGACAACAGAAGCACAAGCTCCAGAACAAAGTGAGACTCAGGTCGAATCTGGTTCTCTTCTGGATAGCATTCTTACCGAAACACGCCTGAAGCCTCAGGACGAAGGCTTTGAAGTTGCAAAGCGTGGTGTTGAAGCGTTCATTGGTGAACTCTTAAGTAACAAGTCTGCCGAAAAAGTTGATCAGTCTCTGGTTGATTTGATGATTGGTGAGATTGACCAAAAGCTATCAAAGCAGGTCGATGCGATTCTTCACAACGAAGAAGTACAAGCGATCGAATCTACGTGGCGTGGTCTCAAGTACTTGGTTGATCACACGGATTTCCGCGAGAACATCCTTATCGAACTGATTTCAGCTAAGAAAGACGAAATGCTGGATGATTTCGAAGACGCTCCAGAGGTTGTAAAATCAGGCCTTTACAAGCAGATCTACACACGTGAGTACGGTCAGTTTGGTGGTAAGCCAGTTGGTGCAGTAATCTGTGATTACCAGCTAACGTCTTCTAGCCCAGATATCAAGCTGATGGAATACATGGCGAACGTTGGTGCAATGTCGCATGCGCCATTCATCACGTCTGCATCTTCTCAGTTCTTTGGTTTAGACAGCTACGAAGAGCTGCCAAACATGAAAGATCTGAAGTCGGTATTCGAAGGTCCTCAGTACACGAAATGGCGTGGTCTACGTGAACATGAAGATTCACGTTACCTAGGTCTGTGTACGTCGCGTTTCATGCTACGTAACCCTTATTCTGTTGAAGACAACCCAATCAAAGCATTTGACTATGATGAGTTGGTAACAGACAACCACAACCACTTCTTGTGGGGTAACTCAGCGTACGCGATGGCATCTAAGATCAGTGAGTCTTTTGCGAAGTACCGCTGGTGTCCGAACATCATCGGTCCTCAAAGTGGTGGTGCTGTATTTGACTTACCAGTTTACAACTACGAGTCAATGGGACAAATCGAAACTAAGATCCCGACAGAGATCCTTGTTTCTGACCGCCGTGAGTTTGAACTTGCAGAGGAAGGCTTTATTGCGCTGACTATGCGTAAAGGTTCTGACAACGCAGCGTTCTTCTCTGCTAACTCAATTCAAAAGCCTAAGGTTTACGCGAATACGCCGGAAGGTAAAAACGCAGAAATGAACTACAAGCTGGGTACTCAGCTGCCATACATGTTCATTATCAACCGTCTTGCCCACTACATCAAAGTTCTACAGCGTGAGCAAATTGGTTCGTGGAAAGAGCGTTCTGACCTAGAAATCGAACTCAACAAGTGGATTCGTCAGTATGT
Source organism: Vibrio sp. T11.5 (assembly GCF_027587155.1). Taxonomy (NCBI): domain Bacteria; kingdom Pseudomonadati; phylum Pseudomonadota; class Gammaproteobacteria; order Vibrionales; family Vibrionaceae; genus Vibrio; species Vibrio sp. T11.5. The sequence goes on from NZ_JAPPTP010000025.1 coordinate 28,835, forward strand.
TTCAGATCAGGAAAACCCGCCAGCAGAAGTACGTGGTCGTCGTCCACTTCGCGCTGCGAAGGTTGAAGTATCTGATGTTGAAGGCGATCCGGGCTGGTACAAGGTATCAATGTCTGTTCGTCCACACTTCAAGTACATGGGTGCGAGCTTCGATCTGTCTCTAGTTGGTAAACTGGACCAGTAATCAGAGCATATGTTTAAGTTTCGAGCGGTCAGTTTTTCTGACCGCTCTTTTTAGAGTTCAGTATGGAAAAAGGTTATCGCTTACTCGAACGCATTGAATTGGGTGAACCCAAGAATTGCTACGAAAAAGTTGTTTCTCACAAACATCTTATTGAATCTATTCACATTCATCTCGCTGACTTGCTAAACACGCATGCCGGGAATGCAATGATAGACAATGATTATGGTCTTCCTGACTTTAATGATGTCCTAGCCAGCCAATCAAACTTGGTGCGTCATATTCAGCAGAATATTCGCGAGACCATTGCTAAGTTTGAACCTCGCTTGGGTGATATCGAAGTCACTTATCGACAGGACTTCCATAATCCCTTGCAGCTGAGTTTTGGCATCACCGGTGAGGTTTCTCACAACGGTGGGCAGGTACCAATGTCTATCAATGTGTTCATGGGCGTTGATGGCCAGTTCAACGTGTAAATTCAGGAGAAATCTTCGTGAGCAACAGTAAATATTTCCAAGATGAACTTTCGTATCTTCGAGAAGCCGGGAGTGAATTTGCAAAGTATCATCCAAAGCTGACCAATTTTCTCGGTGAAGGTGTCTATGACCCAGATGTCGAGCGTCTGCTTGAAGGTTTTGCTTTCCTTACCGGACGTATTCGCGAAAAAATAGACGATGAGTTGCCAGAGTTGACACAGTCATTGATGACGTTGCTTTGGCCTCATTACATGCGTTCTGTGCCTTCGATGTGTATCTCTGAATTCAAGCCACATCTCGGAAGTATGACCGAGAAAATCGTCGTTAAACGCGGCGTCGAGATGGCGAGTAAACCGGTTGAAGAGACAGAGTGCCTATTTCGTACCTGTTACGATATCTCGCTGTATCCTATCACCCTGACGAACATCGAGCAGTCAAATAGCCGAACGAGCTCAAACGTCGATGTGACGATTGCGACCGAATATGGGCAGGAGCTGTCTAGGCTAAAAATGGATTCATTGCGCTTCCATTTACATGGCGAAGTCCATGTGACACGGACGTTGTATTTGTGGTTATTCCGTTACCTTGATTACATTGAGGTCGATGTAGGCGGTGGGGTCAAGAGAAAACTCCCTGCGAGCAGTATTAAACCTGTTGGTTTTGGCGATGACGAAGCCCTGCTACCTTATGGTGCCAACTCTTTTGCCGGTTATCGTCTGCTTCAGGAGTATTTTTCTCTGCCTGAGAAGTTCATGTTTTTCGACGTGACAGATTTGGATTGGTTAAGTGGTGTGCCTAGCCGTTCTAGCCTCACCATGTCGTTTGTGTTCAAAAGAGCGCTACCTTCTGAAGTTGTGATAAAGAACAAGCATTTACGCTTACATTGTACGCCTGCTGTTAACCTTTTCGACATAGATGCTGACCCAATCCGTCTCGAACATCGCCGCAGTGAGTATAAGGTTCGACCACAAAGCTCTAATCAGGATCACTACGAAGTCTACTCGATTGAGAATGTAGAGACTTGGAGCAAGAGTGAGCGAACCCGTAAGAAGCTAATCGAGTTTGAATCGTTCGAACATCAGGTGAATCAGCGTGATAAGCGCGAGTTTTATAAAACTAAGGTTTCAGAACGAATCAGTGGGCGAGGTTTGGAGCGTTATATTTCTTTCCATACCCACAACAGTGATATCGCCGATCTGGGCTCCGAAACGGTGTTGATGAAGTTAACTTGTAGCAACGGTGACCTTGCTGAGCGTCTGTCTGTTGGGCATGTGGAAGACATGTCACCTAACTCTACTACATTCGCGAGTTTTTCCAATATTACCAAACCGACTCAATCTGTGAGCCCACAGGTTAATGGTGAATTGCAATGGCAGTTGATCGCTAATATGTCGCTCAACTACCTATCACTCGCCAACATTGATGTACTTAAAGTACTGTTGTCTACCTATGATTTCCACTCTAGGGTGGATCGTCAAGCTCACCGAGCGTCGATACAACGTCTTGATGGCATCAAAAAATCAGAAATGAAACCAGTAGATCGGGTGTTCCGAGGTACTGCAATTCGAGGAACACAGTTTACGTTAACGGTTGACTCTGCACATTTTGTTAACGAAGGTGATATGTTCCTATTAGTTAATGTGTTGAACGAGTTTATCCGTTTGTACTCAAGTTTAAACTCGTTCACTGAGCTCGAAGTTTTCGATGAGAAAACGGGTGAAAACTACCATTGGCCTAGTCTGGCTGGGCAACAGACGGTTCTATGATTACTCAAATTGAACACAAAACTCATGAGTTTGGCTTTTTTCAAGCAGTATCACTGCTGGAAAAATACTATCAAGCTCAAACAGAATTCGCTTATAACGGGATAGGGCAGAACAAGTACGTTTCGCAAGAACATATTCGTTTCAGTGTTTCGCCGAGCTTGGCCTTTCCGAGAAGTGATATTGACTATGTGTCGCATTATGAAGTAGACGGTAACCCTTATTCACGAGTAGAGGTGACTTTTCTTGGTCTTCATGGTTCAAGCTCTCCTTTACCTTCTTCTTATACCGAGAAACTGGCTGGGCGTGATGATGAAGAAAACCCAGTAAAACAGTTTTTTGACTTTTTCCACAATCGCCATATTTCGTTGGTTTATCGGGTTTGGAAGAAGTACCGCTACCACATTCAATATCAGAGTGAAGCCAAAGATCCGTTTTCTGGACGGATGCTACACCTACTTGGCTTGTCATCAGTGATGCAAGAAGCTGAAGTTAGTGAGCTGGACAGAGCAAAGCTTCTTTCATACGTAAGTCAATTATCCACTCGGACACGTTCTCCGAAATTGATATCAGGCATTGTGGCACACTACTTCACTTTGGACGATGTGAGTGTGGATGAGTGGATCTACCGCCGGGTCTCTATCCACAAGTCGCAACGAAACAAGCTGAATCACGTCAATTGCGTGCTTGGACAGGATCTGCACTTGGGAAAAACAGTGCCGGATTTGGTGGGTAAGTTTCATCTGCGTATAGAAGATATAGATTTTTCAACTTACCAAACGTTCCTGCCGGGTAGGGAGAACTACAAGACCTTAATAGGCTTAATGCAATTCATCTTACGCGATCCGCTGGCATGGGATCTGATTATGAAAGTTCGGCTTGATACCATCCCTAAAAATGAACTGGGACAGGGTGAGGGCAATTTACTGGGTCAGACGATATGGTTGGGCGACCCAGGTACAAAAGATGCCTCAATCAAACAAATCGGCCAGCTTTAACAGTAATAAAAAACCCGCATTCGCGGGTTTTTTTATATGTCTTACACAAACCTTGACAAAGGTTAGCGTCGGATAGGTTGATGTAAAACCACTGTGTTGTTGAGTGACTGAATGCCGCTAAACGACTCTATTTCATTACACAGGGTATGTATCGACTGAAGATCCGGCGCTTCAATGAGAGCAATAATATCGTAAGTACCACCAACAATACTGGTTAGTCTCACCTCAGGAAGCTCTTTAAGTGCTTCCGTGACATCATTTTTCTTGCCTTTTTCACATGAAATCAGCAAGTAACTGGCTGCGTTGCCGCTTTCTTCTTCCACTCTGATCTGCGCAGTATAGCCTTTAATAATACCGGTTTTTTCCAGTCGGCTGATACGTTCAGCGACGGCGGTACGCGACAAGCCAATGTTTCGCGATAAGTTAGCGATTGACTCTCGGCCATTAGACAAAAGAGTAGATAGAATTTTCCGATCTAGTTTGTCTAAACCCTGAAGGTTAGTAGTTGACATCATATATCCTGCCTTACGTTGTTTTTATATGTATATTTTATAGGTTGATGGTTTCGGGTAGAGAGAAGTTATACAGCTCCGCTAAGGTAAATGGATTCCTTTGAGAGAGTGGCTTCACTCGTAGTTTCAAGTCACGACCTGAAACGGTAATATCACTAACAAAACTTCCATCATGTTGATTCGTTAGTGTGGATTGGCCTAATAGCCTGTAGATTGCCCACTGGCCATTCTTGCTTAGTACGTATTGTTTGCCCTCATCAGTTACGTCTTGGATAGTAATACTCACGTTGAAGTCGCCGCTCTTAGGTGGCCATTCCAGTTCCCTAATGCGACTTGGACCGTGGTAGTAGCTCATTTGAGAATCTGCGACTTTTACGGTTGCACGAATAGCGCTAGAGTCTAAGTCGAGAATCTTGGTACTAAATGGTATCGAGACACGGTTGGTACTCTTGTTGATTAAAGTGTCGCGTATCACATTGTAGTTTTTAAGTTGAACCAGAAGTTCTGGTGTTAATGGCATGGTTTCACCATCGACACGCTTTGGTGTCCAAAGGTTAGTATCGTAAAACGATGCTAGATTGTTTTGGACGAAGGTATCAATTATGCCACCTGTAGCGAATAACAGTTCAAAATCTTCTAGTGCAATCTCTTCTTCAGCATTTAAATCGAATGGATACTTGTTCAGAGCCAAATCACGATACTTTGTATAGACATCGCTATACCATTGAGTTTGAACGCCTTTAGCTGACTCTGCGATCATCACAGACCAGCTTTGCTGAACCATTCCTAATAACCAGCTACGCACTGGCTCTGGTGATTTTTGTGCGATCTGTTTCAAACGAATAATTGGATCGGCTTCTGAGCTTTGCATGCGTGAGCGCGCTGCCAAGAGCGATGCCATTTGTGGATCCGGTGAGTCAGCGATATCTTTCATGTAGGTTCGCAAACGGCTCAACGCAGTCACAATTTCATCCCAAGGAGTAGGGGAGTTAGGCGTTTCGTTGATCTGTAACTGGTTCAGTTGAAAGAACGCTTGTTCGACACGCTGCATTAACAGGTAGTCAGGTTGAACAAGCTCTTCTGCCGAATCTGTGAGTTTGTCGATCGCTTCTGTGGCGACTTTTGGCAATTTGTTTGCGAGCAGCTCTTTTTCGCCTACTGGAGAAAAGTGAGTATTTGAGTAGACTTGTTTCAATACCGTGGTCAATGGTGAAGATGGGCCAGAAACCAGATCGATAGCGTTGGTCAAATCGCCAATCGAGTCGTATTTTTTCACCTTAAGTTCACTCAGCGCATTGCGCCAGTAACTAATGTAGTCGTCGGTGTATTTTTTACGGATTTGATCTTTAAATGCTTCATGCTCTTCTTTGGTTGGTGTGACATTCTTAGATAGACCCAATACCCAGTTGTTGGTGATGACATCTTTTGACATCAGATCAACACGAGGACGATAGAAAGTGCTGAAACCAGTTGCGGTATACACTTTGCTGATATCAAGGAGCTCTTGGTCTATTTGATCATTAAAGATGTTATTGAAGTCGAAACCAACAGCGCGTTCAATGTTCAACGTGCCCAAGTCTATAGTGTTTGCTTGGTTGATTAACTGCGCATAAACCAAGTCAACGTTTGATTGTGACAATAGGCTGCGACGAGTAGCGCGTACGATGCCCATGTTGATATTGACCGGCTCGAAGTCTGTTCTGAAGTAAGCATTAAGAAACTTCATCGCGTCATTCACTTGTTCTGAGTTGCCAATCACCTTTGAAAGAGTTAATTGAGTCTGCGCCGTCATAAAGGGCAAATCACGCTTGCTCGGTTCTTTCAACATTAAGTATCCTTTTAGGACAGGAAGCGCTTGAATCGGCTTGTCTTGGTACTTAGTTAACTGAACACGATACGATTGTTCGATCACTGGTATCAATTCTTGCTGAATTGACTTCAGCAGTGTTTGATATGCCATCTTGGTTGTTGGCTCTAGGCGGCTGACATTAAGGGATACTAGTTCTTGGTCTAGGGCCTCACTACCTTCAACCCATGCGCCATACACTGGCTGAATCTGAGCAATGGCACGAGCGAGTTTATCATCAAGTAAGCGACCTGAGTTTGCTGCTCGATCGTCAGTCTCAATGTTCAATAGCTGGTAGATAACTCTTAGATTGCTGTCTAGTGTCGTACCAAGCATGTATGCTCCGCCCGCCAAGAATACGATAGAAGCCACCATAGCCAATCGGCTCTGGCGCAGTATTCTCTTCAGGTAGGTTTTGTTCTCACCAGCAAAATCGGCTTCTGGTAAAATTTGAGACTCGACAAGAAAACGCGTGAAATACGGTGTTTCAGATAATTGAGTGTGCTCAGACGCGATAATAGGCAAGTTAAAGTAAGTACTACAGCTTTTGGCAAGTAAGTTGTACTTTCTCCCACCTTGCAGGCAAGAAGAAAAGAACATCTCTCGTAGATCAAGAAAGTATGCCCCGCGGTTGACTTCACTCAATCTCTGAACGACATACTCGATCTCTTTCTGACAGATTTCCAACTGTTTTGGGAATGACAGAATGGCTTGTTTTTCTTGGGTGTCATTAGACTGAGACGTTGAGTCTAGTGCGTTTTGCTCAATGACTTTGACTAAGTTGTTGAAGCTATCACGGTAGTAGTCAACTAAGACACCTTTCGAATCCTTGAGTGGGATGGATAGATATTCGACATTGTGTTTTAGAGGGCTAAGCTGCACATACTCTTTGAAACCTTGAAGCTTATCCAGCTTCGACATCACCATGTACACAGGCAGTGCCGTATTGGTGCGCTCGCAGATGGAGGTAATTCGTTCAATCAAAGCGGTAAGAGCGTAATCGACCTGTTCTTCTTCCGAAATAATCAAAAACTCTATGTCTGTAAAGAACAGACAGCCAGCAAAGGGTTTACGTGGGCGATTACGAATGACCTCCGACACCATCGCATCCCAGAGCAGAGAGTCAGCGGCGGAGACTTCCTGGAACACTAAACGCTGGTCAGGTTTTAAATAGACGGCTTCGTCAGATTCATACCATTCGAAAAAGTCGTTTTTTGTCGTACGAGCAGTATCAATCGATTTGATTGCATTTGAACTGAATAGGAACTGCTTCTTGCCCGCTGATTTGTTACCAATCATCAGATAAATTGGTTTTTTCTTGGAGCTGATTAGCAATGGTCTCAAGACTAAGCTTAAAGCTTCTTCTTCTGTTTCTAGTTGCTGTTCTCTGCTTTGTTTTCTCTTCTTAACGAAAAGAACGATTTGATAAGCACAAAATGCCAAAGCAACGATGCCGATACCGAAATATAAGATAGTCTCAGAAATGGTATCTGGGTATAACAAATGTAACGCTGTTAAAATACCGACTAAAATGATAGCAAGTAGCGAAGATATGAATATCGGATGACGTATTATATTTTTAAACATGGTTATTCTGCCACTACTTGGTTTAATGCTTGACTCTCATGTGACGCTTTTAGTTGAGCGATCTTATGCAAGTAAACGTTGATTAAAACTAATGAACGGTCGAGTTCATCGGTGTTGTTTGACTTTTCTGCATATTCTATTCGCCCCAACAATGGGAATAGAGAATTACTGTATTGATAGGCGAGCTTAGTATTCTTGTCATCAGAATTTAGCTTGAGATTAGCAATAGCGGTCCTCGCACGTGAAAATCGAGTGCTGATGTCGAGAAAGTCTTTTTCTAACTGGTTTTTCACTCGCTGAAGCTCTGCTGATAAAACCTGAACCGATGATGAATCAGCATAAAGCTCAGATAAATTATTAGTAATGCTAATTAAGCTTGATATCTGGCCAATTTTTTCAGGTGACTTATCTAGGTCATAAACCATTGCGTCAATTGTGCTAATTAAGGGATCCTTAAGGTTATTTAGAGTATCTTTGTTCTCTAGACTTAAGCTCTCAGTGACTTGAAGGATGACTTGAATATTGTTTGATGCGATCTGTTGTTTGTAGCTGTTTAGCTTTTGGTCCTTGTGCAGATAGTAAGCACTTAAAGAAAATAGAAACAGCCCGACAACAATAGCTACTGTCCATACGGTAGAGCGACTTTTTTCTACTTCTGTTTGAGCCTGGACAGGCTTTTCTGCGATTGGCGGTTTTACGTTAACAGTAATACCACCGGGTGCCGGTACCTTGGCTGCCTTTTGCTCTTTCGCTTGTTGCCGTTCCGTTTCTTTCTTATCTTCGAGTTCTTTAATTTCTTCGATGTATTGGCTAAAGAGTCTGCGAATTGTACCTAACGACGGTGCTTTGTGACCGTAATGCAATCTCAGCTCTTCTTCTAATCTTAGGCAGACTCTATGCCCAGCTTCGAGCATAGCGCGGTCTTCAATACCGACTTTGAATTGTTTAGCCCGTCTCTCTGCGTGTTCCACTAGCCATTCAAAGGCGCCCATTCTTGCACTGGTTTTAGACACTTCAGGGTATGACGATGACCAATAGATAACGCAAAGATCTAGGATGGAATTTAATCCATCAATAAAGCCGTTTAAGCCGTCATTGTGTGCAGAGGCGACGGCATAGTAACAACCGCAGCGTAAATCTTTGCTTTTGTTCTTGAGAATATCTTTAGAAAGCTGCTGGACCTTTTTCCATGAGACGCGACCAGTAACTTTGTTAATATTATTAATCTGACGCTTTATTTCCTCAAACTCTTCGAGATTGTTTGGGTTTACTCCACAAGGAGTGAGCTCGTCCACTGGCCGCCGAGCAAAGTCTGAAAAGTACATTAAATCCTACCCAAATGACATTAGTTATAAAAATGTATCCGCACTTCTGATCGTTTCTTATTTAATAATGATTAATTATCAAGGGGTGGATTTTACGTGGGAGAAAAGTAATTTGTAGATAAGATATTGATTAAAACTAGTTAAAGTTTATTAAATGTGACGACTATCCGTTACTACTAAAGTTTAATTGATAAAACTATAAATTAAAGAGAATGATAAATTTACAGTATGATTAACTAAGCGTCATTTTATAAATTTTTTGATTACAATTTTATCTATATCTAGTGCCCCCGATCTCTTTAGGTTTATTTGGCCCTTTGGTCAATCTTTGAACAACCGTTAAAATGTCCGTTTTGATAGGAGAAAAGAAGTTAATGCTAGTCGAATGCTCTTAATTGCACTGGCATTTTTTTTCGCTATTGAATTTGTTACTTAGCCTGTTATTTTGTTGCATCTTAAATTTATCTTTTGGCTGTAGACCTTTTGAGGAATAAAAGGATGAACAAGTTAAGTCAATTTGGCTTATTAGCTTTGGCATGTACAGTGTCAGTCGCGGCTAACGCGAAAGGGGAGCGCTACGGTGGTTCCATCAACATGCTGAGTATTGACAGCATGGATTACAAACAAGGAGATAGCGGCACGGCGAACGCGATGAGATACGGGTTTGTCCATACTCGACCAATCGATGAAGACAATAATCGTTGGAGATGGTGGCTGGGCTTTAACTACCTCAACGAATCAATTGATGCGCCAGCTAACGGTATTTATCAAGAAACCACAAACTACGAGTTACGTGTTGTCCCTCAATACGCTTTGGGCACTTGGTCAGTATTTACGCCATATATTGGTGCCGGTCTATCAGCGGGTTATAGCCAGTATTCTAATCGTTGGGTAGTGGATAGCGAGGGCTACAAGTATGGCTCTCAACTCGACGATATTGATCAATTTGAAGTAGGGGCGGTAGCGACCATTGGTACGGTTATCAAACTAGGTAGTAACCCAGATGCGCACCTTCAGATTATCCCACAGGCCTCGTACATCCTGCCTGTTTATAACGATGGTCTAGGTGGTGTCGAGTTCTCAGTATCACTGCTATTTTAGAGGATAAGAGCTTTGTTAGAGCGCTTGGTTATAGTCATATCAAAGCATCCTGAAGAGTACACAGGAGCAAAGTTTGTAGAGTTGCCGGAAAGCGGCGGCTCTATTGGCCGAAACCCAGGGTGTTCCGTCCCTTTGGTAGACCACAATCGTTATATATCAAGTACACATTGTTTGGTTAGTATCTATGGTGACGCTTACTACATCAGTGATGTTAGTACCAATGGACTCATTGTTAATGGGAATAAGTTGCTGAAAAATCAACCTATTCCAATTCACGAAGGGGATAGCATTGTTCTGGGGCAATATGAATTGTCAGTGAGCGTGGAGCGTACTACAAACACAGCTGATATTGCATTTGATATCACGCCTGACCGAGATACTACCGATCCTTTGGCAAACTTGGATGAAGTGCCTGCTGAACTTGAACAGCAAGGTCCATTAGAAGAAATTTTTCTTGAGACTAAGTCTGATGAATCCGACGCTTCTGATCCAATGACACATTTAGATTTATCATTGGATAAAAGTGAAGACCATTTGATCCGCTCGGAAAACGATGAAATTAATCAGTTTGCGGTAACCAATGAATCCACTCGTCAAATAGCCGATGATAGCCTGAGTGTTTACTCGGAGTTTGATGCGCCAAGCATGATTCCTGAAGACTGGCTGGGCAGTGCGGATGTGGAACCTAAGCGAGTAGAGAACCCCCCCTCATCTTTAGCTGGTCAAGCGCAACCTAAAACAACAGTTACCTCAGTCTCGACTCCGAAGCAGACCATGACTTCGGTGCCAAGTGAAATAAAGGTACACAGTGAGCAGTGGGAAGAAGTCGCTCCAACTACGGATGCTCAATCTCCAGACGTTTCTGAAAAACCGTTTAGTGTCGCGACTCCTGAACGCTCTGAAAGCGACTTATTGTCGTCATTTAAGAGGGGGCTGGGTGTGACTGATGATGCACTGTTAGAAGCGGATCCTCACTTGTTCGAACAGATGGGAGTCTGCCTTCGTTTGTGTATGACAAGATTACAACATGAACTTGTCGAAATAGAGGAATTAAAACAGTCTCCTACGCCCGCTGAAACTGATTTGATTGGCTTGATGCTCGACCTTAACAAGCAAAGTATGCTATCGCCGAATGAGTTGGTAGAGCAAATGCTTGATGAGATTAGTGAGCATAAGTCGTTGTACGAGCAGGCACTGAATAACTATGTGCAGCAGAGTATTAGCCAATATGATCCAATAAACTTTGAGCAGAAAAGCGAAAATAAAGGCTTTTTGGCCAAACAAAAGTTGTGGGATGCATACAAACTGCATTATTTGGAGAGTTTGAAAGGTGTGCACGGTGTAGGCACTAAGAAACTCGTTCAAGAAAACTATAATCGACTGCTAAAAGAAAAATATGCGTAAACTTATCGTCCTTTTCTTATTCTTCTCCTTAACTGGTTGCTCGATGTGGGACCAGTTCAAGGAGTCGAGCGGCATTACGCCGGAAACGTCATCTATTGAGCTTGTTATTGAAGCTTCTCCCCAGTTGAATATACGTGAGGGAGGGCAGCCTTCTCCGGTCATACTTCGAATTCATGAATTGACTTCTCCGGTTTTGTTCCGAAATCTAGACTTTTTTGCCTTGTTTGAAAATGACAAATCCTCATTGGGTGATGAATACATTAAACGGTATGAATATCAGTTGAAACCAGGCGAAAAAATCCATGAGATGCTCATTCTTGATCCTGGAACCAGAGCCTTGGGCTTTTCAGCGGCTTTTCGCGACATTAACGGTTCGTCATGGAGAAAAGTCGAAATAATTGAGGAGAAGTCGGAGTACTTCTTAAAACTGAAGCTAGAGGGAAGCGAGTTGTCGTTCAACTCTACCCGTGGAATCGAACAAACTTACTTTTAAGGGACAACGAGATGTCATTATATAATCCTGTAGTGTGGCAAGATGGCATGTTCATGAAACCACAGCATTTTCAGCAGTTTGACCGCGCTCAGACAAAACTGAGCACAATGCTGTTTGCCAGTAGTACGCCATTGCACTGGGGTGTGAATCAAATTGAGATTAACACTGAATTATTGACTCAAGGAAAGATCGCAGTCACACGGGCTATTGGTGTTCTTCAAGATAAAACGCCTTTCGATCTGCCTTTGTTGGCCGAGGTGCCAGATGTAAAAGAAGTCGACCCTTCGATTACAGATAAAGTGATTTATCTTTGTTGCCCGCTCCCTTCCGAAAGGGAAGAGCTGTTCGGCTCTGACAAAGATGGTGCACGCTATCTTGTTCATCACCAAGATGCTGTCGATGCCGTTTACGCAAGTGAAGATACCGCGAATATTGCTGTTGGGCAGCTTAAATTCCGTTTGATGACCGAAGATGAAGACCGGAGCGCGTACACTGCGATTCCAATTCTAAAAATCGCAGAAGTTAAACCGGATGGCACCGTGGTGCTCGATGAACGCTATATTCCTACTTGTATTGATATCAACGCCTCTAAAGTGTTGAGCAAGTTCACCAAGGAATTTGCTTCCATGCTAAAACATCGCGCGGAGTCAATTGTAGAGCGTCTGGGGACTGTCGATCAGCAAGGTGTTTCGACGGTATCTGATTTTATGTTACTCCAAGCGTTGAATCGCTATGAACCGCTATTCTGGCATTTTTCGAGTGTCGAAGGGGTTCACCCTGAATCTCTGTATCGCATTTTGCTGCAGGCTGAAGGTGAGCTTTCGACTCTGTGTTCGACATCGCGCAGACCGCCTCAGTTTATCGAGTATAATCATGGCGATTTGACCAGTTGTCTGTCTCATACACTGGAGAATGCCAAGCGTACGTTAAGCGTTATGTCTGAACAACGTGCTATACCGCTGACACTTAAGGAACAGAACTTCGGTATTCGTACTGCTGTTATTCCAGATAAGAAGGTGGTCGAGACTGCGACCTTTATTCTTGCGGTTAAAGCGGATGTCACGCTTGATGTCCTTCATACTCAGTTTGTTACTCAGACTAAGATTGGCTCTATCGATAATATCCGCGACCTGATTAACTTACAGCTTCCGGGGATCGGTATTAAACCAATGCCAGTCGTTCCACGTGCACTTCCTTATCATGCTGGTTACACATACTTTGAACTCGACAGAGCGAGTGAAGAATGGGCTGGTTTAGAAAGTGCATCAGCAATTGCTGTGCATGTGTCAGGTGAATTCGCGAATTTATCCCTACAGTTATGGGCAGTTAGAGCATGAGTTACATAGATAACGATGTAACCGTTGTATTGTTCCAGCCAGAGCCGGGTAAGCCTATGGAGGTGATGCCCGCGCCTGACTTATCGAGAAATATCGCGGTTAAAGACCCGAATATTGAGAAGATGGGTGTCAACCCGTTGGTAGACCAATTTTCTTGGCTTATTGCTAGTCTTTCGTGTATGTCTTCTATCCCGTGGCTAGAAGATCCGATGCCTTTTCGTGAGCAAATCGCGCGCGAAATACGCAAAGGTGAGCGCAAGCTAAACGAAATGGAAGTGGATCGTGCCTCTATATTGGTGATCCGTTATTGTCTTTGTGCCGCAATTGACGAGGCGGTATGTCGTCAAGAGTGGGGAACAAACAGTAATTGGAGCCAAAATAGCTTGTTGGCCGAATTCCACAACGAAACATCTGGTGGTGATAAGTTCTTTACCATTCTCGAACGTCTGAAAGCGGATCCACGTCGTTATCGTTATGTTATAGAGTTACTTTACCTTCTTATTCAGTTAGGTTTTCAGGGCAAGTATGGTCGAGAGGAGCGTGGGCAAGAGAAGCTTGCTGACATCGCCAATACGATTTATCGTCTGATTAAAGATGAAAGATTGGCAGAAAATGAAAAAGTTTCTCTCGTCAACCTCAAAGCGAAATACCTTAAACAACCTTTGAAGCGAGTGATCCCTCCAAGAGTGACTCTGGGCGTCTCAGCTATCCTATTTTCTATTATGTATGCGGCCACGTATTTGATCATTGATACCAATTTTCAAAACCTAATCGCTAATTTCCAGTGATCGCCTTGTTAATATAAGCAATGAGTCTTTTGCTAAGCCCAAGTATTACTGTACTTGGGCTTATTATGTTTGAACACAACCATCCAATTGTTTAAGTCATTGATACATATGAAGGGTTTGGTTGTCTCTAATTGGCATTGTCAATGTTTAACGTCATTAAGCAGGCGTTTCAGACACTTCGCAAGGTACGTCAAAGACCAAGTCTGCGACTTTGGTTGGAGAAAGAATGTATTCCTGTGGGATGTGAAAACGGCACGCCATCATTTGGTTAAACATACCCCAGTGATTGAGCAAACACTGCTGATAATCTTGCGTTTCGTCAACCCAGGTTTCAAGCATAAATGGCCCTAGGCTTGCGGCACCATGGGCGAACATTATCATTTGCCATTTGATTTCCCAGATCTTAACCGGAGTTTGAGGAAAGGCTTGGTTATAGTCATCAGCGATACGGTTAACCATATCTTCTAATTCACCTGAGTTATCGATGAAATAGTCGAACAGCGTGTCTTCTTGACGCACCGCGTCGGCGATTAGCTGGATAGGTTGCTTAAAGGTCAACAGATGCGCGAGTAGGCGGACAGAGAATAAATATAGCTTAACGTTAGCGGTAGTGTCTTGTGGCATGTGTTCGACGATAGTGCGCATATAGGTTTCCATATAGCGATGGAGACTATCACTAATTTCATACCAGATTTTTTCTTTACTACCAAAGTGGTGCCTGATCAAACTATGCGAAACCCCCGCTTTTTCGCTGATGTTTCGCAGTGACACACGTTCATAGCCGAGCTCACAAAAGAGTGTTGTTGCCACTTTCATGATTGCACATTTTGTCTTTTCTGCATCTTGGGCGCTTCGGCGGCCTTGCTTTCTTTCAGTCATTTTCTCATTCAATTGCTTGTGACGCGGTATTTCTAACAGAAATCGCAGCGCATTTCATCTCATACATCACTTATAAAACAAGCTTACTAAAAAATTATACTGTACATGTGGAAAATAAACATTGATTTCATATGTTTTATTTATATACTGCACGCTTGTGTAATAAAAATATAATGAGATCACGACATGATCAAATCTGTATTCAGAATTCAACCAGCAGCAAAGTTGTTTATTGCTGGTGCGATGGGAATGATGATTGCTGGCTGCAATAAAGCCGTGTCAGAAGTGACAACATCCGTTGTGACACCAGTAAAGCTGATGGAAGTACCAGATGTGAACCAAAGCCAGGTCGATTCCTTTATTGCTAAAATCGATGCGACTGACCGAGCGACCCTCTCTTTTCAGGTGGCTGGTGAAATCGAGAGTCTTAAGGTCAAAATGGGCAGTGTGGTCGAAAAAGGGGATGTGCTTGCTATTCTTGACCCCAACGATTATCAGCTCGCGTTGGATGCACGTCAGGCAGAGTATCGTTTAGCATCGACGGCGTTTGATCGTGCTGACCAACTGTACGCAAAAAAACTTATCAGTACGGATGACTTTGACCAGATGGAAACTCAGTTTAAAGCGGCAAAAGCGGCCTATGAACAAGCCGTGACAGACTTAAACTATACCCGTATTACTGCCCCTTTTGACGGTGTTGTCTCTATTACCTTTGCAAAAGCGCATCAAGTCGTTGGCACAAATCAACCGATCCTAAACCTGATCGATAACAGTGTCATGGACGTTGTTTTCACCGTACCTGTGACTTACATCGAGCAATATGGATTAGACAAGTTCAGCGCTTCGACACTCGCCGTCTCTATGGACAGTCATCGTGATGTTGATATTCCTTCTGAGTTCAAAGAAATTTCGACGCAACCTGACGTTGATACCAACAGTTACAGCGCCAGCGTCACGATTCAACGACCACAAGAATTAAACCTATTACCTGGAATGACGGGCCAAGTTCGCTTGGTCAACACTGAAAAGAAAGCGACGCTAAAAATAGCGCCTTCTGCGTGGATTTCAAAGTACGATACCACTGGACTTTTGTATCGATTTAATTCTGAAAATCAGACCATCCAACAAATTCAAGTAACGCTAGATGAACATGGTGACGTTATCTCCGGATTGGAGAAAGGCGACCTTATTGTAGAAGCAGGCGTAGACAAATTGGCCTCTGGTCAACAGGTTAAAGCTTGGAAAAAAGAGGGAGGGATCTGATATGAAATGGTACAAAGTTTCCATCATCGCAACCTCTGTTTTAGCTCTTGCGGCTTGTAAACCTTCTGTAGAGCACAGAGACAAAAATCCGCTTCGTGTTGATACTTTTGAAGTTGGTTCGCCTCTCACCAGTCTGCATCGTAGCTTTAACGGGCAGGTGATGCCTGCTGAGCTGACCCCGTTATCTTTCCGACTTGATGGAGAGATCTCTTCTATATTGGTTCAGGAAGGTGACGCTGTAACAAAAGGGCAGGTCGTTGCCATTCTTGATGATGCGAAAGCAAAGCAAAACCTTACCGATGCACAAGCAAAATACGAGCTGGCACTGAAACAGTTTAAGCGTGGTCAGGATTTAAGATTTGGTAAGATGATCTCAAGTGCCGACTTTGATGAGTTAGGTGCCAATTTCAAACTGGCGGAGGCGAATTTAAACACCGCTAAACTTCGAGTTGTTTACACGCGCCTAAAAGCGCCATTTGATGGTGTCGTTTCAAGCGTCGATAAGCAAAACTTTGAGAACACCAGCCCTGGCGAGACGGTTGTCGCTGTCTATCAAGAAGACAAAGTTTACGTCAAGCTCAATGTCTCTGATACCGTGCTCGCAATGCTCAAACCTGAATTGAGCTCAGACAGCTACCAGCCGACAGCGACGTTTGCGGGCCATGATGGCACTTACACCATATCTTATCTTGAGCACACGAGTGAACTGCATCCTGATAGCAAAACGTATGAGTTTTGGTTGTCTATGCCTCAAATCGAGCAACGCGTTTTGCCGGGAACGAGCGCACAAGTCTCGGTTGACTTGGTTAAAGCTGGGCTAAATACCATTCAAGGATATCAACTGCCAATCACGGCGGTCGACACAGGTGTTAATCCACAGGACTTTTTTACTTGGAAGTTGGAAAATAATATTGCCCATCGCTATCCGATTGCGGTGAGCGAGATTAACGGCTCTGGTGCGCTGGTCACCGGAGGCATTAATGCTGGTGACGTGATTATTAACTCTCACTTACGCAAGCTGCGTGAAGGTATGGAAATTAAAGGAGCGCAGCAGTGAGCATTGCGGAGTATTCAATAAAAAACACAGTCATCAGTTGGCTATTTCTGGTCATTTTGGCTGTGGGGGGCTACACGTCATTTATGGATCTTGGTCGCTTAGAAGATCCAGCATTCACGATCAAAGATGCGATGATCATCTCGACATACCCGGGGGCAACCTCACAAGAAGTGGAAGAAGAATTAACCTACCCACTTGAGAAAGAAATTCGCAAGCTGCCCTATATAGACAAGATCACCTCCACGTCTTCCAATGGCATGTCACAGATTATGGTTAGTATGGAGATGGAATACGGCCCAGATGAGTTGCCACAAATTTGGGATGAAATGCGACGCAAAATTAATGATCTTCAACCATCGTTGCCAAGTGGCGTGAATTCTGTCCAGATCATTGACGATTTTGGTGACGTATATGGCGTTATGTTAATGCTGACTGGTGATGGTTACGACTATATCGAGCTAAAACGTTATGCAGACTATCTAAGTCGTGAACTGGAACTCGTTGATGGGGTTGGCAAGGTCACTATCTCGGGTGATCAACAAGAACAATTGTTTGTGGAAGTTTCTCTCGAGAGACTCGCTGCTCTAAATTTGGATATGAACACTGTAATCGGTTTGCTTAGTCAGCAGAACAGCGTACAAGCTGCAGGTGAAGTGATGGTGAATGGTCAGTCGTTGACGATTCGACCAAACGGCACCATGAACTCGGAACGTGAACTGGAAGACCTGATTATTCACGGCCGCGATACAGGTAACCTAATTCGATTGAAAGACGTGGCAACCGTGTCGCGTGGAATACAAGAAAAACCCTCCAATGTAATAACATACAACGGCAAACCAGCAATCAATCTTGCGATCTCTTTTAGATCTGGTGTCAATGTTGTCGAGGTGGGGAATGCGATACAGACCAAGCTGGTAGAATTGGAGAACATTAAGCCAGCAGGGGTAGACATACATTATTTCTACAATCAGTCCACTGAAGTTGATAATTCTGTTAGTGATTTTATTGTCAGCCTAGGGCAGGCCGTTATGATTGTAATTATCGTTCTTCTATTCGCAATGGGCCTACGTAGTGGTTTGATCATTGGTGCCGTGTTGCTACTGACCGTATTGGGTACTTTCATTTTAATGAAACAGTACGATGTGGAACTACACCGTATTTCTCTGGGGGCTTTGATCATAGCCTTGGGTATGCTGGTGGATAATGCCATTGTTGTTGTTGAAGGTATTTTGGTCGGGCTTAAGAAAGGCAAGACTAAGCTTCAAGCCTCTATTGATATTGTTAAGCAGACCCAATGGCCGTTACTTGGTGCCACAGTCATCGCTATTACCGCATTCGCACCCATTGGTCTTTCGCAAGATGCGACCGGTGAGTTTATGGGGTCCTTGTTCTGGGTGTTGTGCTTCTCACTATTCCTAAGCTGGATCACGGCTCTTACACTGACCCCTTTTCTCGCCAATTTATTGCTTAAGGAAAATGAAACGAATGCTGACGGCGAAGACGTAGATCCGTACAAAGGAATCTTGTTTACCGTGTTTGGCGCATGCTTGAGGTTGGCACTTCGGTTCCGTTGGTTAACGGTCGCTAGCATGGTTGGACTACTAGTGGTTGCCGTGATTGGATTTGGTATGGTTAAGCAGTCATTCTTCCCACCTTCAAATACCCCCATGTTTTACGTAGATATGTGGATGCCAGAAGGCACGGACATTCGCAAAACAGTCGAGGAAACGAAGAAGGTCGAACAGTACATTCGTGCTAAAGATAATGTTGAATTTGTAACCACTACAACAGGTCAAGGCTTGCAGAGATTCGCACTGACTTATCAGCCAGAAAAAAGTTACCAAGCCTATACTCAATTGCAGGTCAGGACAACAGATCGAGAAGTGATGTTCTCGCTGCTTAAGGAACTTGATAAAGAACTCTCAGTTGAGTTCAATCAGCCTACGTTCCAGTTTAAGTTGATGGAGTTTGGTCCGTCGCCAGCCTCTAAGATTGAAGCACGAATTACGGGCCCTGACCCTAAGACTCTACGCTCGATTGCGACTAAGGTTGAAGACATTTTATTAGCCGATCCTGGTGCTCGAAATGTTCGTCACGACTGGCGTGAACGAACGAAGGAACTCGTACCTGAGTTTAATGAATCTAAAGCTCGTCGTTTGGGTATTTCAAAAGAAGAGGTGTCTAATACCCTGCAAATGGCATTTGGTGGAACGCCAATTGGCCTGTTGCGAGATGGAACGCATATGTTGCCGATCATCGCTCGTTTACCTGAAAGCGAACGCGTTGACTTTGAATCACTGGCCAATGTAAAGATTTGGAGCCCATCACTACAAACGTATATTCCAGTGGAGCAGGTGGTTGATGGGGTACGCCTTCAATGGCAAGAACCACTTATCCAGCGTCGCGACCGCAAGCGTACTTTGACGGTATTAGCTGACCATGATGTATTGGGGAATGAAACGGCTGACAGTCTATTTGCTCGTATTCAGCCTAAAGTACAGGCGATGAGCTTACCTGAAGGGTACAGCATTAGCTGGGGTGGAGAATATGAATCATCTAAGGATGCTCAAGAAGCATTGTTTGGTTCATTGCCTATGGGTTACATGCTGATGTTTATTATCACCATGTTCTTATTTAACTCACTGCGCAAACCACTGGTTATTTGGTTGACCGTTCCACTATCAATCATTGGCGTCTCTATAGGATTATTAGTGACTGACATGCCCTTTAGTTTTACGGCATTCCTTGGCTTGCTGAGCCTAAGTGGCATGATTCTCAAGAATGGTATCGTTCTATTGGACCAAATAAATATTGAGTTGAAATTGGGTAAAGAGCCTTATCAAGCGATATTTGACAGCGCGATATCTCGTGTACGTCCAGTAAGTATGGCCGCATTGACAACGATATTAGGAATGATTCCACTTGTGTTCGATGCTTTCTTTGGCTCGATGGCAATAACAATCATGGCTGGCTTAGGGTTTGCGACGGTGTTAACACTGATCGTCGTCCCAGTATTATTTGCCATTTTTTATCGAATCAAACCATCCTCTGCCGTATCAATTCACTGATAGGAAGACGATTCGATATTGGCTAACCCGGTAAGTTTTACCGGGTTTTTTTGCGTCTAGACTTTATAAACTAAGCACAGTGTTCGATGATTTTGTTCTACTTTAGTATAAATAACGTCAATTTAAACATATATTAAAATAAACATGGACTTATGAGTTTAATTAACTACATTGTAGATAGTAATGGATTACATAGTTAAACCAAAGTTTAATAACAAAATGGTTATTTTATCATATCAATGTGCACCCATCGGCAACGAAAATAAATACATCATAAAAGGTGATAAAGACTGATGAAATAGGTGTAAATGAGGAAAAATCAAGTTAAAACAGTGTTTTAGCTATTGCTGATAAAAGTGCTCCTTAAAAAATGCTCATATAAAACAACGGCTTATGTAAGATTAACAACTGTATAACATTACATTCCTTATGAGATCTCGTTCAACATTATGCAACTAAATTAAAAAAGTATTTGAACTGTCACATTAAGACATTAGTTTTAAATAACAGAGCAAGGGCGGAAAGTTCCTTATTTAAATATTATTAATAACGTTGGTTGGTGCTTATTGCTGGCACCGGTTAATGGCAAGTAAATTATTATTTTTGCTATTAAGAATGGAGTCTCTTAATGAAAAAGATCGCTTTGATCACTGGATCTAAAGGCGGAATTGGTTCTGCAATTTCTTCTCAATTGGTTAACGATGGTTATCGTGTTATTGCCACTTATTTTACAGGTAACTATTCGTGTGCGTTAGATTGGTTTAACGACAAAGGATTCAATGAAGATCAAGTTCGCTTGTTCGAGTTGGATGTCACCAATACTGAACAGTGCGCTGAACGCTTAGCTCTTTTGTTAGAAGAGGAAGGGACTATCGATGTTGTGGTTAACAACGCGGGCATCACTAGAGATGGCGTATTTAAAAAGATGACAGCATCGGCTTGGAAAGAAGTTATTGATACGAATCTTAACAGTGTATTCAACGTCACACAGCCACTGTTCGCTGCGATGTGTGAAAAAGGTAATGGGCGCATTATCAATATCTCTTCAGTCAACGGCTTAAAAGGTCAGTTTGGCCAAGCAAACTACTCGGCGGCGAAAGCGGGCATGATTGGTTTTTCTAAAGCGCTTGCCGCAGAAGGAGCAAGAAGCGGGGTGACGGTTAATGTTGTTGCTCCAGGTTACACAGGTACGCCTATGGTTGAGCAGATGAAGCCAGAAGTGCTCGAATCAATCAAAGCCCAAATCCCAATGAAACGTCTCGCAACGCCGGAAGAAATTGCTAAATCAGTCTCGTTCTTAGCAAGTGATGCCGGTGCGTACATTACAGGCGAAACCTTGTCTGTGAACGGCGGCCTATACATGCACTAAGGATTAGAGAAATGGAAAAAGTTTATATTGTCGCAGCGAAGCGTACGCCAATTGGTGCATTTGGCGGAACGTTAAAAGATATCTCGGCAGGAAACCTTGGCTCAATTGCGATCAAAGCGGCATTGGAGCAAGGCAATGTTGCTCCTGAACTTATTGACGAAGTTATCGTTGGTAACGTTGTAGGCGCGGGACAAGGCATGGGTATTGGCCGTCAGGCAGCTCTTTATGCCGGTATTCCTGAATCGGTACCTGCATACACTCTCAATATGGTGTGTGGTAGTGGAATGAAAACGGTTATGGACGCCGTCAGTCATATCCGATCTGGTGATGCTTCTGTAGTAGTTGCAGCTGGTGTTGAGGTGATGTCGCAAATTCCTTTCACTGTTTCTAGCAACATTCGTGATGGCCACAAAATGGGCAACATGAACCTGACTGATCTGCTGATTAATGATGGTTTGACTGATGTTTTTAATCAATATCATATGGGCAAAACAGCCGAAAATGTTGCTCGTGAAGTAGGCATCAGCCGTGAGCAGCAGGACGAATACGCACTGGCGAGTCAAATGAAGGCCGTTGCGGCGATTGAGGCAGGTAAGTTTGTTGATGAAATTGTTGCTGTTGATGTGAAAAAACGCAAAGAAACGATTGTGTTTGATACGGATGAATACCCAAAAGCGAATGCAACCTTGAGTGGTCTAGAAAAGCTTCGTCCGGCTTTCGAAAAAGAAGGCACTGTCACCGCTGGTAATGCGTCGGGTATTAACGATGGTGCAAGTGCCATCATAGTGGCAAGCGAAACGGCGGTTAAAAAGCATGGTTTGCAGCCTATTGCTGAGATTGCAAGTTACGCACAATCTGGTCTAAACCCAGAAATCATGGGATTGGGTCCGGTAGACGCTGTGACTAGAGCATTGAGCAACGCCGACATCACAACAGGTGATGTCAGTGTTTATGAACTGAATGAAGCGTTTGCTGCGCAAGCACTCGGTGTCATCCACAAGCTAGCGCAAGAACACGATGTATCCGTATCTTCAATATTAGACAAAGCTAACGTCAATGGCGGTGCAATTGCTCTTGGTCACCCTCTAGGTGCATCAGGCAACCGTATTTTGGTTTCCCTTGTTCACGAACTTAACAGAAGTAACGGTACTTATGGTGTCGCTTCCTTATGTGTTGGTGGTGGTATGGGAACCGCAGTCGTTATCAAATCTATCGCTTAAATTCAAATCGAGCCTGAATTTTAGCCAAATTAAAATGGAATTAACCCAGGAGTAAGACTATGTACACTGATTTTTTCAAATCTTTCACAGACCAAACTGAAAAGAGCCTAGAACCATACTTAAAGTTCAACAAACTTGTGACTAAGAATGTTGAAGTTATGACTGAACTTCAACTGAACGCTATTCGCACATACAGCGAAATGGGTCTGACTCAAATGAAAGCAGCCAGTGAAATCAAAGACGTGACTTCTCTAACCGCATTCAACAGCCAGCAGCTTTCAGTTTTAACTAAGCTTTCTCAACAAATGATGGATGACAGCAACAAGCTTCAGTCTATTGCTAAAGAGTTCAAAGATGACGTTGATCAGCTAACAACGGAAAATCTTAAGACAGTGACGCCCGCATAACACTGACTTGTTTGTGCCGCCGCAAGGCGGCATTTTTTCCGATCATAGGAGTAGCAATATGTATCAACACTTCTTTTCGGACTACCTTGTGAAGCTCCAGGAAACCAATCAAAAATGGTGGGAAGATCTAGAACTTAGCAGGGCAGCCGTCAATTCCCCTCTGAATAAAGCAATGCAAGAAGTGAATTTCGAAGATACGACTCAGCTCTTCGAAAGTGTTGCGAACCAACCAGCTGCAATGTTGAAAATCCAAGCTGAATGGTGGCAACAGCAGTTGCAAATTTGGCAAAACGTCGCTCTTGCGCAAAACAGTGAATCCATTGTTGAAGCGGAAAAGGGTGATAAGCGATTCTCGAACGAAGAATGGCAAAATGATGTGTTTTACAACTTCATCAAGCAGTCATACTTACTCTTCAGCAAAACATACCTACAGACAATCGATAGTATTGAAGGCCTCGATGAGAAAGCAAAAGAGCGCATCAGTTTCTTCTCTCGTCAGGCAATTAACGCTATGTCTCCAAGTAACTTCATCGCAACTAACCCAGAGTTGTTGAAGCTGACTCTTGAGCAAAATGGCGAAAATCTGTTGGCAGGTTTAGAACAACTGAAGGAAGATGTTGAATCGAGTGCAGATATTCTTAAGATCCGCATGACCAATAATAACGCTTTTCGCTTGGGTGACGATGTTGCGAATACGGCAGGTGAAGTGGTGTATCGCAACGAACTGTTTGAGCTAATTCAATATCGTCCAATGACTGAAAAAGTTCATGCGACGCCGTTATTGATCGTGCCGCCATTCGTTAACAAATACTATATTCTGGATTTGCGTCAGAAGAATTCTATGGTTCGCTGGTTGCTTGAACAAGGACACTCGGTATTTATGATGTCTTGGCGCAACCCGGGTAAAGCGCAAAGTCAGATAGAATTTGGTGACTATGTGACTGAAGGTGTGGCGAAAGCAGTATCAGCAATAGAGGACATCACGGGTCAGGAACAAATCAATGCTGCGGGTTACTGCATTGGTGGTACGGTTCTGGCTAGTACTATTGCTTACTATGCGGCTAAGCGTATGAAGAAGCGTATTAAGAGCGCGACCTTCTTCACCACCTTGTTAGATTTCTCGCAACCTGGTGAAGTTGGTGCATACATTAATGACACCATTGTCAGTGCCATTGAAGCGCAAAACAATGCAAAAGGCTATATGGACGGCCGTTCATTAAGCGTTACTTTCAGTTTATTGCGTGAGAACAGTCTTTACTGGAACTACTACGTAGATAACTATCTCAAGGGCCAAAGCCCAGTAGACTTCGATCTTCTGTATTGGAACAGCGACAGCACCAATGTTAGCTCCAGTTGTCATAACTTTATGCTTCGTGAACTGTATCTAAACAACAAGCTGGTACAGGACAAAGGTGTCAAAATTGGCGGCGTTTGGATTGATCTGAATAAAATTAAGATCCCAAGTTACTTTGTTTCAACGAAAGAAGACCACATTGCTTTATGGCAAGGGACGTATCGTGGTGCGCTGAATGTGGGTGGAAACAAAACATTTGTTTTGGGTGAGTCAGGACATATTGCTGGTATTGTTAACCATCCATCGAAGAATAAGTACGGTTTCTGGACCAACGATAGTTTGGACGAGAATGCAGACGAATGGTTGAGTAATGCCACTCACACAGAAGGTTCTTGGTGGACACATTGGCATCAGTGGTTGATAGGCTTTAGCCCTGAAGAGCAAGTTGAGCCATTCAGCACAGGTAATGAACAGTTCCCTGTACTAGGGCCTGCACCGGGTAACTATGTAAAGCAAGTGCTCCCCGTAAAAGAAGAAGTCACTAGCTAGCGTGACACTACTGAAAAGACGAAAACCCTGAGTGAACCGCTCAGGGTTTTTTTATGGAGTGAGGATCTTACAGGCTATCGGTTAACAACCTCAGATCATTTTTTGTTTGTAATTTCGTTATGCATTTGATTAATTAAACAATATCTATATGAAGGGAGTCGTGATGAAAACAATCGGTATTATTGGCGGGATGAGTTGGGAATCAACAGCAAGTTACTACAAACTCATCAACCAGAGTGTCAAGAGAGAAAAAGGGGGGCTGCATTCAGCCAAACTCATTCTGAATAGTGTCGACTTTGCTGAGATAGAAGCGCTGCAACACAAAGGGGATTGGGATAAAACGGCAGTTATTCTCAGTAAAGCGGCGCAATCACTTGAAAAGGCGGGCGCAGACTTTCTAATCATTGCGACTAACACGATGCACAAAGTGGCTAGTCAGGTCGAGGCAGCTGTATCAATTCCGCTGCTTCATATTGCCGATGCGACTGGCCAGCGGCTAGTAGAACAAGGGATCAGCACCGTGGGTTTACTTGGTACGGCCTTTACAATGGAGCAGGCATTTTACAAACAACGTTTAACCGATAAGTTCGGAATAGACGTTATTGTGCCAAATGGCGTTCAGCGTAGGCTTGTCCATGATGTGATATACGATGAGCTCTGCTTAGGTGATGTTAACGCGCGTTCAAAGCAAGATTTTAAAACCATTATTGAGGATCTTTCCGCTGAGGGTGCGCAAGGCGTGATACTAGGCTGCACCGAAATCGGCTTACTGATATCAGAGCAAGATAGCGATATTCCATTGTTTGATACCACTGAAATACACGCAAACATAGCGGTTAACGAGGCGTTAAAGTGAATAAGAATGTTTGGATTTTGTCGTTGTGTCAGGCATTACTGATGACGGGCAATATCCTACTTATCTCTGTGATTGGGCTAGTGGGACAACAAATTGCACCCAGTGAAAGCATGATCACCTTACCTGTTGCTTTGCAATTCTTAGGGCTAATGATTGCTACTATCCCTGCCTCTTTGATTATGGGCAAGTTTGGCCGGCGTAAAGGTTTTAGTCTTGGTAACTTGGTCGGCATTGCTGGTGCTACAGTTGCGACTTATGCCTTGTATAGTGAGCAATTTTATCTTTTTTGTGTTGGGACCTTCTTACTCGGTATTGGCATTGGGTTTGGTACATTGTACCGCTTTGCGGCCATTGAAGTGTGTGAAGAAAATGCAAGACATCGTGCTATTTCTATATCCATGGCTGGTGGTGTGTTGGCGGCTATCCTTGGGCCTAATTTAGCCGTGTACTCACAACACATGACAGGAGATTCGCTTTACGTCGGCGCTTTCATGTCATTGATCGTTCTTAATATTATGGCATTGTGTTTACTACAAACGATTCAGTTCCCGGCTCATCATACAGGAGCTTCTGAGGATAACGCTGAACCACTGCTTGATATTATCAAAGCACCTAACTTTATGTTGGCGGTGTTTGCTGCCATGGTGGCTTATGCAGTGATGAACATTCTTATGACAGCAACGCCAATTGCGATGATAGGTTGTGGCTTCGACTTTGAGAAGGCGGCTGGGGTTATCGAATGGCACGTGCTTGGGATGTTTGTCCCCGCATTTTTTACTGGAAAATTGATTGAAAAGTTTGGTGCGAGGCAGATAATTCTCACCGGTGGGATCCTATTTGTGCTTTGCATTGCGATCAATATCCATGGCCAGTCTATTTGGCATTTTTCGTTTGCTTTGGTTCTACTTGGTGTAGGCTGGAACTTTATGTTTATTGCCGCGACTGGACTGTTCAGCCAATCTTACGCCATACACAACAAATCGAAAGCTCAAGCCTTTAATGAATTCTTTGTCTTTAGCTGCGTGACTATCACTGCGTTGTTATCGGGTTGGCTTGAAGCAACGGTAGGGTGGCAGAGCTTAAATGTTTACGTATTGCCCTTTGTGCTTGCTGTTATTGCTTTGTTTAGCATTAACGTTGTCAGGGGAAAACGTGTCACAGTTTAGCACGGTATGAAAACAAAAAAGGAGGCAAGTAAACTGCCT
Source organism: Vibrio sp. T11.5 (assembly GCF_027587155.1). Taxonomy (NCBI): domain Bacteria; kingdom Pseudomonadati; phylum Pseudomonadota; class Gammaproteobacteria; order Vibrionales; family Vibrionaceae; genus Vibrio; species Vibrio sp. T11.5. The sequence continues at coordinate 55,813 of NZ_JAPPTP010000025.1, forward strand.
CCTTGTTTCGCTTAGTTAGAAATTGAACTGGTCTAGCTTGGTCTGAATGATTTGGTCGGCAATGTATTTATGTGTTGCTGTGGTTGGGTGAGTGACTCCCCAGAACACATATTTATCAGAGCTATGATACGCACAATCGTTAGTTAGCTCATGACTGTAAAGGTAGTCGACAGAGGAACTGCGGTTGATGTTCAGACAGGCATCTGTTGAGTTCTCAAAACCGTGTTGTTTAGGATTGGATGTCAGCTGATCAAAGATGCTATGAGCATCGTAGAGGGCCACATTCAGTCCTTTAGCTTGATAGAGTAACGCTTGTTCTTCAATAAAAGTGTTGAACTCAAGAATCTTAGCTCTAACGGTCTCAATTTCCTCCTGAGTCGAATATTTAAACTGCGGTGCCTTTGTTGCGTCCGGTAACGTGAAGAGCAGAATGTTGCTTGCGCCTGATTCGGTCAAGCGAATCAATGCGCTACTTAAGTCAGCTTTCACGTCCGCCACTTCTCGGCCGTAATTCATGAAATCATTTAGGCCAAATTCCAGCGTCATCAAACTGTTGTTTGGGTTGTAGTTCTTGGCCATCTTCATGTACGTAAGATAAGACGTCACTTGGTCATAAATGCCTGTCAATGCGACGTATTGGTTGGTGCCGGCGGCGCCACCGACCGCCCAGTTGTACAGTGGTACGTTTTTGTTTTGCGCTAAGTATTCAGTCCATACCAAACCGTTTGAAAAGTGACCGAGAAACCAAGAATTACGGTTGGGGAATACCCATTGGGATCCATTGTAAAGATTACCGGTGTCAGACAGGCTATCACCGAATGCGACAATACGATTGATTTTGTTGTTTACTGCGTTGTCGTTTGTCCAAATACTATGGTTGTAGGAGAAACGATTGTCTGACGCGTAGTAAAGAAGATCGGCACTATCATGATTAACCCCTAGTGTTTCTTTACAGCGGTTTTCAATCTCTGTTTGCGGGGTATTGGTATAGAACATATTTTTGAAGGAGACAGACGACCACCAATACCCATCGATAGTGAAGTAATCGCCATTGTCATCGCGAGCCCACTCCCACTCAGTGGAAGGGTCGTCATGGTTTTGTGCTGGACGGTACCAGCAACGGACATAAGTGTATGTTTGTTTGTTCTGCACCTCAGACGCGTAGCGCACACTTATAGTTTCAGGGGTGATTGTTAGGTCATCTGCGACGGCTGGAGCTGCCAATATACAGCCAGCCAAAATTAACGTATTTTTCATAATTATTCACTTACCATTCTGACTGTAGAGTGTTTACTCATCTTTTGATCGCATATTTACTATGATGCAGTCAAAGCATTCAATTGATAAATGGATTAAGATTGAACGTAGATCAAACTTTACACAGAAACGAGTGATTAACAATTGAGTTCAATTAATGATCAATATGGTTGTTATTTAATCTTATTTGTGCAATTGGTTGAATTGTGCGTATTTTAATTATGTATTTTGTTAAGGTGTTTTAGTCTCAAAATTAAACGACAAATGTATTTGTAGCTTGTGGGTTGATTGGTCAATAAATAAGCACGAATCGAGGGGTGTGAATAAGTATTCATTCAACTAATTGCTGAGTGCGTTATGGAATAGGAAAAGTCATAGGTAGTACTAAGAATCAAAGATAAAAAAAGAGCGCAACCAGAGTTGCGCTCAAATCTCACTCAAATATGAGGAGTAGGGAAGTTAAGGAACGGAGAAATCCTTACAAATCGACAGTGATGACTTTAGAAACTTTATCACCATTGTTGTCCATAATAGTCAAACGAACTTCCTGCTTGCCGTAGCTTGGGAAGATAGAGGTAAATACGCGTCCGCGTTTTACTTTTCCGTTTGGTAAAACCCATTCTGTATCGACGATGCGACCGTCTGGATCCGAGCTGGTAGACCACATAGTGACCCAACGACCTAGATGAATGTAACGAGCACTTGCTGTCGGAAGCACATTGTTTGCTTCAACGGTAATTGTTTCTGTTGCCGTATGCTGATCACCACGATCATCGGTCACAGTTAAAGAAACAGTGTAGCTACCGTCATTCAGATAAGTCCAAGAAGGAGACTGCTCAGAACTTGATTCGCCGTTACCAAAATCCCAGTTGTACGCAACGATTGAGCCGTCACTATCAGAACTTGAGTCAATCGCAGTAACAGTCAGGCCATCTGCTGACAAGGTAAATGCCGCGACTGGAACTTGGTTAGGTGCTTCTGCTTTCGATACTTTAATGACACCGTAAGTATTGTCGGCAGCTTGCTCAATCACTTCGATTTGAACACCGTGCTCAGCCAAAAGACGGCCAGCATCAGGGGCTTGAGGGTTGGTGTAGTCTTGGTTGTCAGCAAAGTAAGCATTGCCAATTAGGCTGACATCTTCAAGTACGTCACCATCTTTGTTTTCGAGACGCATCGGTTTTTGGTCATTGATCGAAAATGCTGCATCACGTACTTGGTAACGCGTTTGCGCCGCTGCACCTGAGTTAGCCCAGATCATTGCGTTTTGGTCAGCATCGACGACTCCCAACCAACCTTCACCTGGGTGCTTACCAACCCAGTTGTCGGTCATCGATTCATCGACATACCAAACGATAAGACCTGGTTCGAATGACATTAATTGACCAAAGCGTTTAATGTTGTTCAGACCTTCGTCGACATCGTTGTGGCTACGCCATTGAAGTAGGTAGTAATGCGCAGCTTCGTTAAAGCCATCATTTAGACGGTAGCCACTCAGTGCAAAGCTAGATTTTCCTTCTGCGTCGTCAATCAAGGTAGAAGTACCGTCAGCTTCAATTGAGATGTTGTCGATATGCAGACCTTCCATTGCCAGACCGCCATCCGTCACATAATCGAAGCTTAATTCTACGGTTTGCCCAGCCCATTGTGATAGGTCAAACTCCGCGTCAACCCAACCATCAGATTCGCCGCCAATAGCAGGTACAAGACCTGTGTTGTATGGGTCATCCATCGTTGTGATGTTACCAGCAATTTGCTGGCCATTGATTAACACGCGAGCGTAATCGTAATCTTTTTCAATCTGATACCAAGCTTTAAATACCAGTTTGACATTACTCCCTTGAGGGAGAGTAAGCTGACGAGACATCTTGTTCTTAAGATCGTCACCTTTACCTGAGTGGAAACTGAAGTTACCGGAGAAAGGCTTATGACCTTCGGTACGTTTTACAGGTAGGTCAATGCGGACCATGTTCTGCTTATCGTTGTCGATAGTCTGGTGAAGCGTAATTTCTTCGCCTTTTGTTGTCAGGTCTCCAAGCGCGATGGTTTGGTTCGAAATCCACTTACCGCCAATCGACTCTTGCAGGAACTGTTTAGCCCACGAGCTGAAGGCCGTTGGCTGCGTGCCGCCAATCTTGCCGGCCCAGCTGCCTGAGGACATGATTGACCAGTAAGATACGGGTTCACCTTTGCCCGTGTACTGAGTGTCGTATTCATCAGGCAAGCCCAAATCATGTCCATACTCATGGGCACAAACACCCGCCGCGGCGTCAATAGGTTGAATGGTGTAGTCAAAAGCGGCGTATTTGCCGTCAAAGCGACCAGGTACCGTACTTGAAGTACCTTCTAGCACATGGTATTTGCCTAGATTGTAACGGTGAGACCAAATCGCATCATCGCCCAATACACCGCCACCAGCTTCTTCACCAACGGAAGAATGGAACACCATTAAGTGGTCAATCACGCCATCTGGTTCACGGAAGTTACCGTCACCATCATAGTCATAGCGGTCTTCGATATCATAGTCGGCAAGGTTGATACTTGGATCTTGTGCTAACTGGTTCAATGCCTCACGAACCAATTCCTGAGCGTTGAGATCGTTGTCTGTTGTTGACGAGTTGCCACCATAGAATGACGCGTTTTTTGACGCTCGATACCAGCCAGCAGCTTGACCTGAAACGCTATAGCTTTCTCCAGACTCACTCTCGTAGTATTGACGCATTGAGATAAGATTTTCGCCATTCGGGCCAAGATAACCAGCACCTGAGAAAAGTAAGTTCTGATAGTGTTCAGGTTTATAGCTATCGTAAAGCATCTCGGTATGCTCAGACGTTAATCGGTTTTCATTCCATGGTAAATCTGGGAAATCGACCAATAAGGCCAGCACCTTGTCAGTACGCTTCTGAGAGAGGTCAAAAGCAAACATGTGTGCTCTATGTTGACCTTGCTTGGTTTCTATTGATTTTAGGATCTTCGCCCGTTGTTCGAGTGCTTTTTTGCCGAACTGCGCGTCGCCTTTAAAGCCATTATTGAGTTTTGCGTTGAGGTATTTGTTAAGTGCAGTTTTCTGCTCGTCAACGGAAGAGTTTTCATCAAGAAGGCCTTTTCGAACCAACATTTCGATGATTTTCTCTTCGTTCATTACACCTAAGTCTATAGGTGTTTTGGCGTGACCACTGACACTAAAAAGGGTCAGCACTGCTGTTGCCAGCAGTGTTTTCCTCATAGGACTCATATTATTTCCTTATTATATTCTGATTGCCAAATTCCACTTAATAAAGTGGGTATAACGTTGCGTGAACAACAAAATCCCTAATCAAAGGGAAGATGAATTAATGAATTTTCAGCTTATTTATTCTTATCTGCTGAGATGCATTTTGTTTCAGTCGGGTTACTTTGCTTATTATTATTATTATTGTTGTTTTTATTTTTTTTGTTTTTGTCGAATCTATTAGCAAGATAAATCTGGAGAGATTCTTGTTTTTCTTCATAGGTTTGATTATCACAAATAACACCTCGCTCGATTAAAGAATCAAGAA
>NZ_JAPPTP010000026.1:0-60040 GCF_027587155.1 Vibrio sp. T11.5
TTATTTAACGTTTACTAATTTATATATTACTAAAATCAACGAGAACAAACATTGCTCAGAAAATTACATTTAATGTGATCTATAGCGCATTCTAATGAATTACATTGCTATAGATTTATCCAAAAAATAAAAGGAGATTATTAAACAAACGACTAAAGGTTGATATTTTCAAACAACACAGCTTGCTAGAAATATAAAACTCTACCCTTCAGTTACTTATAAAGGCTTTTAATGTCAGGGTTGAGTACAAATAAAAATAAGGTATTAGAATGAAAAAAATAAAACAGCCACTTCTGTTATCAACACTTTGCTTGAGCTTGATCACGGCCGGTGTTCACGCTTCTACATCCTATCAGGCACTGTCTCCAAATTCTGCTGAACAGCAAATCGGCCAGATCAGTTATGACACCATTCTGGGTGAGAATGGTGCCTTTATCGATTTAGATACTGATGAGTTCGTTTTAAACCAAAAAGAGTGGTTCCAGATTCAAACCTATGTTGAAGGTGCTTTGTCATTGCCAATTACAGAGGCGAGCATGAAATCAGCATTTGATATCGCTGATGATGTACCGTTTTCAAACTTCAAAGCCCTGATTGAACAATACAGCAAAGTTCACGCAGAAGCGTTTTACTGGAAACAGGACCTCTACCCCGACATTGTCGAGTTAGCCTTGTCTCTATCCAATTATAACGATATTCAGAAGTACATGTTAAACCCTCTGAGCGATCAACTCACTGTCATCCTCAACAAGTCTTTTTCTCCTCTACCCGCAGATGTTCAGGCAGTTGAGCAAGCACGCCAGCTTTCTATTGCGTATTTAAACGCTTTAAAAAACTTCTCAGTGAATAATCAACAGAAGGTGCAAAAAGCCAGTGAAGACTTGCTGACGTTCGCTACCAAGATTGAAGAGCAGAAGTTGCAATTAGATGTATTAAAAAGCACTCACAGTGGTTATTTGGAAGATGATGGCAGCGAACTACAACAACGAGTGAATGACCTAAACAATCGTATCGACCAACTCAATAAAGATTACTCTCACTATGTGACTGTTGCCGCAACAGCCGTGACTTACGTTTGGTTCCCTGCTGTCGCCATTCCTATCATGGGTGTTTATGGTGACAAAGCAGAGAAGGCAAGAAAACTCCGCAACCAACTTCAGGATGAAGCGAAGGTACTTGAGGCCCAACTGTCTACTACTCAAAAGGTCTATAACTCTTACACTCGTTCAACAGAAAGCATCAAGATCATTTCAAGCAAAATTGAAAATGCGATCCCTTATGTGAACAAGCTAAAGCTTCACTGGCAGAAGATGAATACCGACTTCGATTCGTTAATCGTCGCGCTTGAAGCCGCGGAGTCAAATGCTGAAATTCTGCAATCTAATGCGGTTCTGGCCGCAGCTGGAGCAATGGCAAACACTGCAGTTGCAGAACAAAACTGGAACACTATCAGCGAAAAAGCGAAAACATTCGCTAACAACGCGTACATTCAAAAAGCCGAATAGCCCTATTCCGGCGTAAACCCATAACGGGATTCAGTCCCTAAACCGCTTCCCCACCCTCGCTTATGCGCTGGGTGCGGGAAACCCTACCCAAAAATCTTTATTGGGTAGCACCTCATAAGGAAATAAAAATGAAAAAAATCCTTGCACTTGCTGTGACCACAGCAATATCAAATGGGGTTATGGCCTCAGATTGGCTCGACATTAATAACCTACCTGCAAACACACAATACCCAGCGTGGATTGATAGCCCGTACTCAAAAACAGACTCAGTCACTCGTTCAACATCTGATCTGTATATCAATCTTAAGCAATGGATAACACAGCAAAACCTCTATCAAACTAAACCAACCCAACTCTTTATTTTTGCTGACACAATCGACGTGACCGACAACTTCAACCTGGTGATGAACAACCAGAGCATTGTTATCTTTGCACGTAAGATTGTTGGTAATGGCACCCCTACTTTCGTCCTTGGCCAACAAGGCGCGGCGGCTTCCATTACAGTAATCGCAGAGGAAGTGGAAACGCCGTTTAATGTACTCGCTTTCACCCCAGAAGGAGGCGTTACTGCCGACACAATTGGAACCAGCGAGAATACGGGCACTTCCATCATTCTCTCTGGCGAGCATTATATCAAACAACAGCTAACCGATGATCTTACCGCCAACTTTCAGCTAGCAAAATCGCAATTTTCTGACATTGTAAACCGTTCATTCGACATGGCTCTCAGCCTATATGACGAACAGCCGCAGACCAGTTTAGCCTTACTGAACTGGGTTGAACGCAGCATGCGCCATGCAGGCGCGACAGTGTCCGATGACCCATTGCTGACGGATCTCTACTTGCAAACTGTTGCGTTCAAACAGTTTACCGATTTGAGTAGTCGGTCGGATAACTTCGTACCTTATCTTGACCGCTCGCTGTATCAGGATAAATACAGAGCGTATCTCAATGCCATGATTGCTTTTGAACAAAAGCGAGATATTGTGACAAGCCGAAACACTCAGGTCGAAGATAAAATTGAAAACGCTCAGCTTGCTCTGGGCAATATTGAAGACGTCCTGCAATCTCAGAATGCTGTCGTCGAGCAGTCAGAGCAGAATATCTCCAAGCTGATTGATAGTGTCTCTGAGGTGGAAAGTCAGTATAAAACTCAGGAGCTTACAGCACTAAGTGCTCGTAGTAACTACCTGTATGGTGTTGAGGTATGGAAAACTCAACAGCAGCTTAACGCGGCGTTAGCGATATTCAAAGCAATCGCAGAAATTGGTAGTGCAGTGAGCGGTGTATTCACGGGAAACTTATCAGGGATTAATGATATGACGGAGCAGCTGGCTAAAACTCCCGAAGCCCTTGATAAAGCGAAAAATCTAGTAACTAACGTTAAAAATGTAACAGGGATTATCGACAATATAACCAAAACCGTCGCCGGGATTGCTTCCTTGACCAACGAAGTAAAGTCGACAATTAGGATACAGCGTATCTCGGAGAAGATGGATTCTTTCGATTTCGCGGTGCCATCTTTGAGTGAAAGTAACTTAGCTTGGGATCTTATGATCGCTGAGGTTAGGAGCAATCTACGATACGCGGATTCTCTTGGCATTAGAGGGGCACGCGTATATCTACTTGAGTTAGAAAAGCAAGTCCTACTAGGAAAAGCAATCAATGCTTCTCAGCTAAACCTAGTACAAGAGCAAGCGAAACTGGTCGATCTCCTGTTAACACGCAAAGTGACCATTAACCAGAAAGAGCGCCTGAATCATCTGATTGCAAATGCAAACCAAGATAGTGACGCACTGAAAAAAGTAGAACAGGAATTATCTCGCGTTTCATTGCACTTTAAACGTCCTATGTATGTAGCGCTTTCAAATTACGTTGCAGCCTACGAACATTGGGCACTGAAAAAAAGCGATATCAAACCCAGCCTGAGCAAGTCCTATCTAGATTATCAATTTGATTTAGCGGCGATTGAAAACGAGTATGTCAATGCACTAAATCGTTTCCAACCTGCGCCACAGGACTTCAACATCGATAACTTTGTCATTGACGATACGAAACAAATTGAAGCTCTAGCTAAGACGGGAGAGTTTAACTTCAACATCCCACTTGAGCAATCACAGTTTTGTGCGTTTGACCGAGTCAGGCTCGACAAGATCCGCGTCTTCTTTGAGGGTGAGAATCTTCCTTATGGGAAGCAGTTCAATCTGACGATTTCAAATGGTGGCAACTATTACGATAGATTTGGACAAGAGGAATTCAAGTTTAGTGCTAATCCATTAACAAGAGCTTTCTACTACCGTCTCGATGATGCGTTAAGCAACCAGGTCAGTATCATCACAGACGGGGCTTTGTCGAATAAATTCGCTTATGCCTACTTTGAGCCAACTCCCTTTACGAGCTGGAACGTAGCTCTCAATAACTTTGATCACAATAACGCAGACAACAATCAGTACCTTCATTCTGTCAAACGTTTAAGAATTGAGTTTTCTGGCAGCGGCATACCAAACGGAAGAGGTTGTTCAAACTGAGGAGAATAGAGGTAATCAATAAAAAATCACTATCTGAAATGATTTTTCGATACGCAGATACAAAAAAACCAGCCGGAGCTGGTTACTGTATTCTCGTAGAGAATGGAGGCGCGTCCCGGAGTCGAACCGAGGTCCACGGATTTGCAATCCGCTGCATAGCCACTCTGCCAACGCGCCTCATTTTTTAGATGGTGCCCCGGGCCGGACTTGAACCGGCACAGCGCGAACGCCGAGGGATTTTAAATCCCTTGTGTCTACCAATTCCACCACCAGGGCAACGCAATCATGCGATGGTAACACCATCTCTCATCGGACTTCGCCGTGAGAACGAGGCGTACTTTAACGGATTGAGATTTAAGGTCAATAGAAATTTTGTCTTTTTTATTCAACCGGTTAAAATCCAAACTCCGTGGTACAATTGGCGATCATTTTGCACAAAAGATGCCCGTCATATTTGTTTTTTAAAATGCACTAAAAATAACATCAAGTGTTCAGTACTTGCTAAACCATGCTGATAATGGAACACCACACGGCAAATTTACCAAAGCGACTCACATCGATATGACAAAAGGTCAGTAAACACTGCCTATTTTGTGTCCAGTAGATAACGAAGTTTTTGCGAGGTAGGCTTCGAGTAAAAGCGGCGAATAATAAAACAAAGCAATCGCCAGTTATGAACTCGTGATTAAACCTATATGCAGTATGTATTTTTACCTTAAAAAATTAAGGCATTGATCAAACAAGAGAATGAGAGAATGATTAGAAATGTTACAAGAATAGAAGAAAAAAGAATGGAGGCGCGTCCCGGAGTCGAACCGAGGTCCACGGATTTGCAATCCGCTGCATAGCCACTCTGCCAACGCGCCTTTTCTTTTAACGCTTTAGTTACCCACCGCTGCGTTCGATGCACACTTTACGGATTGAGCGATGAGAGTCAAATAAAAATACCCAATTGCGGATTGTTTGCTGACATTTACATCAAATGGTTGATTATTTGTTCTAACTGCAACGTTTGGTGTCACTCAACTCTAGTCGAAGCCCAATATTACTCTTTGTGCCTTTGGCAATTTACTGACAATCAGCGCATAAGAACGTTCGCAAAGATCCTGAATTAAACCATCTTCAACGTCACCAGGATAATACACGGTCACCCAATGCTTTTTATTAGTGTGGTACCCAGGGGTGATGTCTGCGAATTGGGATGTCAGCACTTCGCCATCTGCGGGCTTTACTTTCACTGTGACGTATTCACGCCCTTCCCTCATCGACAGAATAGCAAACATTTTGTCTCGCACTTTATAGACGCGCGCTTCAGGGCCAAAAGGATAACTAGACTCTACGATCATAAAGGTGTCTAGATAATCAGAAAGCTGTTTATTGTCCATTGTCGTTTACCCACATAAAAAAGGAGCGCTAACGCCCCTCAGTTAATCACTTAGCAACAAGTGCCTCTGATTCGAATTCAATACCTTGCCAGCCAAACTTAATAAAGTTGCGGATATTGGCGTGATCTTCTCCATCTGGGTTCTGAAGCACGTCTTCACGATAAAAACGACCAAAGCACGCTAATGTGTCCTGTTCAGACAGTAGATTCAACTGAGCAAACGCGAATATCTTGCACGAACCATTATTCTGGTTAGCTGCATTGTTTGTTTCTCCATTGATGAATGCCGTTGGGATAAACTCATAATTCGCGTCTATTACAGCCATGGTTTGCTCAAACTCTACCTCAGTTGGATTGTGGTTCAACTGCTCTATAAATTCACCTAGTTTCATTTTTTACTCCCGTTCAAACAGAGTAAGTCTATGATATTGAACTTCAATACAAAAGATGCTGTTGAGTAAAATCTCTATGATGGCGCTCATTATTAAACTCAGGCAACATCATGCTAGGAATCGTTCATGGTCAACACACAGCAGTATTTCATTGAGTCAGACAATTCAACGACTATCAAAGTGGTAGGAAACAGTTAATCTACTGGGGCTGCAACGGTAGCCATCGTTGAGTTAAGAAATAAAAGGCCGACGTCCTGTGGGTCGGCCAATTGCCTATGGTTAGTACTTGAATTGTGACACTGCTTCATTGAGCTGCTCAGCTTGAGAAGATAAACCTTGCAACACATGGTCCACATCACTGACCTGACTAGACACAGCAGAAGATGCGTCCGCAATTGAGGTAATACTGCCACTGATTTCATCGGTTACCGCTTTTTGCTCCTCGGTTGCAGCAGCGATTTGTATGTTCATCTCATTCAGGTCATTAAGCATAGTGACTATCTGCTCAAGCATACCTGCATTTTGCTCACACGTATCCACCCCTTGCAACACCGTTCCATTGGCATTTTCAATACTGTTTGAAACTTCATTGGTTTCACGCTGTAACGCTTCGATTTTTTCACGAATTTCTTCCGTTGATGACTGAGTTCGACCAGCAAGAGAACGAACTTCATCTGCCACAACCGCAAACCCACGTCCCTGTTCACCCGCACGAGCCGCCTCAATAGCGGCATTGAGCGCCAATAGGTTTGTTTGCTCGGCAATTCCTTGAATCACATCGAGAACCTCAGCAATCGAGTTACTTTCGTTGTGCAAACGCCCAATCGCCTCAACAGCGGTTTTCATCTCTTCATTGAGACGAGAAATCTCGTTGCCGAGATCACGGCCTACTCCGACGCCCTCACTGCCTTTATCGTTGGCATTCTTCACGAACTCAGCAGCTCGGCTGGCAAACTGAGCCACTTCAGAGATAGAGGCACTCATTTGATTAACAGCGGTAGCGACAGACTCAGTTCTTCGGTTCTGGTCTTGGACAGCATCGCGAGCACTGTTCATATTGCCGGTCATACTGTGCGTATTGTGGTTCAGATTCTCGGTTGCTTCAGCGAATTTTCGTATAATATCCTGCAAGTGAGAAAACAGAGAATTGAGCGAAACAGACAAATCTGTCATTTCATCTTTGCCCTCGACCGTCAACCTTTCGGTCAGATCATTTTCTCTACTTATTCGTTGAATTTTCTCACTTGCCACACGGATTGGTTTTGCAATACTGTTGCCAAGAAAGTACGAAACACAAACAGCAGCAATTACGCCGACAATAATACTGGTTAACACAGTAACAATCTTCGTCTGGACCAGTGCGTCAAGGTCAGCGAAAGCTTCTGCTTTATCTATCTCTGTCACAATTGCCCATTGCAAGCCCGCAGCATCTAAAGGTGAATAGGCCGACAACACTTCTATACCGCGGTAATCCTCAATCACCTCAGAACCACTTTGCCCGCGAAGCGCCGCTTTTACACTTGCCGTATTAACGCTCTGTCGACCAATCGCTGAAGATTTGCCTTGTATCTGTTCCATAACACCTTGCGATACACCTAATGCTTTAAGCTCTTCAAAATAAAGTTCGGGTTCTTCAAGCAGAAAACGAGATTCACTGCGTAGCAAGCTATCTGGACCAACGAGATAGGTTTCGCCAGAGTTGCCCAATCCCGCATAACGCCAGTTTTCACCAAAAGTCATAATGCTATTTATCTTATCTACAGGCATCTGAAATATGAGAACACCAATGGTTTGGTTATCAAACTTTATCGGTGTGGAGATAAATGAAGCAGCAGCCTCATAGGAAGGGAAATAAGGGGCGAAATCTTCAAGATGGTACTGAGTTGCACTTTTACCTAGCGCATTTTTAAACGCGTTAGCGATACCACTACCTGCATAAGGACCAGAGTTCAAGTTTGTCGCATAATCCAGTTCTTTGAAGACCGAATAAACGACGTTTCCATTTGTGTCGACGAGAAAAATATCATAATAGCCAAACTCTTCCAGAAATCCTTTGATGCTTGGATGATATTTGCTGTGCACTTGGTCGTATTCAGTCCCTAGCGAATCAACCATCATTTTGTGTTTCTCGCCAAGTGGGTTTGGGTTAACCCCAATATAACGCGCCTGTAGCGCCTTGGCTCTGGGAGACAGCATATTGAGCTTTTGTAACGCATTCGCTGAGTCACCACCGTTAACCGTTCGATAATTCATTCCAAAACTGGAGGTGTAATAATTCGAAAGTGTCGACAGATCACTAGCGCTGACCGAATCAACGGGATAACGCTCAAACGTATCTTTGAACGCGATCATCGCATCTCTCACACCAATAGAATGAGCGGTGGTCAATAACTGTCCCCTAATAAGCTGAAAGTAATTCTCTATCTCGCTTCTCTTGTTTTCTCGAATGGAAGTCAATTGACTTGTAGCGCGCTGATAGAGCGCTTGCTCCGACAAATCAGATGCCCTCCACCCTACAAACGTTCCTGTCGAGATAATAGCGATACTGCACAATAGGGTTGAAGCCAAAACTATTTTAGTGGCAATCTTCATAACCAAACCTCTTCGCAGAGAATCCTTCTCCGCTTCTGTTTATCCAGAAGAATCTTGCCAACCGACGTACGATTTATATGCACTTAGTGATATAATTGTAAACACAAATAGATAAACTTTCGATTTATATCACGAAATAATTGCGATCATGGCGGATATCTGAAAAGACCGTCTCACTAACCAAATGAAAACAAATAAGAATAATCCAAATATCCCCCCTATTTAGCGTTAGAAAAATCTAGTATGGCCTGTCATTTCACATAGTCTGATTAGAACAGACAGTAATTAATAATTGATTCAATCAGTTGTCAGGTATCCACTTCGAACAGAGATAAATTTGGACAACAAAACTGCGCACTCTCGGCCAACTTTGACTCTGCTTTTGGCATCAAAAAGAAGTTATTACGATAATTTTTGCAAAAAATTCCAGATAATATTCTAGTAAAATTCCTTAAATCGATAGTGAATATTGTCATGTTTGGTCATTTGCAATTGAAAAAACCAGTACTTTCATCTGTTTTTTAACCTTTGTAAGAAATAGTTTACTCCTGAAAAATGGCTCAGATCAGGCGAAATTTAACAAATTGGTTACACTTAGATTAACTGGTAAAACCGACATTCATCACTGGTTTATTTAGCTTTAACAGTGTGATAAATCATTTATGACAATTTCTATAGAATAGTATTTCATATTAAGAGAAAACTCAGAATGTCATAAATGGGGTTTTGCCCGGAGGATGTTAATTAATTGCTGCCATAGAATGCAGAGCAACAAGGAGCTTGAGATGAACGTTCAGGCCTTACCCATGAATCGATTTCTCGATCATCATGGTCAAGTCGTTAAACCACTTCCTGAGTGGGCCGATGCTGCAACACTGAAAAAGTTCTACTGCGACATGGTTGTCGCACGCACCTACGACAACAAAGCTGTCGCCTTACAAAGAACAGGAAAGCTAGGAACCTACCCTTCACACTTAGGAGCAGAGGCGTTTGGAATTGCCATAGGCCACGCCCTTCGTGTACAAGATGTCTTTATCCCTTACTACCGTGATATGCCTGCCATGTGGGTTCGCGGTATCGGTATGGAAAAAAATCTTCAATATTGGGGAGGTGATGAGCGTGGTAGCGATTTCTGTCCAGATGAAAATAATCTAACATGCCGAGACTTACCTTTCTGCGTTCCTATAGCTACGCAATGCACCCACGCCGTCGGCGTCGCTGCAGCATTGAAAATTGAAGGCGACCGCAATGCTGCGCTCGTCACTTGTGGCGATGGTGCAACTTCCAAGGGAGATTTCCTTGAGTCTGTCAATTGCGCGGGCACCTGGAACATCCCACTCGTTTTTGTCGTCAACAACAACCAGTGGGCCATCTCAGTGCCACGATCACTGCAATGTGCGGCTGATTTTCTCTCCGAGAAAGCCAGTGGAGCCGGAATCCCTGGCATCACTGTCGATGGCAATGATGTCATCGCCATGTACGATGCGGTGTCAACAGCACTAGACCGAGCGAGAAAAGGCAAAGGTGCAACACTCATTGAAGCGGTAAGCTACCGACTCAGTGACCATACCACGGCCGATGACGCTAGCCGCTATCGTAGTAAAGATGAGCTCAATCAGGCGTGGCAATATGAACCCATTCTTAGGCTAAAAAACTACCTTGTTGATCAAGGACACTGGTCTGAAGAAGAAGAGCAAGCCCTACTTCTGCAAGCCAAAGCTGAAGTCGAAAAAGCGGTCGAACGTTATCTTAACTTACCGCCTCAAGCACCTGAGTCTGCTTTTGATTACTTATATGAATCCCCAGTCACAGAGCTAAACAAGCAAAGAGACGAACTGATCAACAAAGCGATGCGAATGCAGGGAGGCAAAAATGTCTGAGATTACACTAGTTGAAGCAGTAAACCTCGCCTTGCACCATGAAATGAGCAAGGATTCCAAGGTCGTTTTACTGGGGGAAGATGTCGGTGACAATGGTGGTGTCTTTCGCGCTACAGTTGGCCTAAAAGAAAAATTCGGTTTCAAGCGAGTTATCGACACACCTCTTGCAGAAGCGCTTATCGGCGGAGTCAGTGTTGGTATGGCTACTCAGGGGCTACGTCCTGTGGCTGAGTTTCAATTCCAAGGATTTGTTTTCCCAGCTATGGAACATCTAATGTGTCACGCTGCACGCATGCGCAACCGGACACGTGGTCGTTTAACCTGTCCAGCCGTTTTCCGAGCCCCATTTGGTGGCGGTATCCATGCGCCGGAACACCACTCGGAGAGTATCGAGGCTCTATTTGCCCACATTCCTGGCTTTCGAGTAGTGATTCCTTCATCTCCACAACGTGCCTACGGACTGCTGTTGGCCGCAATCCGCAGCAACGATCCAGTAATGTTTTTTGAACCAAAGCGTATTTATCGCACAGTGAAATCTAATGTCGTTGATAATGGTGAGGCTCTTCCTCTGGACAGCTGCTTTACGTTACGCAAAGGACGCGATGTCACTTTAGTGACGTGGGGGGCTTGCGTAGTTGAGTCACTGCAAGCAGCACAAGCTCTCTCTGAACAGGGTATTGAAGCTGAAGTGATTGATTTAGCCAGCATCAAGCCTATCGACATGGATACTATTTTGAAATCCTTAGACAAAACAGGTCGCTTACTTGTAGTTCATGAAGCGAGTAAAACCTGCGGGGTTGGTGCAGAGATCATCGCTCGAGCAGCTGAACATGCGATGTGTACTCTCAAAGCGCCACCGAAACGTGTTACCGGCATGGATACGGTTATGCCTTACTATCGAAATGAAGACTATTTTATGATTCAGGAAGAAGACATTGTTATTGCAGCAAAAGAACTCGTGGAGGGATGGAAATGAGATCATTTTTACTGCCAGATCTTGGTGAAGGACTTGCAGAGTCGGAAATAGTGCAATGGCACGTCAATGTCGGTGACATGGTCGAAGTTGACCAGATCATTTTGACCATTGAGACCGCAAAAGCCGTCGTCGAAGTGCCCGCACCATACAGTGGTAAGATAGTCAGTCGCCATGGCGAAGAAGGTGATGTGATCAATATTGGCAGCCTTTTACTTGAAATCGAACAAGAAGGTGCTGCACAAAAATCAGAATCAAAACAAAAAGATGCTGCCACGGTAGTCGGCAACGTATCAAGTCAAACTCACCAAGTCGATGTTGACGATTTTTGGATCGGCGCTTCACACAATACTAGCGAAGGTTCACCCGTCACGGCTATGCCTTCTGCACGTTTGCTCGCGAAGAAGTTGGGAGTGGACCTTCTTCAAGTAGAAGGTAGTGGTCATGGTGGCCTGATCACCGACGCCGATATTTATGAAGAGGCAGGTAAGCAACAACCAGGAACTGAAGTGCTCAAAGGTGCGCGTCGAACCATGGCTGGAACCATGGCTGAATCGCACCACAACGTCGCGTCTGTGACCATTACAGAAGAAGCCCTGTTGGAAAACTGGAATAAAGGCGAAGACATTTCTGGGCGTCTCATTCAGGCCGTTGTATATGCATGTGAACAAGAGCCAGCCCTCAATGCTTGGTTTGATGCTGAAACTATGACTCGCTGTGTGCATAGTACGGTGAACATAGGCATTGCTGTCGACAGCAGTCATGGGTTATATGTGCCTGTTTTACGGAACGCTAACGAAGTAAAAACGGAAGACATACGCTCTTGGCTCAATGAGACAGTGACTGGCATCCGTGACCGTAAAATCGGACGTGAACAGTTGCAGCACGGTACCATTACTCTCTCTAACTTTGGTGCGATTGCAGGTATCTACGCGACGCCGGTCGTCTCCCCACCTCAGGTCGCGATTGTAGGTGCAGGTCGCATCATTGAAAAAGTGGTAATGCGAAATAATGAAGCCATGGCTGTAAAAGCTATGCCTCTCTCTGTCACCTTTGATCATAGAGCTTGTACTGGCGGCGAAGCCGCTCGTTTTACCAAGCTACTGGTTGAACACTTGGAGAAGAAATTGGACTAAGTTCTCGCTGTAACTTGATTACGGCCATTTTCCTTGGCGTTATAGAGTGCCTGATCTGCGCGCTCTATAACGCTTTCCCAATCGTCATCCCCATTGAACTGAGTGACACCAAAGCTCGCCGTACAAGACTCAACATTCGTCGGTAACATCCTCGCTCTTTTTATCGCTTCTCGGAGTTTCTCTGCCACAATGACCGCATTATCCACATCAGTATTAGGCAAGAGTACTAAGAACTCCTCGCCGCCATAGCGAAAACTTAAGTCATCTTTTCGAGTTTGCAGGATTAATAACTTACCCGTTGTGCGTAACACACGATCTCCTGCTTGGTGACCGTAGGTATCGTTCACTTTTTTAAAATGATCAATATCAAGCAGCAAAACAGACAACGGCTGCCTGTGCCGACTTGATCTGGCTAACTCTTTTGGCAGTAATTCTTCCAACGCTCGACGATTATAAAGCTGAGTCAACTCATCTTTGATCGATGTGTCATAAATTGTCGCGACGAGTCGCCCAGTAAGCATCCACGTCACTGAAAATCCGACAAAAACAATCATCAGCAATGTGCTAACAAACGCCAACTGATGTGCAA
Source organism: Vibrio sp. T11.5 (assembly GCF_027587155.1). Classification (NCBI taxonomy): domain Bacteria; kingdom Pseudomonadati; phylum Pseudomonadota; class Gammaproteobacteria; order Vibrionales; family Vibrionaceae; genus Vibrio; species Vibrio sp. T11.5. The sequence continues at coordinate 12,980 of NZ_JAPPTP010000026.1, forward strand.
TGCCCGAAATCATGAAATCGTCAATCTGTTGTTCAAACAGCGTCCAAGTAAAGCGAAATAAATTGTAGCCACCCTGAGTCGCCAGCCCGAACGAGAGCAAAAATTTGGAGGGCGTAATATCTGTGCTATGACCTTTTTGATTGGCAAGTATCGCAATAAAACACAAACTAGAAACATAAATGGTCATCAAAATGACACGTGCATTGGTCGACGGCATAAACAACGTAAAATATGTCAGTCCGATGACCAATATCGGAAAACTATAGAAGCCGATATTGGCGATGACCCTAGGGAACCGCCTAAACTGGCATACGCCCAATAATAAAATGATGTAACTAAAAGCCATCAAGGAGTTGGCGAGAATCTTGGAAACCCAGTGAGTAATTTGGTTGCCAAAACTCAAGAGAAGAAAACTGATGGAGAGAAGCAGAAGTGCAGAGGCAATCGTGCTGATCCCTCTAACGGTAGGCTGAAGTTGTTGAATCAATAACAACCCTATGCAATAGCACAAAGACAACAAAACACAGATAATGGACAAGGTAGTGATATCTAAGTGTATGCCCATAGAGCTTCTCCCACTATGCAGCTAATAGCTACAGTTTAGGAGAGATATCGGTTATTTACTTATAAAAACGCCCACTCAATGAGCAGGCGTTCTGTTTGGGTTTTAGATAGTACTGGTTAGCTCTGGTAGAATTTCAAACAAGTCTCCAACCAAACCGTAGTCGGCTATCTGAAATATTGGCGCTTCTGGGTCACTATTGATAGCCACAATTACCTTAGAGTCTTTCATCCCAGCCAAATGTTGAATTGCTCCCGAAATCCCAACAGCAATGTAAAGTTCCGGTGCGACGATTTTACCTGTCTGTCCAACCTGAAGATCATTCGATACAAACCCCGCATCCACAGCAGCACGAGACGCACCAATGGCACCACCCAACTTGTCAGCAAGTTGCTCGACCATGACAAAGTTTTCTTTACTACCTAATCCACGCCCACCTGACACAACCACTCTTGCCGCTGGCAAATCAGGGCGACTGCTTTGTGTTTGTTGGCGTTCGACCAGTTCAGAAAGTGGATTGCCTATATTGATATCAATCGGTTTGATTATGGCTGATGAGCTGTCATCTTTGTCTGCTAAGTCAAACGCAGAGCTACGAATAGTGATAACTTTGATTCGATCTGATGATCTTACTCTAGCCAGAGCATTACCGGCGTAAATAGGTCTTATGACGGTGTCCTCTGATTCTATCGTGACCACATCCGATAACTGACCAACGTCGAGTAAAGCAGCGACTCTAGGCATCAGGTTTTTGCCAAACGTGGTCGCTGGAGCCAGAACATGCGTGAAATCGGCCGCAATCTGTTGCACCAGTGACGCGCAGTTTTCAGCCAGCTGGTTTTGATAGATTTCAGAATCCGCCACCAGCACCTCTTTTACCAGCCCAACTTTAGCGACCTGCTCAACCACTGACTGGCAATCTCCCCCAACCACAAGTGCGCTCACTTCAGTGCTCAATGAAGCGGCCGCTGACAAAGTTTTCAAAGTATCTGCTATTAAGGATTGGTTATCGTGCTCGACGATGACTAACGTTTTTGCATTCATATTCATTCCTCTCACAATACCTTGGCTTCATTCTTAAGCTTGTCGACCAGTTCGCTCACGCTGGAAACCATTTCTCCTGTTGAACGCTCAGCAGGTGCCATCACTTCGATAATTTCATGGCTGTGTTTCAGCTCGATACCCAAATCCGCTACTGAGATAACGTCTAATGGCTTTTTCTTTGCTCTCATGATGTTAGGTAGTGAAGCATAACGTGGTTCATTAAGACGTAAATCGGTACTGATAATCGCAGGCATGGTCATCTTGACCGTTTCCAAACCGCCGTCAACTTCTCGTGTCACACTTACCTGATCACCTTCCACCTTCACATGCGATGCAAACGTACCTTGTGGTCGTTCCGTCAATGCGGCCAGCATTTGTGCAACCTGATTATTGTCTGTATCGATAGACTGTTTACCAACAATAACAATACCTGGTTTTTCTTGTTCCATTAACGATTTGAGCAACTTGGCGACAACCAAAGGCTCAGGTGACACATCCGTTTCAACGTGAATCGCTCTGTCTGCCCCTAATGCGAGTGCGCCTCTTAAGTTCTCCTGACTCGCAGCATCACCAATAGAGGCCACAATCACTTCTTGAGCGACGCCTGCCTCTTTCAAGCGCACCGCCTCCTCCACTGCAATTTCACAAAAGGGATTCATCGACATTTTGACATTATTGGTTTCCACACCACTGCCATCACTCTTCACCCTCACCTTCACATAAGGATCAATCACTCGCTTTATGGCTACTAGTACTTTCACATCTCCTCCTTGGTGCTAACAGCATTTTTCACAACGATTACAATTAGATAATTCATCGTCTTATGTACAGTTCACTCATTTTAATGAGTGGCTTAATGTCTCGTTAAACCTGTTTCATGTCGGATTTTTTGCCTATACTCAGCTTAGTAAAGTTTACGTTTACGTCAACTGCACTATAGTTATGTATAAGATTTAATTGGCAAGGTAGGTTTACACCATGGAAAGAGAATGTATGGAGTTTGATGTCGTCGTCGTTGGAGCGGGCCCTGCGGGGTTATCCACCGCAATCAAACTTGCCCAGCTCAGCAAAATCAAACAATTACCTCTATCGATCTGTGTTGTTGAAAAAGGGGCTGAAGTCGGTGCACATATACTCTCAGGAGCCGTATTCGAAACGAGAGCACTGGATGAACTTTTCCCAGATTGGAAATCTCTTGGCGCACCGGTCAACAACCCGGTCACTAATGACGAGTTCATATACATGACGACAGCAAGCAATCACATAAAAATGCCTGCATTTACTACGCCCAAACTGATGCACAACAGCTCAGACAATCATGTCATCAGTCTGTCTAATCTATGTCGTTGGCTCGGACAAAAAGCAGAAGAGCTAGAGATTGAAGTCTATCCTGGCTTTGCGGCAGCGAGCATCAATTATGATCAATCTGGAGCTGTGACTGGCATCAACACATCAGATATGGGGCTGGATAAAGCCGGTGAACAAAAGCCCACCTTCGAGGCAGGCATTGAGCTAAAAGCCAAATACACCGTCTTTGCTGAGGGCGCACGTGGCCATCTCGGTAAACAATTGATCGACAAGTTCAATCTAAATGAAAATCGCCAGCCACAACACTATGCACTTGGATTGAAAGAAATCTGGCAGCTGCCCGAAGACAGCGCAATCCATCAAGCAGGCAGCGTCCTCCACGGCGCTGGCTGGCCTCTAAACGAATCAGATTCTAGTGGCGGCAGTTTCCTTTACCATCTAGAAGATCATCAAGTTGTCGTCGGGCTGATCATTGATTTGAACTATTCGAACCCTTACCTCAGCCCATTTGATGAGTTTCAACGTTTTAAGCACCACCCTGCGATTAAACAATATCTCGAAGACGGTGAACGGATTTCCTATGGCGCTAGAGCTATCGCTAAAGGCGGTTTTGACTCATTACCTAAACAGCAGTTCCCGGGCGGGCTGTTGATTGGGTGTGACGCAGGTACGCTAAATTCAGGAAAAATTAAAGGCAGTCACACTGCAATGAAATCAGGCATGCTTGCCGCAGAAGCCGTGTTCTCAGCCCTTGAGGCAAGTGGGACCCAGCAGGAACCAGATTACCAGAGTCTGTTCGAATCATCATGGCTCTATGAGGAACTGAAACAAAGCCGCAATTTTGCATCTTCAATCCATAAATACGGTGCCGTGCTAGGAGGTGCACTCGCAACGTTCGAACAAAATATCTGGCAACCTCTGTTTAACAAGGGGGTACCATGGACGATATCAGACCCGAAGGCTGATCATCTTTCAATGAAGGAAATATCGCAATGCAACGCGATTGATTACCCTAAACCTGATGGAAAGTTGAGCTTTGATAAACCTTCTTCTGTTTACCTCTCTGGGACACAGCATGAAGAGAACCAGCCTTGTCACCTCATCATTACCAATGACAGCATTCCGATTAAGAATCACCTCCCTCTCTATGATGAACCGAGTCAACGTTACTGCCCAGCGGGTGTTTACGAGATTGTGACCCTTGATAATGCGGCCAAGTTGCAGATAAATGCCGCCAATTGTCTCCATTGCAAAACCTGCGATATAAAAGATCCTTCACAAAATATCACTTGGCTACCGCCAGAAGGTGGTGGTGGTCCCAATTATCAGAATATGTAACTGGTTATCGACAAAAATTCAGCACTTAGTGAAAGTGATCAAAGTTTGTATTTCTAACGTATATGAGAATATCTCTCAACTACAAACCGTGAGGAATAAGTATGATTAAACGTAGTGTTGGAACGCTTGCAGTGGTGCTTAGCGCAATCAGTTTCGGAGCTCAGGCTGGGGCAGAATGTTCTGTATCTGTTGATGCAAACGATATGATGAAGTTTTCGACGGGTAGCATCAGCGTCCCTTCGAGTTGTAAGGAAGTCACTCTGACTTTAAACCATACAGGTAAGCTAGCAGCAACTTCTATGGGCCACAACGTCGTTATTGCTGACACAGCCAATGTCCAAGCGGTAGGCACAGAAGGCATGTCTGCTGGCGTAGCAAATAACTACGTCAAACCAGACGACCCAAGAGTATATGCGTTTACCAAAATCATAGGCGGTGGTGAAAGTACGTCAGTAACGTTCAGCACAGAAAAGATGAAGCCAGGGGGTGACTACACTTTCTTCTGTTCGTTCCCCGGACACTGGGCAATCATGAAAGGCAAATTTGAGTTCAAATAACGTATTTCTCGAACAAAAAGGCACGTGAATCACGTGCCTTTTTTCTGTTTCAAAGCTTAACGTTACATAAATATCCCGCCATCGACTTCAAATACACGCGCATTCACGTAGTCATTTTCAAAGATAAATTTAGCGGTATTGGCAATTTCTTTGGCATCGCCCATGCGGCCTACAGGCACCATTTTTTCTAGCCTCTCACGAGCTTCTGGCTTCATTGCTCCTGTCATTGAAGTCTCAATCACACCCGGCGCAATAGCGGCTGCTCGAATACCATAACGTGCTAGCTCCTTACCCCAAGTTGCCGCTAACGTCGCGACTGCTGCTTTCGATGCCGCATAGTTTGTTTGACCAATGTTTCCCGCACGAGCAACACTAGAAATATTAATAATGACACCTTTTCGCTTGGTATTGATCATCTGAATTGCGGCCTCTCGGCCACATAAAAACGTCCCGGTAAGATTGACATCAATCACGGAGCTAAATTGCTCCAGCGACATTTTAGTAAGCTCTCCATCTCTGACTTTAACCAGTAAACCATCTCGCAGAATACCAGCGTTATTAATGAGTCCATCCAACTGACCAAAATCCGTGACAATGTCACTAAAGACTTGCTCCACTTCGTATTCGTCTGTCACATTAGCTTTGTATGTTAATGCTTTGACCCCGAGCATATTGCATTGTTCTTTGGTATCCATCAGGGCTTCTTCGTTAACATCAAGCAGGGCAAGCTCAGCACCAGCCTGCGCCAATGTAATCGCCATCATCTGACCTAGGCCTTGACCTGCACCTGTAATCGCTATCACGCTCTGTTTTAGATCCATTTGCAAACTCCGTTACTTTTTAGATTGATAAAACTCGAACAAACTTGAAAAGTCTAGCTCTTCATTGCCATTTGCGTTGTGAAAAGCATAAAGATTTCGTGCTAAAGCGCCCATTGGGACCGAAGATTGACTCTTTGCAGCCGTATCTAAACCAAGCCCGAGATCTTTCAACATCAGTTTACTCATAAACCCTGGCTTAAATTCGTTGCTAGCCGGTGCAGTTTCCATTACCCCCGGACAAGGATTGTATAGCTCAAGCGCCCAGTTACGGCCCGAGCTTTGCAGCATGATGTTGGAAAGTACTTTAGGGTCCAGCCCATTGTCTATGCCTAAGTTCAGTGCTTCGCATGTCCCTGACATGAGAATGCCGAGCATTAGGTTGTTACATATTTTTCCCATCTGACCATCACCCGCTTTACCGGCATGGAAGATGTTTTTACCCATGTGTTTAAGTACAGACTCTGCTTTTACGAAAGCGGCATCCGAGCCTCCGACAATAAAAGTCAGCGTACCCGCTTGTGCTCCTGCTACACCACCAGAGACAGGGGCATCAACAAAGTCGAGACCTTTTTCTGCCGCGCACTGGGCAACAATGCGTGCCGACTCAGGGTCAATCGTCGAAGAATCAATAAGAAAAGTGCCATCTTCAACCATGTTTAACAAGCCAACACCACCGCTATGGTCGCCAAGATAAACCGCTCGGACATGCTCGCCCGCCGGTAACATGGTGACTACCGTATCTACGCCTTTCACGGCATCCTCCACGGTGGACGCAGCAACTGCGCCAGCAGACTCCAATTTCCTGACAGCTTGCGGCATCAAATCAAATACCCGTACTTTCAAGCCAGCAGCCAGCAAGTTTTCGGCCATTGGGCCGCCCATATTACCTAAACCTATAAACGCTATGGTACTCATTGAATAAATTCCTTCTTTCCCTGCTCTGAGAGCTTAGTAGTGGCCCAGTTTTGCCAGCGGATGTAATTTTTCATCCCAAAGTGATGTGAATAAAGTATCAATAACCGCTTCATCAACATTATCGACACGACTGAACTGCCATTTAGGTTCGCCGTCCTTATCAATCAGCCTAGCTCTGACTCCCTCGCGAAATTCTCCTAGCAGCCCCGAACGTACCGAGAGATTTAATTCAAGACGAAAACAATCCGCTAATGACAAATCTTTGTATTGATTGAGTTGCCTAAAGCAAATATGGGATGTGATCGGGCTACCGGAAGCATGATTGCTTTTCGCAATATCGAGCCACTTACTTTGCCCTTTCAGCGCCAGAATATTGTTACTTACCTCGACAACAGTACTTGCGTTGCATGCACGTTGGATATCTTGCATGAAAGGCAACATTTGTGGGTCTGGCCTATGACCATTAACGTTATCACCAAATTCAATCAGCAAGTCTGTCACAGCGTCATAAGCATCCTCTTTGTCGTGCCAGCGTAGAGATAACAAGCGCTCAATCAGCGACTCTTTCTCTTGTGAGAGCACCATATGGTCCGCTAAGTTGACATCAAGCGCATCACTACCGTTAATCATCACTCCCGTTAAACCAAGGAATAACCCCACACCAGGTTCAAGCCGGTTAAGAAACCAAGTGGCGCCGACATCCGGATAAAGGCCGATACTCACTTCGGGCATGGCCAAACGCGTAGTTGGCGTCACCACCTTATGACTACAGCCCATATACAACCCCATTCCTCCACCCATGATGATACCTTCACCCCAAGCAATAATTGGTTTAGTGAAGGTGTGGATAAGATAGTCACATTGGTACTCAAGTTTGAAAAAAGTCGTACAGAACGCTTCGATGTCTTGACTAGATTTATCTCGCATTACGTCGTGCATAGTGCGTACATCACCACCAGCACAAAACGCTTTCTCACCTTGCCCTTCCAGCAAAACGCAGACAACACTGTCGTCTACTTGCCAGCTTTCCAGTTTCTGTTTGAGCAAGGCTAACATGTCATAAGTCAAAGCATTGAGTGAGGGCGCATTGTCGAGGGTTGCTACACCTATCTTGGTACTCCCATCTTGGCAAAGTCGCTCCTTGAAAAAAACGGTTGCTGTCATATTGCCTCCTAGCCATTTTTCCATTGAGGTTGACGTTTTTCTAGGAACGCATTGACACCTTCGGTTTGATCTTGAGTGTCGAACAACTGAATAAACAGCTCACGTTCCTTCATCAAACCGTGAGCTAGTGGACTCGTCCTCGTATTTTGTATCAATGACTTACAAGCCTTGACCGAAGATGGCGATTGATTTGCTACCATTTCTGCAAGGCTAATGGCTGCATCAAGAGCGTTTCCTTTGCTTACCACTTCTTCCACCAGCTTTATGTTGAGCGCTTTCGCCGCATCAACCTGTTCACCGCATAATATGACGCGTTTCGCCCACCCTTCTCCGACCAACGCCGTCAAGTTTTGCGTTCCACCCGCACAAGGCAACAGGCCGACTTTAGCTTCCGGCAGCGCCATCACCGCCTGCTCTTCAGCAATTCGAATGTCGCAAGCTAATGCCACTTCAAGACCGCCCCCCATCGCGTAGCCGTTAATAGCAGCAATAGAAACACCTCGGAATGCAGATAAGGTTTCAAATGCCTCACCAAACAAGCGGGACATATCCACCGCGACGGATTTGTCGCCATCAGCAAACACTTTAAGATCAGCGCCGGCGGAGAAGAACTTCTCACCCTGTCCAGTAATGACTAGGGCGTAAACGTCTTTATCGTCGTTAAGGTCTAGGACAAGTTGTTTCAATTGCTCCAAACTTTGTGCTGTCCATGTATTCGCCGGAGGGTTGTTCATGGTCACGATAGCTACATGGTTGCGAATCGTATGTTGAATAGTACTTCCTTCTGAATGATTCATTGTTGAGCATCCTTTCGATTAGAGTATTTGAGCGCCTTCAGCTAGCATGCGACGTGCGATGATCAATCGCATGATTTCATTGGTACCTTCCAGGATTTGGTGAACACGGACATCACGGAAATGACGCTCCATCGGATACTCTTTGATATAGCCGTAGCCACCATATAACTGCAGTGCCTGATCACAAATCTTAAAACCGACATCGGTCGCAAATCGTTTCGCCATCGCACAATATGCCGTGGCTTCTGGGTCCTGATTGTCCAATTTGCTCGCGGCGAGGCGCACCATTTGTCTGGCCGCAACAAGCTCAGTGACCATATCGGCTAACCGAAACTGTAGCCCCTGAAACTGAGCCAGTTCTTTACCAAACTGTTTGCGCTCTTTGACGTATTGCATCGCCTCATTAAGCGCCTGCTGCGCAGTACCGATGGAGCAGGTCGCGATATTGATACGTCCTCCATCCAGCCCTTTCATGGCGAAAGTAAAGCCTTCCCCTTCTTTCCCTAACAAGTACTTTTCAGGAACCACAACGTTATCAAACGTAATGGCGCGTGTTGGCTGACTGTTCCACCCCATTTTCGGCTCTTTTCGCCCATAGCTGATGCCGTCTGCATCTGCCGGAACGACAAAAGCTGAAATACCTTTGGCTGAGCGGTCGCCTGTGCGTGCCATTACCACGAGTACTTCTGTATCACCTGCACCGGAGATAAAGGTTTTGCCACCATTGATAACGTACTGGTCGCCCTGCTTTTTCGCTGAGGTTGTCAATGAAGCGGCATCGGAGCCTGCGTTCGGCTCGGTCAAACAATATGAACCAAGCCAATCACCCGTGATTAGCTTTGGGCAAAACTCTTGTTTAGCTTCTTCAGTGGCAAAACTGGCAATCATCCAAGTTACCATATTGTGGATGGTCATGAATGCCGTGGTAGACGTACAACCCATTGCCAGTTGCTCGAAGATGATTGAGGAATCAAGGCGGCTCAGTTGCAAGCCCCCCTGTTCTTCTGGTGTATACAAGCTGAGGAAACCTAATTCACCCGCTGCTTTAAGTACGTCTTTTGGAAATAGCTGTTTTTCATCCCATTCGGCTGCCATCGGCGCTAACTCATCCATGGCAAACTGTTGAGCAGTTTCTGCAAACGCACGTTGGTCTTCATTCAGTTCAAAATCCATTTGTCCTCCCGTTATCGCAGTTGAATGGTTAGGTTTGGCCCTGTTGGGATATCATCATCAAACCAGCGTGACGTAATCGTTTTAGTTTCGGTATAGAAACGCACCGCTTGTTTACCATAAGCATGTAAATCGCCATAGAAACTGCCACGCCAACCTGTAAATGAAAAGAATGGCAATGGCACAGGAATTGGCACATTGATCCCCACCTGACCGACCTGAATTTCATGTTGATATTTACGTGCTGCTGCACCATTTGCGGTGAAAATCGACGTTCCGTTGCCATAGGGGTTGTTGTTAATCAGTTCAATCGCCTCTTCCAACGTATCGACTTGTAAGCAAACTAATACAGGGCCGAAGATTTCCTGCTCATAGATTGACATATCAGTAGTGACACCGGTAAACAAGGTTGGGCCAAGCCAGTTACCCTCTGGCATTCCAGCAACATGACACTGAGTTCCGTCTAACTCACACACTGCGCCTTGCGCCTTGCCTTCTTCAATCAGGCTCACAACACGATGCTTAGCTTCTTTACTGATCAATGGCCCATACGCTGCATTGCCATCATCCCATGCGCCCGGAGTCATCTTCGCCATTTCTGTCTTGAGATCGTCGACCCAATGTTTCGACTCACCAACAAATACAGCAACAGAGATTGCCATACAACGTTGACCTGCTGCGCCAACAGAGCTGCCGACCAAGTTGTTGATCACCTGTGCTTTATTGGCGTCTGGCATCACAACCATATGGTTTTTTGCACCAGCGAATGCCTGCACACGTTTGTTGAAGTTGGTACCCGTCTGATAAATGTACTGAGCAACCGGCACAGAACCGACGAATGACACGGCACGAATCAAAGGGTGAACCAGTAGTTTGTCGACCTGATTCTTGCGACCATGAACAACCTGAAGAACACCCTTTGGGGCGCCAGCCTGTTCAAACAACTCCGCCAAACGCATCGCTGTTAAAGGGACCTGCTCTGAAGGTTTGAGCACGAAGGTGTTACCTGCGGCAATCGCAAGCGGGAACATCCACAGTGGAATCATCGCAGGGAAGTTAAATGGCGTAATACCACAGCACACCCCTAACGGCTGAATCATAGAGTAAGTGTCGATTTCTGTTGCCACATTTTCTACCGTTTCACCCATCATATTGCTGGCGATATTCGCGGCTTGCTCTACGACCTCAATGCCGCGCCACACATCCCCTTTTGCATCGATGGTAATTTTGCCGGTCTCTTTCGAAATCAATTCGGCTAGCTCATCGTGGTGCTCTTTAAGTAAGTGCTGATAACGTAGCATCACACGAGCTCGCTCAGACACTGATACTTCCTTCCAAGACTTAAACACTTCAGCGGCGTTCTGCACCGCTTGTTCCATTTCCTGCTCGGTCGCACAAGGAAGCTTGGCAATCACTTCACTGGTTGCCGGGTTGGTCACCTCAACCCATTCATTGGTCTGTGACTGGCAGAACTCACCGCCAATAAATAAGGGAACTGACTGAATCATAATGATGTCCTTTTCTTTTATAGTGGGATCTCAATACCCATTGCGGTTGCTTCACCGCCACCAATACAGAGTGATGCAACACCTCGCACCACGCGTTTTTTGTTCTGATTTCCATCTGTACCCAGAGCCTGTAACTGACGTAGGCTATGGATCAGCGTGACAAGAATCCTTGCACCGCTTGCGCCAATCGGATGACCTAATGCGCACGCCCCGCCTTTTACATTGACCTTCTCGCTATCCAGGCCAAGCTGTTTCACCGCGATCTGCGTTACCACAGCGAAGGCTTCGTTGATTTCCCATAAATCCACTTCGTCCACCGCCCAATCTAGCTTCGATAGAAGCTGCTCAATCGCATAAACAGGTGCTAATGTGAATTCAGCAGGAATACGGGCATGCGTTGCATGACCTTTGATAATGGCCAGTGGTTCCAAACCCTGCTGCTTGGCAGTTTGCGCATCCATCACCACAAGAGCTGCAGCACCATCGGATATTGCGCTGGAGTTGGCTGCGGTAATCGAGCCCTCTTTAGCAAAGGCTGGCTTTAATTGAGGGATTTTTTCGGGCTTAATTGAGCGTGGCTGCTCGTCATAATCAAGGGGAGCTGCTTTTTTTAGGGCAACGGGCGCAATTTCGTCGGCAAATAACGCCTGCTGCTGCGCTTCAATCGCTCGGTTGACTGATAAAGTGGCCCACTCATCCATTTGTTCACGAGTAAATTCAAGTTTATCAGCGGTTTGTTGGCCGAAGACACCCATGAGCTCACCTTCGTACGCATCCTGTAAACCATCGAGGAACATATGGTCGTAGGTCGATTTGTGTCCCATTCGCATGCCGGAGCGTGACTCTTTCAGTAGGTACGGCGCATTAGTCATGCTCTCCATGCCGCCCGCAACAATGCAATTGGCACTACCAGCTTGGATCAGATCGTGGGCCAACATCACCGCTTTCATGCCTGAGCCACACACCTTGTTGATCGTGGTACAACCCACCGATGTCGGTAAGTCTGATCCCAGAGCCGCTTGTCTCGCTGGGGCTTGCCCACAGCCTGCAGGTAACACACATCCCATATACACTTCGTCAACTGAATCTGGCGATAACGATTGTTCTTTCATTGCCGCTTTAATCGCGACCGCCCCGAGCTTGGGGGAAGAATATTCAGAAAGCATCCCTTGAAAACGCCCCATTGGCGTTCTCTTTGCTGCAACTATCCAAATCTCTTTCTCTTGCATTGCCTGCTCCTCAAAAGATTGTTGAGTGACGGCTTTATTCATTCAGCGACGACAAAACGGCTCAATTCACGATGCCGCTTTCACTTTTTAAAGCCATTTGTTTTTTGCATGGTTATTTTCTTGACGTTTACGTAAGCATAGCACTAACATTTACGTTAACGTAAAGAAACACATTCACAACCTGTAAAATCTTTTTTACCGTCGTAGTGGAAAGTGTGATTGTCTAATACCTAGCAGTTGGGGAGTTTCATCTGGTGGAAACATACAAAATCAGCGAGCTCGCTAAAGAGTTTGATATCACTACAAGAAGTATCCGCTTTTACGAAGATATGGGCCTAATTCAGCCTGACCGCAAAGGCAGTATGCGGATTTATCAGCGCAGAGACAGGGTTCGTCTCAAGTTGATTTTACGAGGCAAGCGACTTGGTTTTTCCTTGGCCGAGATACGCGACTTGTTAGAGCTTTACGATACGAATCAAATAGATACCCAGTTGATCAAGATGCTCAAAATCATTGACGAAAAAGAAGCAGTACTCAAACGCCAACTTGAGGACATCACCATTGTTCTTGACGATTTGAATACCGCTCGTCAGCGATGTGAAGATGCGTTACAGCGCTCTAAAGCCAGCTAGCACTTCGCGAGACATCATGTATCTGCCAGGGATCGTAACCAGCAATAACCGCTGAATCGGAGGCGATATGATATCTCAGTACACCCCCCTCAACTTTGGGCTCGATGAGTCTGTCAATATGTTGCGGGAACACGTCAATGCTTTTGCCCGCGAGCACATTGCACCTATCGCGGCCAAAGTGGATGAGGAAAATCAATTTCCAAACCACTTATGGACGCTAATGGGCGAAATGGGCTTGCTTGGCGTGACCATAGACGAACAATATGGTGGCGCAGGTATGGGCTATTTGGCACACGTAGTCGCCATGGAAGAGATTAGCCGTGCTTCTGCTTCGGTTGCATTGAGTTACGGTGCGCATTCAAACCTATGCGTCAATCAGATTTTTCGCAACGGAAATGCGGTTCAAAGAGAGAAATACCTACCTAAATTAATCGACGGCTCCCACATTGGCGCGCTGGCAATGAGTGAACCCAATGCAGGCTCAGACGTTGTCAGTATGCAGCTCAAAGCTGAATTACACGGCGATCACTATGTGTTGAACGGCACCAAGATGTGGATCACTAATGGCCCTGATGCAGATGTGCTGGTGGTTTATGCCAAAACAGACCCTAGCGCCGCTTCACGGGGTATCACTGCCTTCATTATCGAACGTGATTTTGCTGGATTCAGCCACGCTCAAAAGCTCGACAAACTCGGTATGCGAGGCTCAAACACCTGTGAACTGGTTTTCAACAACTGCAAAGTACCGGTTGAAAACGTACTCGGTGAAGTGAATCAAGGTGTCAAAGTCTTGATGAGTGGCTTAGATTATGAGCGCGTTGTTCTGGCAGCGGGCCCGCTCGGTATTATGCAAGCGTGTCTTGACCTTGTCGTACCCTACGTTCATGACCGTAAACAATTTGGCCAATCTATCGGTGAATTCCAGTTAGTGCAAGCCAAAGTGGCGGATATGTATACCCGTGCCAACGCGGCACGCGCTTATGTGTATACCGTAGCCGCTGCCTGTGACCGAGGTGAAACAACAAGAAAAGACGCCGCAGGCGTAATTCTTTACAGTGCCGAATTAGCCACACAGCTTGCACTGGATGCCATCCAGTTGCTAGGCGGCAATGGATATATCAATGAGTTTCCTGCGGGTCGTTTATTAAGAGACGCCAAACTCTATGAAATTGGTGCGGGTACTTCCGAAATTCGCAGGATGCTTATCGGGCGTGAGCTGTTTGAAGAATCACGCTAACGAGGATGTTATGGCAATCATAAAAACTAAAATCAAAACCGACTCTCCCCTGTTCACTAAGAATCAGCAAGCGATGAGTGGACTGGTCGAAAAATTGAACGCAGATGTTGAATCCATCAAACAAGGTGGCGGCGCTAGGGCTGTTGAAAGACAGCGCAAGAAAGGCAAACTTCCCGTACGAGAGCGCATTGATCTGCTGCTCGACCAAGGTTCAGATTTCTTAGAAATCGGCCAATTCGCGGCCTGGAATGTTTACGAACAATCCATCCCTTGCGCCGGTGTCGTTGCAGGTATCGGCAAGATCAAAGGGGTAACCTGTATGGTGCTTGCCAACGATCCGTCTGTTAAAGGCGGGACTTACTACCCACTGACAGTGAAAAAGCACCTCAGAGCTCAGGAAATTGCCGAGCGCTGCCACTTATCCTGTGTTTATCTAGTCGACTCGGGCGGTGCGAACTTACCTCACCAAGCAGAGGTGTTTCCAGACAAAGACCATTTCGGGCGTATTTTCTTTAATCAAGCACGCATGTCCGCCAAGGGCATACCCCAAATAGCGGTAGTTCTTGGTCCTTGTACCGCGGGGGGCGCTTATATTCCTGCCATGGCCGACGTCTCGGTCATCGTAAAAAAACAAGGCACTATTTTCCTAGCAGGGCCTCCTTTAGTTAAGGCCGCCACAGGTGAAATCGTCACGGACGAAGAACTCGGCGGCGCGGATGTTCACTGCCGTAAATCTGGGGTAGCAGACTACTACGCGGAAAATGAACAACAAGCTTTCCATATGGCGAGAGAAGCACTTGCTAGCAGCAACCAAGAACCTGTGATCCCTCAAACACACAAGGTTTTACCACCACGTCTACCCGCTGAGGACATCTATGGCGTCGTCAATGCTGACTTGCGCTTGTCTTTCGACGTCAGAGAAGTGATTGCACGTATTGTAGATGATTCCGATTTCGATGAATTTAAAGCCTTATTCGGCATGACGCTGGTGTGTGGCTTTGCTCGTATCGAAGGCAAACTCATTGGTATTGTCGCCAACAACGGCATCTTATTTGCGGAATCAGCTCAGAAAGGGGCCCACTTTATCGAGCTGTGTGCTAAGCGAAAGATTCCATTGCTGTTTCTCCAGAACATTACCGGATTCATGGTCGGCAAAAAAGTTGAAGAAGGTGGCATCGCCAAACATGGTGCCAAACTCGTCATGGCAGTGGCGTGCGCTGACGTCCCTAAGTTCACCATTATCATCGGCGGATCGTACGGAGCGGGCAACTACGGCATGTGTGGGCGGGCTTATGAGCCAACGTTGATGTGGATGTGGCCTAACGCCCGAATCTCGGTAATGGGCGGAGAACAAGCCGCTGGCGTACTCACCCAAGTCAAGCGTGAGGTCTTGAAACGCCAAGGTGAACCTTGGTCAGAAGTGGAAGAAGGCCAGTTCAGGCAAACTATCGTTGATCAGTATGAGGAACAAGGCCACCCGTACTATGCGAGTGCTCGCCTTTGGGATGATGGCATCATTGATCCGAAACAGACCCGACATGTCTTGGCTCAAGCGCTTACCGCAACCGAGCATGCTCCGATGCCCGATAGCCAATTCGGTATCTTTAGAATGTAGGAGCATAGCATGACAAATCTAATCGATAACAGCTATCTCACTCGCAACATCGATGACTTAGGCGTTGCCACTCTGTCACTTAATCGGCCAGACAAACACAATGCCTTCAACGCTCAGGTCATCGAACAGTTGATAGAATCGATTCACTCACTGGCTCAGCGCTCGGAGGTGAGATGTTTAGTGTTACGTGGTAACGGAAAACACTTTTCGGCAGGCGCTGATCTTGGCTGGATGCAGTCAATGATAGCTAAAAGTGAATTGGAAAATCAGCAAGATGCTTCGAGACTTGCTCAGTTGATGCATTGCTTGGATAACTTCCCTCAGCCAACTATCGCTGTTGTTCATGGCTGCGCATTTGGCGGAGCGCTCGGGCTAATCTGCTGCTGTGATGTCGCTATTGCTGACCATAGCGCCCTATTCTGCCTCAGTGAGGTAAAGCTAGGATTAGTTCCAGCGACCATTGGGCCTTATGTAAACCGCACGATCGGTGCTCGCCAGTCAAGGCGCTACATGCTGACTGCTGAACGTTTCGACGCCAACAAAGCGGTTGAGATTGGTTTAATTCATGAAGCTGTCGACATCAGCCAACTGGAAAAAACCGTCACTGCTATCCTCAATCAGTGGCTACTCAATAGCCCCGCGGCCCTGACTCAAACTAAAGCACTGATCCGAGAGTGTGATACTCAGGTGCTTGATAATGCTTTGATTGAATATACCAGTCAATTAATCGCACAAGTTAGGGTATCCGACCAAGGGCAAGAAGGTCTAAGGGCTTTCTTTGATAAGCGGCCACCAAATTGGGCGATAGGAGGCAGTGAATGATGACTACCTCGCTACTGCCAGAGTCGATCAAGATAGTCGAAGTTGGCCCTCGCGACGGTTTGCAAAATGAGCAAGCCGTTTCAACCGAGGCAAAAGTCGCGCTGATCAATCAACTCTCTTGCTGCGGTCTCACCCACATCGAAGCGGGATCATTTGTTTCACCTAAGTGGGTGCCACAAATGGCGGACTCATTGGAAGTCATGGCAAAAATCACTCGCGCATCGAACGTGAAGTATGTTGCCCTAACACCGAATATGAGAGGGTTTGAGCAGGCTATCGACGCCAATGCCGACGAAGTCGCGGTATTCACATCGTCTTCACAAGGCTTTTGTCAGAAAAACATTAACTGTTCTATTGAAGAAAGCCTTGAACGATTCCGGCCTCTGGTGGCTGAAGCAAAAGGCAAAGGCATCCCCGTTAGAGGTTACTTATCCTGCATCGTCGATTGCCCTTATGATGGTCCAACCGAGCCTTCTCAGGTCGCCAAAGTTGCCCAAGCACTATTAGAACTTGGTTGCTATGAAGTGTCTCTTGGCGACACCATTGGTACGGGCACGCCAGTTCGAGTTGCTAACATGCTCAACGCCGTTTTTGAGCGAGTACCTCGACACCTGGTCGCCGTTCATTTCCATGATACTTGGGGACAAGCGCTCGCCAATATATATCAAGCCCTTCAGATGGGTGTTCATGTTGTCGATAGCAGCGTAGCAGGCTTAGGTGGTTGTCCTTATGCTGCAGGCGCGTCGGGTAACGTCGCGACAGAAGATGTTGTGTACCTTTGCCAAGGTTTAGGGATTGAAACGGGCGTGGATTTACATCGCCTTGCCCAAGCAGGGTGGGAAATCAGCGACGCCTTAGGGCGCCAACCGACTTCCAAAGTGTCACTGGCTTTGCGCCGCTAATAAGGGCTCTCTATGTTTGGGCTGATAGGATTGAAGTAACAAGCAAACCATGATCAGCCCAATTCCTATCCACCCCAGTAGGCCAATATGTTCTCCCACTACAACCACAGCAAGTACAGCGGCCACAGCAGGCTCAAACAGCGTTAGTAAACTTGCTTTGCTTGCTGATACCGTTGTTAACCCATAACCAAAGCAGACATAGCCGAGAAACATTGGAACGAACGCCATATACAAGGCAACGGATGCATTGATAGATGTCGCAAACAAATTACCACCAGTAAAAAATAATGAAGGTAGCAGCAATAGTGAACCCAGCCCAAATATGCTCCCCATTGCAGATTTGGAATGCACGCCCTCGATGATGAGCGCTTTTGCCGTCCATGCGTAAGTGGCATAGGTGAACCCCGCGAGCAATCCAAGCACTATCCCTATATATTTGGTTTGCTCTACACCGGTTTGTATTGACGTTGATGTCTCTGATAGAGTCAGTAAAACGATGCCAGTCGCGCCCACTGTCAAGCTTATCACCCAGCGAGTATCAATTGACTTTTCTTTGCCAAACAGGCACTCCAACAATGCAACGAAGAACGGTGCACTCGCGATAGATACCACGGTTCCAATCGCGACACCCGCCATTCTCATCGAGCTATAGAACGCAAGAGGATAAACCGCTAAAGCCAGTGCCCCCAGCAATAAAACAAGTTTATTTGATACCAGTATATGTCGGTCTTTTCTGATCGTGCCGCAGGCAAACAGAGCCATCATAATACCGCCAACACCCATTGAAAAAGCACCAATCGCCAGCGGGCTGATATCGGGTGCATACGTGGCTGCGGTACCGGTCGTTCCCCACAATAAAGAAGCAAACAGGATGACCAAAACTCCGAAACCTTCCTGACGAGCTTTTAGTGTCTGATTCATATCTATACTCTTTGTCATATCATTTTGATAGACAGAGAATAATGAATAAATGAACACATAACTTTGCAGAAAAGACACTCTATTTGATTTTACAGACTCAATTTCATCCGCCGCGCAATGCGCGAGGAGAAAGTCCAAATGAAGATGAAAAACGACGACTAAAAGCGGATAGGTCCTTGTACCCGACTCTCTCTGCAATAAGCTGGACAGGAATATCCGTGTGCGTCAGAAGTGCTTTAGCTTTTTCCATTCTTTGTTTGGTCACGTATTGAAGAACACTTAACCCAGTGGATTGTTTAAAAATTTTTTTAAACTGCGTCGCACTCAAACAGGCGACTTTTGCCAAATGTTCAACTGTTATCTCTCTCGCCAGATCTTCCTCAATATGATGTAACACCGCTCTGACTCTATGATCAAGTCGCTGCCCAGCTTGTTGCTCCGCCAATAGCTTGACAAACATATCAACCATAGGGGCTTCAATAGCAGGGGTGACTCGATGCTGAAGCTGAGATTCGACGAAGGTCAGATAGGAACGGAGCGGCGCTGAAATCGGAAAAACCAATGCGTCCATGCCCAGCAAACTATCTGGTAATATGTTCAAATCAGCAACCACAAAACGCGCAGCTTCATTGGCGCGGAAATGGTGAAAGGTGTTGGCCTTGATTACCACGCATTCACCGACTGACACTTTGCCTTGGTAACCTTCCAGTTCAATAATAATGGTGCCCAAGATAGGTAGTACCAGTTGATGATGTTCATGCGCATGCCCCTTGCGTTGACGGGTATAAGCACGAATGGTGAGATTATTTTCCAACATCAGGCAGGATTCACTCTACAAAATGAGATTGATAAAACTTAGGTGTTACCGCCAGTTTTTTTTTAAAATGTCGCTGAAAATGCGCCTGATCCGAGAACCCTAAGCGGTGAGCAATATCAACGATATCAGCTCCTGATCTGAGCATTACTTTCGCACGCTTGATCTTCTCATCGATTAGATAGGCATAGGGCGGTAACCCGTAGTGGTCCTTAAAAGCACGTAAAAGCTGATATCGGCTCATCCCTACTTCTTGTGCCAACGCTTCTAAAGAGTGAGCGTGGCCCAGTTCATCCATTAACTTATCACGGACCATCACAAGACTCGGTAAGCCTGTCTTGGCCATCGTTTTGACTCCATGCTGGAAACTGAGCTCAACAAAGTCATACAAGCAAGATTGAGCTAACAACAGACCCTCTTCATTCTGAAGCGCCGAAAAAAGTGCCAAGTATCGTTGCTTAAATTCAGGATGACGCTCTAGATCATTCTTAAAGGCCACATAATCATAATGTTGATTTAACGTCATTTCCTGCTGGATCTCTCCCATCTCCAACGCATCAACAAACAGCATACTGTAGGACCAAGTGCCATGATATGGATTACAGGAATGGACATCTGCAGGGTTGATCGTCACGATATCCCCTTGGCCAATCTGATGTGTATTGCGTCGATTTCGGTAATCTGCTCGGCCTTGATGGATAATGCCAAAGGAAAATTCGTCATGAGAGTGGGCGTCATAGCATGCCGTCGATTGGTTGGCGACACGCAGCTCGATCCATGGCAGCATCGTACTCTGCTTGAAACTCGCACTTTTATCTCTCTTCATTCACCCACTACTCCACTCAGGGCCAGATCAGCACAACAGATGCGCATAACATTATGGCCATCAATCTATTAAATTGGCGATGAACTCGTGGATTTGCAAGTCGATTCGCCAAAACCCCGCCAATCATCGCCCATACGCCAACACCGATCACACAGACGAACAATGACACGAGAGTAAAGAGCCACAACGAATACTGCTCATTTTCCTGCCCTAGCACATAAAGGCTGACACCAGACATCGCTACCAACCAAGCTTTGGGATTGACTATTTGAGTCAAACTTCCAGTTAACCAGCCTGAACTCTTTACTGGCTCGACAGCAACCCCTTTCACTGGTGCCACGAAGATTTGATAAGCAAGGTAAAACAAGAAACTACTGCCGATCAACTGCATCCAAACTTCAAGCTTCGGCAATATGGCTACCAAGGTTTGCATCATCTGTCCTGTCGCAAACACAACAACCGCATAGGCTATTGATGCGCCCAAAACATGCTTTAACGCTGCCCTTAGGCCATTATTTACCGCTGTCGTTGTCGCTAACAAATTCACTGGCCCAGGCGTCACGGCCCCCACGAAAGCAAATACCACCATCGCCAAAATCAGATTTTCCATCTCGTTGTCTCCTCTTTTTGAGCAAGATAATCCCTAAGAAAGAAACAGTATTGAACGATATTGCACAGCCGCATTCGTTGGAAACCAGTGCAATAAAGACTTGAGGTCTGGTTAGTTTGCCAAACCATAGCAATGAGCGCCGCTACCTTTGCAGTCACTAATCCAATCTTAGCCAAGTTCCCTAGTTTGAGACTCTCCCGTCGCAAATACACTTATTCAAATATTTCGAACGAGTATGTTAATTTTCTACGATTTAATCTCACTTCATCAGCGCCTAAACTTAGTTCAAATCACTGAGGTAAACGCATTCAAACGCGGAAATTTAATTTGAGATATTTGAGGAAGACACTATGAAATCTCTACTGAAAACACTGACAGAATCACACGCAGGGTATAGCACGTTGGCACTACGTCTCCCCGTTGGCATTATTTTTATGGCCCATGGAGCACAAAAATTGTTTGGCTGGTTTGGCGGTTATGGACTGGAAGGAACAGGTCAGTGGATGGCGTCTATCGGTCTAGGGCCTGGTTTGCTAATGGCATTGTTAGCGGGGAGTACTGAGTTCTTTGGTGGTCTGTTCATTTTGCTTGGCCTACTTACCCGTCCGGCTTCCATCGCTCTTGCATTTACCATGCTTGTAGCCATTTTCTCAGTTCACTTTGAGAACGGACTTTTCATGTCAAACAACGGCTATGAATTTGGCCTAGCGCTTATGGCGGCGAGTGTTTCGCTAGCATTATCAGGTTCAGGCAAAGCCGCTATTGATCAATTTATCGCAAACAAAATCGCTTAAGACCAACCCTAGGAGGATAATATTATGATTACAGTTAGACACTCAGATGATCGTGGTAGTGCCAGTTTTGGCTGGCTGGACAGTAAACATACGTTTTCCTTCGGTGATTACTATGATCTCAAACACATGGGCTTTTCTGCTCTGCGAGTGATTAATGACGATATCGTTCAGCCAAGTGCCGGTTTTACCACACACGGTCATCGAGATATGGAGATCATTAGCTACGTATTGAAAGGTACCATTGAGCACAAGGACAGTGAGGGCAACATTCAGACCTTGCCCGTCGGTGAGTTTCAATTAATGTCCGCTGGTCGTGGGATTTATCATAGCGAATACAATGCGTCTGACTCAGACACCCTGCGCTTTCTACAGATCTGGATTCAACCAAACACGTTTGGCAATGAACCTGGCTACCAACAGAAAGATTTTGGTCAAGCGGAAGGTTTAACGCCTATCGCAACATCCGATGGACACGATGGTACCCTACAAATAAAGCAAGATGCCTCTCTTCATCAATTGATTTTACCTGCTGGCGAACAGATTGACTTTGAGGTCGCCCAAGGCAGAAACGTTTACCTTCATCAACTAGAAGGACAATTGACCATAGACAATACCCTTATCAACTCGGGAGATGGGGCAAAAGTTGAAGGAGTGACATCGATTTCGATAACCAATTCAAGTCACGCCCCCGCCACTGCGCTTATCTTTGATCTGCCTTAGTCACCGCGCTGCGCCTCAGGTCGAGTCTGACACTCGCTGCGGCGCGACCTTTCTTGCGCTACAGGTTACCCTAGCGCTGTTTGCGAGATAAGCTTTACCATCAGTGCTTCTCTTCTAAGCTCAAGGATATCTTCAATGATTCGCTCTTTTGCGTTGAGGCCGAAGTGCTCTGCGTAGTTCTTAATTGTGTCCACTTCATGCTTGTCCAGCTTGTACACATTACGCTTTAAATACGCTTCAGCTTCGCTTTTGATAAATCCGTTGTTTTGCAGGTTTTTGATGATCACATCATCTAGTTCATTTAACTTTCTTGTCATTTTCTTCTGCTTCTGGCTTTAACATTCGTATATCGTTCTAAAAATGTTATGGATAATATCCGTGCAGAAACATACCCATCGAGTATGACAATCAAGTGACAGCGTTCCGTAAAGCGTACAGGAAGCACATTTCGCTGTCCTTCCCGCCGCTTATAACGCTTTTAAAACCACATCAGATTGGTTTTAAGAGAGTGACTGGAGCCTATATTCTCACCACACATTTCATCGTAAGCGCTTTGGTGAACCAATGATGCGCTTTGGTACGACTGGTCTTTAAAATGTTCTTTGGCTTGGGAAAGGCTACAAAATTTGAGCGGATTTTGATTAGTATCGCGCAAAAGCATCCTATCGCCTTCGTTTACTGAATACGCTAGGTAAATACCACCTTCCAATGATTCAATTTGAAGTTCCATACATTGTTCTCCTCTCTGGTGTTAAGTTTGTATACGAGAGAGAAAGCCATTTTGATTACCCATCATCGATTTGATTCATGAGGGTTCACGAGTCGCCTACTGACCGCAATGAATTGGTATGCAACCAAAAAACATAAATCATCACAATTCACTTATTATTGGCTTCAACACGAATTTGTCTACTGTTCAAACTTTAATCACACAGTTTTATATTTCGGCCTTCAATACAGTATTAACAACTATATTAAAAACGAATCCATCGCCAAATGTTCCACCTTTTTAATAAAAAGCAGTGAAGAAGTTCAATTTAACTGTCTAGTGTTAGCGAATGTCAGAATTGTTTGCTGGATCAAGTTTTCCGCCAAAGATGTTGCGGAGCTATTTATAAAATGAATAATAGCCATTTGTTACACACATGTAACAAACACAACATCTATATAAATAATATTCATATAAACCATAATGCATAGGCAGGAAAAGCATGACAAAGCGTATAGCGCTTGCCAGTTTGGCAAGTATTTTTGCGGGTAGCGCTGCGGCATCCAACTTGGATGACAAAATCAACGAAGTCGTTGCACCTATCGTCAACCCATTTGTAGGCATGATCTTTTCGACCATTCCTTTCCCTTTTACAGACGTGCAGGTGCCTTGGATTGTTCTTTGGTTGGTAGTGGCTGCGAGCTTCTTTACCTTTTATCTTGGCTTTATCAACTTCCGCGGCTTCAAACACGCCGTTCAGTTGGTTTCCGGTAAATTCTCTGACCCAAAAGCCAAAGAAGATGGTGAAGTATCTCACTTCCAAGCTCTGACTACCGCTCTCTCGGGTACGGTTGGTCTTGGTAACATCGCTGGTGTCGCGGTCGCCGTCTCTATCGGTGGTGCTGGCGCAACATTCTGGATGATTCTTGCCGGTCTTCTGGGCATGTCGAGCAAGTTCGTCGAGTGTGCACTTGGTGTGAAATATCGCAACACCAACCCAGACGGTTCTGTTTCAGGTGGTCCTATGTACTACCTAAGCAAAGGTTTGGCGCAACGCGGCAACGCAGCGTTTGGTCGTACTCTAGCAGTGCTTTTCTCAGTGTTTGCTATCGGTGGTGCGCTCGGTGGCGGTAATATGTTCCAAGCAAACCAAGCCTTTAAGCAAGTCGTTGGCGTAACCGGTGGTGATGCTTCGTTCTTCGCCGATAAAGGTTGGTTGTTTGGCCTTATTCTCGCAGTCATCGTTGGTATTGTTATTATCGGTGGTATCAAATCGATTGCTAAAGTAACAGAGAAAGTGGTGCCTTTCATGGCGACTATTTACGTTGGTGCAGCCCTGATCATCATCTTAATGAACTTCGACCGTATTGATGACGCATTTGCAGCTATCTTCAACGGTGCATTCACTGGTGAAGGTATTGCTGGTGGCGTGATCGGTGTGCTTATTCAAGGTTTCAAACGAGCAGCGTTCTCGAACGAAGCCGGGGTTGGTTCGGCAGCAATTGCTCACTCAGCAGTGAAAACTAAAGAACCAATGTCAGAAGGTTTCGTTTCTCTGCTAGAACCCTTCATCGATACCGTCGTCATTTGTACCATGACAGCACTAGTTATCATCATTACTGGTTACCTTGATACCGATACTGGCCTTGCGGGTGTTGAGCTGACCTCTGCGGCATTTGGTAGCGCAATCAGCTGGTTCCCTTACATCCTTGCCATTGCTGTCGTACTGTTTGCCTTCTCTACCATGATCTCTTGGTCATACTACGGCCTAAAAGCGTGGACTTACCTATTTGGTGAGAGCAAAACTGCCGAGCTTATCTTTAAAGTGAAATTCTGTGTCTTCGTCGTGATTGGTGCAGCCATGAACTTAGGCCCAGTTATCGACTTCTCTGATGCGATGATCTTTGCCATGGCATTGGTGAACATTGTCGGTCTATACATCCTAGTTCCGGAAGTAAAGCGCGACCTAGCCGATTACCTAGAACGATTCAATGCAGGTAAAGTGTACAAAGTTCAACAACAGCAATCTCAGACAGAAGTCGCTGAACAATAAGTCAACATCAGCCTCTAAGTCACTCAAGCCCGGCATCTTTACCGTTGCCATGATGGATGAATGAGCGCTGGCCAGATATATCAATCAACGTATTGGTATCGCGTAACAAACTAAAAGGAGCCTAAATGGCTCCTTTTTGCTCTCTAAGACATAAGCATTATTCAACGCTCTTTTGATCTGGTTCATAGCCCTGCAATGGTGAAGATGTTAACTTTCCGCGATCACACTACAGAAGCCACCACCCCATGAACCACACAGAAACAATCAAAATAACCCAAGCGTCCATCCTCAAAGCAGTCACTCAAGTCGAGAATATCCATAAAATACGACTCGATAGTTTCAAACACCACCTCCATAGTCACAGCTCGGAAGTCATCCACTCACTACAAGCGGTCACCAGTCTTTCTTCTATTGATGAAAAATATCTGCAAATTGATAAAGACTTTAATCAATTCTCCGACAAGTTAACCCACTTACTGGAAGTCTCACTTTTGCTCGATTGACCAAACTAGAGCGTTCAAGATTCGTATTAGAACGATACTTGATAGCTATGGCTGGCCTGATCAAGTGTCACAACTTGGCTGAGTTCTGTTTCGTTGCTCGCCATCGGTACCCAATGAGCGTATATCTGCTGCCAGTTACTATTGACTTCCAACGTCACCGTTGACGTTCTACTTGGGTAGATAGTAGTGATACGCGAGGTCGGATCGGCAATGACCTCTCCACTATCGCTGGTAAAGGCAGCTTGTGAATAGAGATGAACCGCACCGTCGCTAGAGCCGCTATAATCGACACTCAGAGTAATCACTTGACCTACATCAAACGAAAAGTCTCTAGAAGCGACAATATCAGCAGTATTCTCTATTGGCGTACTGGTGGCAGTGACAGTGGGAGTGGTCGTCGATGCACCGCCTCCAGAGGACCCTGCTTCACCTCCCCCCCCTCCACCACAGCCAGTGAAACAAAGTGACGCCAGAACAGTCAAAGTCATTCGATTTAAACCCTGCATAGTACTCTCCTATTGCGCTGAAATAACACGATTCACTTGCGGAGATTTGTACCATTCTCCATCGGTTTCCCCATTACTTCCGACCCAAGTCGGGAAGCTGGTGTAAGCCTTACTAATGTCCATATACTCAATCGGGTGCTGCCAGTTATCCCGAATATTAAGCACCCAAGGCATATTGTTTTCAGTTACAAAACATACCCCGCCAGCGGAACGATCGTCGTGTCGGTTCAACAAACTATTATCCATGCTACTGGTACCTGGGAATTGTTTGAAGTGGGTCTGCCACTGCATCCCCGGGGAAGAAGTAAAGAAGTCTCCGTGGTAGGTGTTTTTGGCTGCAAAAATGAACGAGTCATAAGGGGGATAACCAACAAGATCTCGAGCAATTGGGGTCGACAGTTGAACATTGAGTTGGTACTCAAGCACGCCTGCTGTTTGTTGATCCAAACACGTACTTTGAGTCCGATAAAACTTGCAACTGCCGGAAAAAACGCCCAGTTCATCTAAGTCATCTCTGACACTCTCAGACACGATAAGTACCGTTTCACCGTTGTCGGATTCAACGACGGTATGCCCGACCTCTACGCCGTTACGCGTGACAGTGGCGGAAGATACAGTAGAGGGATCGACATTGGGTAATTGAACGGCAAATCCGTTTGAGTAACCCGCTCCCATGGCCTGAAGCGTATAATCTATCGTAATACTTTTCAGTTCCCTGACTCCATTCAAGGTCTCTGTCACCCGGTATTGCAAGACAACATCATTAAAATCGTAATCACCCATCAATGGCCAGCGGTCTTCAAAGGCGATGGTCGCGTAACTGTCCGAACTTGGATAAACCGACGTCACTGAAATGTCTGGGTCACTATTTTGCGTCAATACTTCATATTTTGAGTCCGTGGAACCATCGGTGTTGACCCCATCCACAGCAGAAAACGGAGAGATATTTACGGTAAAAATCAGATCATTGAAATCGTTGTCACCTTGAGGTCGGCGAATGTCTTCAAAACCTAATACGAGAAATTCATTCGCCGTATCGATAAAGGCTACATTATGCCTACGATGCTCTGTGGTACTCTCTGGATTCAATGATGGATAGCTATAAAATGGTGTACCCCAATTACCGAGGCTCGAAATATTGTTGTATGAGCCGCTCCACCCCCAGCCATTGGGAATGATGAAAAACGCCAGTGTTTGACCATCGGTCAGTTGAACACTCAAATCAATCGTGTCACCCTCCTGCATCTCGCCTTCTCGTGGTTTCGACGTGTTTGGGAAGATAATCACATGTGCATTAATATCTTCTTTAGACGTTGGGGGGTTATTGGTATCAAAGACAAAGTACCCGAGACTATTTCGATACCCCGCTCCTTCATTGAGAAAAGTCACCGTCGCGGTCGCGTAAGGCGCCCCATTCAACTGATCATCGATATCTATACTTGAATAGCGTTCGGGTGCAATAAAGTCGCTGTTTACCACAGTTCCTTCAGGCAGCATTGAATAAACGTTCTGTAGTACATCGCTTGGTAGAGATCCCGCAATAGAGTAAGTGTTATTTGGCTTTCCTTTGGCGGAATAATTAGATGCATCCGCACCAGACTCAAAAGTGAAGTCACTGGTCGTTATCGCCCCTGAAACAAAAGGGATAGCGCTCGTTGCAAGGAAAATAAGGCTTTGAAGTTTCATAGAATCTGGTCCCTTATCGAGTTGGAATCACACTAATAAGAGACAGAGCAAAAATGATACCTATTATTTTTTCATTTATTAACAGATACTTATGAAGACAGATACCCATATTCTCATTTTGAGAATAAAGATGAATACTTATTTACCCATTAAGTTAGCTAAGAAAATCTAACAGCTCTTTTTCAGGCATCGGCCTAGCCAACAGAAACCCTTGAATATAGACAAACCCCATATCCAACAGGATTTGCAACTGAGTATCCGTTTCGATGCCCTCTACGACCACCATCATGTCGCGGCTTCTTGCAAGGTTGAGCATCGAATCAAGGACAGGACGTGTACTCTGCTGCTTGTCAAGATTCTTCACGAAAACTCGATCTATCTTCATGATTTCAAAAGGAAGTTGACTGACAAAATTGAGACCAGAATACCCAGTTCCGAAATCATCAATTGCCATTCTTACCCCCATGCGACACAAAACCTGAATATGATTTTTTGCAATTTCTAGCTCTTCATCGGTGTATTCACCATTCTCTGTGATCTCAAATACCAGCTTGTTTAGGATATGAGGGTGGGCTTTTTGCAATTGCTTAACAATACGAAGCAATCTTGGCGCAATTAACGTTTTACGGCTTATGTTGATACTAATGTATTTGCCAATTAAAGCACTTTCATTGTTAGCGATAAAATCAACAACCTGATTAAAGACATAATAGGTCAAGCGATTGATCAAATTTAGCTTTTCAGCTAACGGGATAAATATGCTCGGTGATACGAACCCTCGCTTGGGATCATTCCAACGAAGTAAAGCCTCACAACCGATTGCCTTAGCGCTATGCGCATCAACGATCGGTTGATAATAACATTCGAAATACCCTCGATTGAGCGCATCTACGAGGGCAAACTCCAAACTGTTTTTTGCAATACGTCGTTTACTTGAGACAACATAACAAGCGATAACAACAGTAGACACCAACAGAAACAGCCAATATTTATCAGCGATATAAGACAGGTAGTAGGCATAACCCACTTGGGATTTTACTGCAAAAGGGAAATGCTCCCCCTTGAACTCACTCACCCTGACCGAATCCGAATTCAAGGCTGTTAGCATCAACCTATTGTCTACCCGTTGCCCACCGATCCAAAGTTCAAAATCAATGCGTTGAGTTGCGAGCTTCTGCGCAACTAACTCGTAAAGATAGCTCGGCGGGATCAAAATACTGACGCCGCGCTGCTGATCATCCAAAAATAACAGGCCGATCGAGTTAAGACGATTTATCGCCGCGTTAAAGTAGGCGACGGTTTGATGAAGCGGTACAGATTGAAGCTCTTGATAGATATGCGGATAGAGATGGAACGATACCTTACCTTTATTAGTCGCACAGAAGAACTGACCTCCCTGCCTAAAGACCGCCACTTCCTTTGCCATATGGGTTTCAAACACGGACTGTCGCATGTCGACTAACAAATGTTGACAACTTTCTGCTAACTTGTTGTCTTTCAATAGATAATCAAAGTCAGCTTTAATGCGATCTAAGTGTGTTTCAATGTCTCTAGCTGCTTGTTGAGTAGAAGAATCTAAGTGAAGGTTGGCACAACCGATAAGAACGAAAAGTAATACGAGATTGAATAAGCCAAGTAACCATATTGAAAATAAGTGCTTGTTAGGTACAACAACCCGATCCGACAACACTATCGCACTCATTTTTCAAACACCTTGCACTGCTCCGGTTAATATTGACATCTTTATTAGAATCTAGGTTCAAGCCGCTATAGAGTAGCGCGAGACAAAGCACTAAAAATGAACATGTATTTTTGTTTATGAATCAATATTATGAATAATTTCAAAATGTAACAAAACCAAGACGCCCAAACACCCTAATATCTTGGTTACGTGATAATCGTCTCATTACCGATTGAAGTTTTCCATCAATAACAAGCCATAAACGTCGTTATGTTCACGTTTACTTGAGTACATCATGCCTTGTTTAGATAGTGTATGTGACTCTTTTAATTAAAAATTGTAGAGAATCATCAAGAGATCAGCGTAATCGTTGAATGGCTTCATTTAAGCGTTCCATAAACTCTGGGTGCTGCGCTAGGAAATGCTTAGAGATGTACAGACCAAACTCTTTTTCTTCTTCAAGAATCACGCCATAACCGCTCAAGTTGGTATAATTATGCATGAACACAGACTCAGCCACTAAGACAGCATCGACGACTTTAAGATCCAATTTTTCGATTAAGCCGTAGATATGGGTGGCGGGAGAGGCGATTTGATACCCTTGATTTTTTAGCCAAAAAGCCGTATTGGTATTGAGCAAACTGGTCACCTTGGCTTGGCTCTTAAACACGGGATCATGAGGGGCAAACTGTTCAACATCTTCACTACGCACAATCCACACCCAGCGATTGCTCATCACGGGTGCCGAAAACACCGCGTACTCGTCTCGCTCTTCATTCTGTGAAGCCATAAAGAAGCCATCTGAACGCTGTTTTCTCAGCTCAGACAGCGCTCTACCGTGATTTGATGAAACGGTCATCGTGTACTCCACCCCTATCGATGACAAAATAGGTAGCACTTTATCTATGCCAATACCCGTAGGTTCACCCAGTTCATCGATGGTGGTATAAGGTGGAAAATCGGGAAGGAAAAAATGCATATTGTATGCTGCATAGGCTTTAACATGAGCCAAAATTAGAACCAAACCGGAGATAAGTAACGGCTTTATCATCATGGAAATTAACGATCTCTTTTTCATTTAACTAATTATAGCGAGGTAATGCCTGTTTGTGTGGCTTAGTCGTTTTGAAAACTATCACTGAAAAGACTTCTATCTTCTCGGTAGTTACTTCGACTTCCATTTTCCATACTGGATATCATAAGAATGCTCAGTGACCTCCGAACAAAAAACCATGAGCACCACAACTCAAGTCGTATCAACTAGGAAATAACTCTAGCATATATAGCGCTAGAGTTATCCCACTCTACAAAAAGGTCGAACGGTTCAGCGTGCCAACGTCTCTAAATTTAGCTAACCGATACGCCATAGCAAACTCAAGACCTCCAGCGTTTGTGTTGCTATGATTTGATTGACCTTATCACAGTGTTATACCCGAAACTTTACCTCCGCTAACGACTTTATGTAAAGTTGCACTTTCAGGTGTGATTTCGCCAAGAAAGGAACGCTTAAACTCTGATTTTAATTGGCGGTTGGTCTTGTCCGCATACTGTTGCTCAACGCACTCTTCAGGCTCACTGACTGCGCATAGATTTCCAGACGAACCAGAGACTAATGGAGTATACCCACCGTCTTGTTGATCAAAGTACGCTCGGGCATTGAAAAATGGTTCAAAGTCTAGCAACACTTCTTGAGGTGCAAAGAAATACAACGGGTCAACCTTTTTGCCGGAAATCATTGGAAAACCTTTCTGTGGTACCTCATCGAAGATTATCTCAGCATCCATCACTATGTTATTTTTTGGGGTTTTGAAAACTATGTTTCCTTTAACCAGTATTGTTGACTGTGTTGGAGCCGTAGACAACATACCTACACCAAATCCTTCACCATTCTCGTTGACTAGATGCTCACTTGCAGCATTCACTTGAATGTCGGTCCCTGAATTATTGAAAATGCCGCCATCGATTGTTACTTGCGCATTTTTGGGCAGTGAAATACCAATTGCGTTTCCAGAAAAGCCCTCAACTTGATTATCACTCAGTGTCCATCGGTGGGTATTATGATAATAATCGAGATCTAATCCTATAACTTCAGGTTCATCATTTACATAGGCTGGCAATGGATTCTTGCCATAGTCTTCGAACCCTGTTCGTGCACCAAAGCCATAAATTTTCGAGTTTTGGATAGTTATATTGGCGCTATGATTATGTTCGAATCCAACACGGCCGATGTTCCATAAAGTCGTACCATCAAATACCATGTTAAGCTGATCTTTGTACATAGGAGGTAAGTCATTCATCCACAAATTTGGATCTGTTTCTGCTGGAGAAACCTTACGATGAAACTCTGTATGGGTGTAATAAGTCTGAACACCTCTGGCGAAATTATAGGCCGTATTGTTTTTAAAAGGACGAGGCTTTAGGTACCAAACATCCAGAACAAAGTTAGGATATGCCCGCTTCCATGTCTTAAGCTCTTGGTTCAGAACAGGAAATTCAGAGGCAGGAACATGAGCATCAATACTCCCTCTCGCCATACCAAGCCCCTTCTCAACCAACCCTTCAGTCCAATAAACGTACGCATGGCCACTCGCACCAGATACCACATTACCTTCTACCTTAACCCCAGTACTGTGGAACCAAAAACCGTCTCCCTGCCATGCAAAATCCTGGCGGCTTTCTCTAAGGTCTACGAGGGACTGAGTGGTTTCTCCATCAAAGTATGAATTCCTTGGCCTTGGTGCAACCATGATTGGATTGCTTGGGTTAACAGTACGAATGGCAATATTTTCGATAAACGATCCTGTTTCATTGCCTGACTCAGTATTAAATGCGCCCCCCACTACACTGTAACTCACATTCCTGACAAAATTGACACGGGAAGAATGATTTACGTACCCCCAACCTGGGTCGTTATTGACCACGCATCCCTCAACATGTGCAGGAGTAGGAAGAGGGGTTTTAGGCTGAGCAGGAAATACTGACGTGTCCAGTCCACCACGATGGAAATGAATAGAATAACGCCCTCTTGGATTGCGTAAGCCATTATTAACAGGAGAACCTGTGTTTTTGTTCGCATCCAGATCGCTGAAGTCCCAGTCGTCCAAAATAATGCTTTTATCAGTGCGACCAAGGTTGTTTGCCTCTACATAACGCATGTCTACATCCAATGTATGCATAAACATAAGGTGACCACGCGGTTTATGGAACTCTCCACTTATTGCTTTGACGCTCGTATTTTCAGATGAGATAACGATGTTTCGACTTAAATTCGCTACATGTACATTTAAATCGGGTACTTGAGATGGCGCCTTATGGTCTCTGACTAATGCAGGGGTAAACGAGACAGTATCACCGTTAATATGAGTAATGGTGACAACTTCATCACGTTCGAATTCGTCCGTACTATATCGAGAAGCATTGGTGATAGGATCTGTCCCAGCGATAACCAACCGATCGCCAACTTGCCACCCATTTGGTGTTGAACTCAGTACCAACTCTGTAGCACCGGTTGACAAGTGTTTAGCTAAAGTTAACCAACTGGTTTTGCTCGCACCATGCATTTTAGTCGAACCCATGAGAACAGCGCCCGGAGCGTATCGCTGAGGGTCTTCTAACTCCGAAGTCCCTCCGCGTTCTGCAAACACTAAACTCGCTGTTACTGATTTCGATATTCCGTTACTACTTGTTCCAATCTCCAGCTGGCTATTCAACGCACCAAACAGATACTCGGTTCTCAATTCAGTATTAGAATCAATCGCAAAATTAAGCTTACCACCACTGCCGATTGTAATAGACTTAAATTCTTCTGGAACGAGACCGTCAACAGTGACTGTAATCCCATTGGGAATCAAGACCCGGTCATCATCTATGGGCAAAACTCCGCCCCACGTCGCAGGCGACGTCCAGGGGCCTGATGAGACGGCTGTGACTGTCGCCCTTCCTGCGACTTCCATTGGTGTTTTTGCATGCCCGTGTATGACATAAACACAAGCCGCGATAAAGACCAATATATTGCGTGACATTGTAAGCATGGTGCCTCCCAAACGAATTGTTCAATGTCAACCCTAGCTCTCTATAGGGTTATAGGTACTTGAGAAATGTAGTTTTTTTCCGATAGCTGCTATCTCTCTACTACGAGAGAAGCGAGAGTAATCATAGCGTTCCCTGAACATCAGCAACCTTACATAACAGCACGGTTATTCATACAAATGTGTATGAAATCTCTAACAATTAGAGCGGGAGAAGACATAATTGGGACATGGTTAAGCGTGTATATGAGCCTGTGGGGATCAAGGTAAACACACAAACTGTTCCTTGGAAGCGCACACAGTTCAGCGTAAGTAGCAAACAAAATGATGCCTATGTGGGTGACTACTTTGATGCGTCCAAAGACAAAAAAGACTACTTAATACGCTAAGGAGCACTTGAGTATCGAAGAATCCGTCGTCGTTGTTTTTAAGAATGACAGCAATTCGGAATAGCAGTCTAGGGGCGCAGCGATGCTTTCCGATAAACGTGTGGCTTGGATAAGGGGGTATGGCTTTGAGAATAACGTACTCAAAGGTATCGACATACAACTTAAGAGAAGTAAAGGGGCTTGATCAAGCTATCCTGATACTATCCAGTGATCGGGTTGATGCGGTGGTTGATTATCAGTCCAATATTGTTAAAGCATTATCGAGTGATATTGATAACTATACATTGCTTGTGCTTGAGGAAGGACAAAAGTTATTTGTTGTTTTTTCTAATACCCCAAAATCCGCATATTTGGTTGATATGTTTGATAAAAAATAAGGGTGATGAGGGAAAAGGGTGAAATTGACGCTATTTATGCAAAATACGGTATCGCACCGCCATCCAACTGATCGCTTGTTTGAGCTAAACCATTACACTTAAACATCAATTCCAAATAATGAGGCAACTATTAAAGCAGGTTCAATAACTTACGAACAACGTCTTGCCACTTCCTCTCAGGGATCATAGACGGCACAAAATGAAGCATATTGGGATCAGTTATTTAGAATTATGCAGAAAATCAATTTGCGTTTAAAAAGCGCTCAGCGCTCGCAAAAAGGCTCTGACACTTTTTTTGCTGTTTAGCGTATTCTGGTGTCCCTTCTGTCATAGACTCTAGGATCTCTTTCGCTTTGTTATATTCAGCGACCATCAGAGCAAATCGTTCTTCAAAGTTACTTTTGCGAATTTTATTACTTGATCTTTTGGCTGGTTTTCTCATTTTCATTTGATAGGCTCCATCGTTTTTTTGTTCTCGTTCTAAGAGAGCATTCTCGACCTTTTTCAAATCTTATGAATGTTCTCTTTACACTCGCTTTTCTCGTGACTTTCTATGTCGCTCGCTGTCAAGTTACGACCTGATGCTTTTTCAACGTCGAGTCTCCATTGATTATGAGATGGAGAAGTGCCCCAAAACCGTACCTTGTGAGTCGCTTATTTCGCCGGTACTGTCGGTCTCATTAAATGAAAAGCTCAGTTCAAAACAGTGACTGTTTAATCTGGGGAGTATATGGCGTTTTAAAATGTCGCTATTGAGCTGATGTATGGTCGCGGACCAAGAAACATTGTTGTGACAAAGATAATAGCTAATTTGATACAATTAACTTTTGCTCTTGAGGTGTTTTTTTTCACGTAAAACGTAATACCAGTATGTTTTACGATTTGTCTTTCTAGTCATTTAACTCCTTGATAAAAAGTGAGACCTTACCGTACTAGGTCAGTCAATAAGATCTCACCAGAATACTTAAAGTACCGTAACGTCAGCAGCTTGTGGACCTTTGCCACCCTGCTCTACGTTAAAGGCTACTTTTTGGCCTTCCGCTAGTGTTTTGAAACCATCACTAGCAATAGCTCGGAAATGAACGAATACATCAGCAGTGCCGTTATCAGGAGTAATAAAGCCAAAGCCTTTTGTTTCGTTAAACCATTTTACTGAGCCAGTTGTTTTATTTGACATGTGTATCTCGATAGATTGATTGTGTTAAAAAGAGAGCTACTAAATAAGGAATGAAGAAAAAGGTATCGCAGGATAGAGATGACGAGTCAAATCGTAAGAGAACTGAGAAGATCTTGAACTAAATAAGTTATCAATAGCTCACTGTCTGAGCTGGTGGCCACTATACACGGTATGAACCAAATAGATACCAATTTCTCACTCTATTTTAAAATTCATTTAAAATCATAAACTTAAAAATATCCCTATAAGCTACTTCAAATCCTTATTCCATAGACTTTGCTAAAGTGTACTCGCAGCACAGCGCCGTTGCTTTGGGATAATCAAATGAGTCAAACATACCATTGGTGCCATTCGTATCAGGAC
The DNA here is from genome assembly GCF_027587155.1 of Vibrio sp. T11.5. Classification (NCBI taxonomy): domain Bacteria; kingdom Pseudomonadati; phylum Pseudomonadota; class Gammaproteobacteria; order Vibrionales; family Vibrionaceae; genus Vibrio; species Vibrio sp. T11.5. The sequence goes on from NZ_JAPPTP010000026.1 coordinate 48,758, forward strand.
TTTCGTCAGAGTCACCGTTGTCTAGCAACAAAAATCTATTGTATTGAACAATGTAAAAGCCACCGTGAAAGCTTTGTGGCTAATCGGTAATAAAAAACCTTCTAATCGCGATATTAGAAGGCTTTGTGGCATCATGGCTTTCACCACCATGTCATATCAGCACGTTAATCTAAGGCGATGTATTGCCTTTCACGCCAAGTACCCTAACCTAGCTTACGATAGCAACACCAAGGATTTGAGCTACGAACGTTCAAACACAACCGTTTTATCGTTATACATAAATACACGCTTCTCAACATGGTATTGAATCGCTCGACCTAGCGTGAGTGACTCTACATCCAAGCCTTTTTTGGCTAAATCTTCTGGATAATAGGTGTGGTCAACCGTCTCTAGGCCTTGAGTAATAATCGGCCCTTCATCAAGATCATCACTCACGTAGTGGGCAGTGGCACCCACCAGCTTAACGCCTTTGTTGTAGGCTTGATGATAAGGTTTTGCCCCTTTGAAACCAGGTAATAGCGAGTGGTGAATATTGATCGCCCTACCCGACCATCGGCTGCACATATCGTGTGACAACACCTGCATGTATCGTGCAAGCACTAATAGCTCACATTCGGTTTCATCGAGCACAGACTGCACCAAGGCTTCTTGCTGGGGTTTGGTTTCCGCCGAAATAGGAAAATGGTGATAAGGGATATCATGCCATTCCACTAAAGACTTCAAGTCTGGATGATTGGATATTACCGCTTTGATATCCACTTTAAGATTGCCTGTACGGTAGCGATACAGCAGATCATTGAGGCAGTGATCATACTTAGACACCATGATCACTACTTTAGGTCGATAGTCAGATGGGGTTAGTTCCCAGTCCATATCAAACTCTGATGCCCGCGCCGAAAAGGATGAATCAAAGGATGCTCTATCGAGTTCTTGACCACTTTGGACACTGAATACGGCGCGAATAAAGAAACGTTGGTTGAGCGTGTCATCAAATGAGTTTAACTCTTTGATGTAGCATTCAAATTGCAATAAAAATCGTGTGACAACATCGACTGTCCCTGCGCGACTCGGGCAGCTGGCGGTTAAGATATAGGTTTTCATCTTGTTTCCCAACGCTGTATTTCACAGCTTTTTCGTTCCTATTTGACATACCGCGACCTAACTTGCGCTGTACGACTCTGTTTTTGCCTATTCTAAGTCGATTTCACTCAAAAACATCAGTGCGATGCCACATTCTTGATCCGCATCGAATGGCTTGCTTGAATACTGACCGGAAAGCACCGGGAAGACTCATCATAAGATGCGCCAACTCATGCCAAAACAAAAACAACAAGGCGAGCCCAAAACTCGCCTTACCCTTTTCGCATTCACTCTGCCGCAAGCGTTATTCTGATAAGGGGTTATCGTCCGTTATTTCAACGGAAACAAGCATAAAATGGTGCCTTTTGTTGTATTTATACATTGCCATTAACAACACAAGCAGTGGCATAACCAATACTGGCCTTGGGAACATCATCATCAAAATACCAGAGAAAATGGTCAACATCTCACCAAGCAATAAAACACCATTTTGTGATTTGGTATAGAGCGCAGAACCTGGGAGGAGTTTAAACTTGGCTTGCATGAAAATACCCTTGTACAGCTGTATATCCAGTTCCCCTGCTGTCGGTTTCACACTCTTAACCCGAATGGTGTACCAGTTGCCATTAATAAAATAAACCGTTCTGTGTACTTGGGAGAAACTTATTTTATAGTGATCGACGGCTTTGCCATTGACTGTAATGTCGAGCGTGCCTTTAAAGCTGAATTTCATTTCTACTTTTTGGTCATCGACAACGAAGCTGCACTGGTGATTGCCTACTACAAAACTGGGCTTCATTTTGTATAAGACATTCGCATTTTTTACACAGCCGATTTCTTCTGGTACTTCATTTTCATCATGTGCGGAAATGAAAAAGTTAGCTTCTAAGCCATTGTCAGTTAAATGTTCGGAAAGTGATGTCCTTAATTGCTCGAAGTAGTGGTCAGCATCAGGTAGAAAGACGTTCCTCTCTGTTGCTATTAAGATAATCGGAGTATGGTCTTGGCATATCATCGTCATTTTGATTTCACCAGAGACAGCCCGACTTGCGCCGGAAGCATGTGAATGAGCGGGGAGCAAATGCTCATTATCCATCCATTCGTAGACTATTTTACCTATATCATCAAAGCTGATGGCGCTAGAAGACGGCACGGGTATCCCTATTGTGAATCCCGTATGGGTACAATCCTGTTCCGTCACTTCATCATCTAGGTTATTCAGGTAACTCGCTCGAAGGTTAAACGGGCTGGTATGAAAATCTCCGGACATGGGCACATGAATATCAAACGCCTCAAGCAATCCAGTCCCATGCTTGTTGGCATACCTTAGTGCCGAAAGCAAACCGTTTGGCTCGTCAAACTCGACAACCGCACTCAACTCTTCGCTGCACAGTTGCTCAAGTAGTGCGCCGACGTTCTCTTCTTTTACATAGACCCCTGAACGATAGTTAGGACTATACGAATCACCACAATGTTTAACCGTTGGAAAACACACAGAGAACTCATCAAATAGCGCTAAAAGAGAGCTAGAACACGCGCTGTTCGCGGCAATATCGATAAGAGATTGCCCCCTGTCGTAATAGTAAGGGCGTAGGTAAGCCAAAATGCTACACGCTGCAAACCCCAAATAGGCGTCAAAGGGTTGCTCTTCATTCTGATTTACAACCGTGCTGTATAAGTTGTCTCTTAGAAACTCTCGGTCTTGTTTAGATTGAGTTAATAGCGCGACTCTTTCATCGAGTAGATTCGGGTCCCTTACGACATCATCAATAAAATAATCAATGTCTTGTTTTCTAACAGGCACATAAGCAGTATCTAACCCCAAGACTTCTCTCCTTAGATAGGTTTATTTTGCCGGGTGAGTGTAAGCAGTTTTAAGCGTAAAATCAGCATTATTTTATAAATTTATTATTTGCTGTCATCCAGCTCGAAAACGCGATAGCAACAATAATAGAAATCAGTAATAAAAAGTTTTGCGGCGTTTTCTAGCTCGCATTCGGTGCACTTATAGCAGCCAAATCCTGAATGGTAATGTTGCTTCTCTTGAATCACAAATCATGAACATCTCTGAAGAAGTTAAAATGACACGACTTTCATTGTTTATATAAAGCAGTATAAAAATGCAAATCAACGCCTTGCATTCTTAAAACATTATGTTACATTCGCTCGATACTTGATCACAGCCAAGTGACGGGAATAACAACTCTGCGTAACACTCCTCTCTACTACGCGCATCCCAACATCAAATTTAATTCTAAGCCTACCCTGCTCTGCAGCGTCTGCGCTTATAACTTTTATAATAACAACGCATTGGATTAACTATGTTTCCCATCTCTCATGAGGGAAAGTGGTTTCGATTTTTAATGGTATTCATATTCCTTGGTGCTGCCATGGAAACGGATATCTATCTACCCACATTCCCCGATATATTAAATGACTTCAACACCGACGCGGTGATGGTGCAGCGCATTCTGAGCTATAACTTTATTGGTATCTGTATTGGTTCCTTGCTCTACGGACCACTATCTGATCATTTTGGTCGCCGAAAGATACTAATGTTTGGTTTTAGTGTCTTTCTTACCGCAAGTATCGCCTGCATTTTTGCCTCGACTATCGAGCAATTATTAGTGTTCCGACTACTCCAAGGCTTCGGCAGTTCGGCGTGTGTGATCGTCGGCACCGCGATGATATTTGATCTGTTCGATGAAGATTCAGCCGCTAAACTGATTGCCGATCTCAACACGTTAGTGGTCAGCTTGATGGCTTTTGCACCTCTGATTGGTGGCTGGATAAGCCTTCATATGGGGTATAAAGCAAACTTTGTCTTTATTGCCATTTTAGTACTGCTTTCTGCGGTCAAATGCTTCTTCTTCTTACCTGAATCTTTGAGTACAGATAAACGAAAGAAGGTCGCACCTAAACGAATAATAAGCGACTACAAAACCGTATTGTCTTGTTCTGCCTTTTGGTACAACACGCTTGTGACGAGCTTAATTCTTGCCGCCTATATGATTTATGTTTCCAATATGTCGTTATTGTATATAGAGCAATTAGAAGTCAGCCCCGAACGCTTCCCGTTTTTCCAAATGGCAACACTGGGTACATTCGTCTTGGTGAGTTTGAATAACGCACGCTTAATCGACAGGTTCGGTATCGATAAATTAAAAAGCACTGGGCTTGGCTTAATATTTACCACCACGATCGTCTTTTTCTTATTACCGTCCGAGCAACTCAACTCACCATTTATCTTAACAGGAACGATGTGCTTGTTTTCAATAGGTGCAGGGTTATCGATTGGATTGTTCTTTGCGAAATCGATGCAAGTTTTCCCGGATCTAACGGGAATCGCAGCATCACTCGTGACAGCTATTCGGCTATTTATCGTTTCTGCCGCGATTGATTTAGGCAGTAATGCGTATGAAGGGACATCGGAGTCAGTCATACATGTGATGACCGCCGTCGTTATCATTTTAGCGGCTATCTCATCGGTCAATTACTGGCGTCAAAGTCAATTGAAGCAGGCTGAGAGCTCTTGACTAATCAGCTCAACGACGAAAAGTAGGTAAAGTCGCTAACTTAGGTCCTCGAATACGATTTAGGTCGTCCTAGATCGTGTTTGAGGTCTCGTGATACCTAGCCTTGGCTCATATTGGCACTCATCATCTCAATTGGAGCTAAAACCATGAAATGGACACATTGGCTGTTTGTATCGATTCTTTTTCTTTCTCATTGTGCCCTCGCCACTGGTGTGGGGTTCACACAAATCACCTTAACTGACGATCCTCAACGCCCTCTGGATACTGTCATTTGGTATCCGACAAACGAGATGTCACATTCAACTTTGATTGGCGATAACCCAGCCTTCGTCGGCACGCATGTCATTAAAGGTGCCCAGATCCTATCCAACACTTTTCCGGTGGTGCTGTTATCACACGGCTACCGAGGAAACTGGCGAAATCAAAACTGGTTGGCGACCGAATTGGCTAAGCGCGGCTATATTGTCGCGGCCGCCGACCACCCCGGAACCACGTCTTTTGATCACTCTCCCCTCCAAGCAGCAAAGTGGTGGGAACGACCTCGCGATGTATCACGTGTTCTCGACCACTTGTTAACGACGACTCGATGGAAAGCGCATGTCAATGCCGACGATATCACCGCGATAGGACACTCATTAGGCGGCTGGACGGTGATGCAATTAGCCGGTGCTAAGGTGGACAGAGCAACCTTTAAGTCTGATTGTTTGAACTACCCTAACCCACGTACTTGTGGCCTTGCTACAGAGCTAGGGCTATCGAGCATTCAAGCTCAAGAACCAAACCTGAAAACGCTGCAGGATAGACGGATCAAGCGTGTGGTTAGCCTAGATTTGGGCCTTGCTCGTAGCTTTTCAATCGACAGCTTAAGTGACATTCGGATACCAACTTTAATCCTGGCCGCTGGTATCGATATTGGCGACCTACCACAAGCGTTAGAATCGGGTCACATTGCCGAGCACATACCAGTTTACTCAAGACGGTATAAGGTGTACCACAACGCTACGCATTTTAGCTTTATCCAAGATTGTAAATCGGGCGCACAGTCTCTTCTTGAAGAGGAAGTACCGGGTGATGGCATTATTTGTCAGGATGGCATCGGCACATCACGCAACGAGCTACATCAAGCGATGTTGGACGACATTGTTGACTTTCTCAAGCGATAAAGGCTAACCCTAGCATTCAATCTCATTCTGGTGGTAAACGGCGAAACTCACTCGGAGTTTGACCTGTTATCCGTAAAAACTCACGATTGAAGTTAGACTTAGTGTGAAACCCTGAGCTGAGGAAGATATCTGTTATCGTATCGTCACTTTGTTGCAGCAACGTCTTGGCATGTTCAATTCGATACGTGTTAATCACTTTAGAAATGTTTTGGTTATGAACTTGGTTAACCGCTGAGGATATTTTTCTCGCTTGAATACCAAGCTTTCGCGACAGTCTGTCGAGCGTTAAGTCAGGATCGGTAAAGACTTGTTGCTCTCTCATCAACGCATCGAATTTAGCCATGATGTTCGATACTGCTTGTACTTGGTCTTTATCCAAATGCCCCGTCGACGTAACCGTCGTATCGATTTGTTGAGGAGAGGATATTGGCGGTGAAGCTTGGTGATCTTTGACGGGCGTACTCACACTGATCACTATCACCGCAGCGACAATGGCAGGAATAAGTACAAGATAGCCTATCGATAATATCAGATTGCTGTGCTGCGCGTTAAACCACAATATATCGTATGAAAGCGCCGCATCGACCAGAGCAGAAAACAGAAGAAGCCCGCCTGCCACTCGTTCTGCGACCTCCACTCTGGATACATCGCTTAATCGAACTCGTTCTGGCGTGCTGAATGATGACTTCAACAGCAAACTACCGTAGGTGAAATAGAGTAAGATTAACAGTATATCAACGCTTCCAACCCAGATATGCTGATGCAATAAGCCGCCAACTAGCACAGTAATAGGACCAATCCAGTGTAATTTTGAGCTTGTTTTGTTTCGATGGGCCCCAGAAAAGCAAAGCCAAGCCGCGACTGGTATACTGGCGCCAAGAATGGGTTGAAGAAATCGGAATAAGGCAATATCGACTACCCATCGTAACCCTACCATGGTGATCATCAATGCACACAAAGTGATAAACCAAAATGGCTTTTGACCTGTGTGTGGATAACGGCATCGAAGCAATACGCCTGTGATGAACAATAACAACGCAGCAATAAATGGTAGGGGTATGGCGAGCATTAATAGTCCGTTTAAATTCGAGAAAAGATCACTGACCTCATGTCACTCACTGCATTGGCGAAACCACTGAGTGAGCCTAATGATACCTATTGAATACCTATCTATAGTAAAATAACTTTTTATAGAGTCAATGTAGATTAACAAGCGATGAATGGCTTTACGTCGCACTGAAACGTAGTGACCTTGTATATGGAAAGCTTGGCCTGTTTTTTAACTGGACCTAATTGGGACAGACACTTGAATAGGGATAGAAAACTTAACAAATGCTTGCCGCAGGAAAACCAAAAATGTGGCAATCGTTGCCTGTATGAGAAAAGATGGTTGTGATATTAAATTCTATGCTTCGAGGCAGTGTTATCTCGGATAGCCATGGCGCCAAAGATTAACTATCGACGCCATCGTTCCTTGTTAGCACCTAGATTATCGCTGCTTCATAAACGCCACTGCCAAACCAGAAGAGACGAATGTGATACCTGCACCGATATTTAACCCTGACACTAGTCTAGGTTTGTTTCTAAACCACTCAGACAATTGAGACGAGAAAACCCCCATTAAACTAAAGCCAACGGCCGTTAATAACGCAAACCAGACGCCATAACCGATCATTTGAGTCGTCACTGAACCTAAGCTTGGGTTTACAAATTGAGGTACAAAAGCAAGAACAAACATACCTGGCTTCGGGTTAAGCGCTGCTGATAGAAAGCCAGTTGAGAATATCACTTTCAGTGGCTGTTTTTTCGCAGGCTCCAATGAGAACAGGTTTCTCGAACGAAGCACTTTCACACCCAACCCAATTAAGTAAGCAGCACCAACGAATTTTACTACGTAAAATGCCACTTCAGAGGTTTGAATTAGAAGAGTGAGCCCAAAGGTAGCTGCCACGACATGAAACAAGATACCGGCCCCAGAAGACATTCCTGACATTATTGCCGCCAATCGACCTTGACTTAAACCACGGCCGATTGCGAGTAAATTATCTGGCCCAGGCGAAACAACTAACAATAAACAAGCCAATGTATAAGTAACAAATACCTCTAATGGAAACATAAACCCTCCTTGTTGTATGATCCTGAGTGCTAACGCCCGATTAAGTAGTGAACAAGATTACCACCTGCCTAAAGCATTGTGCCGTAAACACTAAATCTAATTAGGACAGACACTGTAACAGATTCTTTCGGTAGGAAAACCAGAAAATGGCAATCGTTGCCTGTGTGTGAAAGATGGTTGTGATATTAAATTCTATGCTTCGAGGCAGTGTTATCTCGGATAGCCATGGCGCCAAAGATTAACTATCGACGCCATCGTCTAATGTTACGCCTTTACATGAAATTTAAGGTCAATGTAATTTGTTGTAGCTGCGTGGCTACATTACTCTTTGGTAAAGGAAATACGTCAACTCGTTTGACCGCAGCTTCACCTGCTTGGCACAGCTTTTCATGGCCAGATGAGCTAAGCGACATAACTTTACCATGAGAGTTTAACGAAATCTGAAACTCACATTTTTGGCCATTAACTTCATTGATGTTATCTAGTTGATTTTGAATCAGCTGAGTATAGATTTGACCATATTTTACTAATTCAGAGCTCTGAGACTCATTTGTGTATCCCAAATGTGGAGTTGTTAGACCAAGTAGTATCAACACACTCCTCAAAATCGGCATATTCATTTGCATTCCTAATTATTGGGGATTAGCCTTAAGTAGAATCTAATTGGAGAATCTAATTGGAGAATCTAATTGGGACAGACACTATAACAAGTTGTCCAATTCAGTGGTGAGCAACACCATACCTTTTCCTCCGCATAATACCCTAAACACATCAACCGACGCATATAAACAATGCCAAGGTTTGTAAATCTGTCTTAAAGGTTTGTATGCGTATCATCCCACTCGCACTAAACTAAGATTTTCACTCGCTGCTGGAGCTTCAAAATACTGAGTGACATGATAAAACACAGCCTCTGTGTCAAACATAGCTCTTTCTGGTTGTTCAACTCGGCGTTTAGCAATATGGGATAAGCATTGCTCATCTGTTAGGTCTAAATACCAAAGTTCATGCTCACTCCCTACTTCGACGCACAGTGATATGAACCAAGCTCTTTGTTTAATAGTATTCGCTGGAAAATCCATGACAACGTTGACCCCAACATTCAACAAACTTTGAATATGGCTTCTAACAAAAGGTTTGATAAGAGTTGAGTACTTAATGTAGTCATCAAACGTTTGAATTTGTGAGGGGTAATGAGCTGACAGCCAATCATCTTCTGAAACAAGAACCGCATTGTTTTCAGCAGCAACACACTTTGATTTGGTTGATTTACCTGCTCCCATCTTGCCACAGAAGAAGAACAACTTTCCCTGATTTTTCATGTTTCCTCATTTACGTATCACGCCAGCTTAAACCCTTTCTAGAGCATGGAATGGCTCATCGGGTAACTCAACGACGATGCTATCGCCTGCAGAAACTCGACCACCGACTTTGACGACTCCCATTACCCCAGCCTTACGAACTAACCTTCCTGAGCTATCTTTGCACAAAACAGCAGACAATAACCCAGTCTGGTATGCCTCGATTTGAGGGCAAGGGTTGCGAAGACCTGTAATCAAAACCTCTGCTCCACTGCTAAACCTAATTACGCTGTCTCTTGGTAACCCTAGTAAGTCAATGCCTGATGTTGTGATGTTTTCCCCAAGTGATGCTGGCTCAACTTCAAACCCTTTAGATTTAAGCTCGGAGAATAGTTCATTATGAATAAGGTGAACTTGTCTAAGATTTGGCTGATTGGGGTCGACTTTTACTCTTGAACGGTGCTTTACCGTTTTTCCTCGATGGGCATCTCCTTCAACGCCTTCTCCCTCAATCAGTAATATTGAATCAGCAATTGATTTAGAAAAAGTGTGCTCAGCACATTTACTGACTGAAACTACTTTGGGCATCCTTTCCTCCTGAGACCTCACATGCTTAATAACAGACAGTCTCGTTTTCCGTCTGCCTCATTTACGATCACAAGTGACTAGAAATTAATCATTGACACTTTGTGTCGTTTTTTAGCCGAGTTTTATACGACATAGCTCATTAATAGGCTTGTCTACAAAATACTCCCAAACATGCTTGAATGCTGCATGTTGTGTTGGAAAAGGCGATAACTCTAACGCTTCTTCTAAGCTACACCATTTAAAATCCGTGTGTTCATGATTAAGAGCGACTTCTTGATTCGCTGGACACTTAACTACAAAGACTGGAATGGCTTCAATAACGTTCGAGTAGGACTCATAAAACTGCTCTAGGAATTGACCATTGTAAAGTTCTGTCACTTCAATCTGGGTTTCTTCCTGAAACTCTCGAACGATGGTTTGCCAAGGCAATTCACCTTCTTCCATTGAACCTGCGACATGGCACCAGAAGCCGCCTTTCACTCGCTTCATTAGAAGCATCTTTGTTTCACCGTTTATTTCCGACAGTGCCACTCCGGAAACAATCGAATTATTTATTGGAATCATTTTTATACCTAGAAACTACGATAGTTGGCTAACGCCCTGCTAAGTGGCTAGCAACGCATTCCAACACTCTTGACCTAAATTACCGAGCGTTGGCAGTTCGTCATATGCCTTTACGATTGACTTAAGTATGGCTCCAAGAAAGCACTGACTTGCTCTGCACATAAACCAACTTGTACGGAGACACCCGCCTGCCTTAGGATTTCGATACCCCTTCCACTATTACGAGTATCTGGATCCAACATAGCGACAACGACATGCCTTACGCCCGATTCAACTAATGTGTTGGCACAAGCGGGAGTCCGACCAACAAAGGAACAAGGTTCCAACGTTACATACGCGGTAACACCTTCTTTTGAAGCAGAATAGGATTCAAGAGCCTGAACTTCTGCATGGTTACCGCCTATTGATTGTGTATACCCTTCGGCCACCACCTCGCCATTTTTGACAAGAACACAACCAACAGGGGGATTTGGAATACAAAAGGGTAATGCATTCTTAGAAATTTCTAAGGCTCTAAGCATATATTTCTCTGACATCTTTTCGTATTCCTTTCATTGATATATAACATTATTAATAACAGGCAGCCTCGTTTTCCTGTCTGCCCGACTTGCCATCAACCTATCATAAGTGACTAAAAATTAATGTAAATATATCAAGCTATATATTCTGTGATTATATAAAAACGAGCGTGCGTGTTATCCCTTTTTAAGCATGAACGTTATCTTCGCAAGCATAGCGCTAACCCTAATACTAATTACACAACTGTTATGTCTCGAACAAAACACAACCATACCTGTTCAGGTGTGGTGATTTCAGTACGTGTAAGTTCAAGTGGCTGGAGGCAACACAGATTGGGGGGAAAACACGCCTTGGGAAAGTGTTAGTCGTGAAGAGTAATATACTACTTTAATTGGCATTGATTACATATAACGTTG